>CAYUIZ010000076.1:0-15495 GCA_964444885.1 uncultured Sphingobacteriaceae bacterium | reverse complement strand
AACGTATCGGCAGCTGGGAGGCAAAGACCACACGATCTTCCTCAATGGCCCGGCGGATGCCCACCGCGAACAAATCCAGTATTGTAATGGCGTGCAGTCGCAGACCTTCGCTCATCTGTACGAGCCTATCTGGTTGTCACCCGGCGTGGTCAATCCCAATAACTATTATGCCAACTACGTGTATAATGTTGTAAAAACCTATGGTCCCTATGTCAAATATGGGGAAGTATGGAACGAGCCGGACTACACCAACAATTGGCAGGCCAGCCAGACTTGGGACACGGTTGACCCCAACCCTTGCCACCTGACTAACTTCCACGCACCGATCCAATCGTATGTGCGGATGCTACGCATCACGCACGAAATTGTCGAGCTATTGGATGATGACGGGCTGGTCTGCGTAGGCGGACTGGGCTACCCGAGATTCCTAGATGCTGTGTTGCGCAACACGGATAATCCAAACGGCGGCCAAGTAACAACCGACTATCCCCAGAAAGGCGGTGAATGGTTCGACTGCTTGAGCTACCACGTTTACCCCATGTATTATGTTGGTAGCAACCCGCATTCTGATGCGGCCGCAGACGCCGTCGTGAACCATAAAGACGCTTTCCAAGCCGTTTTGGATAAATACGGCTACGATGGGACAACTCACCCCGAAAAGCCGTTTATCGTCACCGAAAGCAACATTCCCCGCCGGGCTGTAGACGGGTACCTAGGCGGCGATGATGTACAACGCAATTTTCTGATCAAAGCAGCAGTCCGAGCACAGCAAGCCGGCATCAGCGCACTCTATGTTTACGGACCGTCAGAGAATGGCTCGATTGACCAAATCAGCAATCCCTACCACGCTATGGGCTTTTACGAGCACATCAATAGTACTCCTTACAACGCCAAAATCACACCCGGAGGGGTGGCTTGGCGCACGGTCAGCCAGCAACTGAGTGAGCGGCAGCATGACCCCGCAGCCACGGCACGCCTGCAACTGCCCGACGGTATTGGCGGCGGCGCATTTTATTCAGTAAGCGACAAAGATTATGTTTACGTGCTTTGGGCGAAGACCGAAGGGGCATCCGAACAGGCTGTGGCAGAATACCGCTTTCCCGCGACGTTCAACATAGCCCAGGCCACACGCGTCGATTGGGAGAACAAGTCATCGAACGTCACAGGTACCGTGGCACTAACCGGCGCGCCGGTATTTATCAAGCCCTAGCGTAATGATCGCTGAACCCCAAGGCGATCCGTTAGCATCCCAAACATTTTCGAATAAAAAAACCTGTTGATCAATGACCAACAGGTTTTGCTTTTTTACGCCGATTTCATAGCGCCTACCGGAACAACAGCGGTGCCATCTCGTAGAGGCATCGGCGCCAAGTCTGAAACTCGTGGGCAGTTCCCTGGGAGACATAAGAAACAGCGTTGAAGCCTGCTGCTTTTAATGATTCGACAGCAGCTTTCACTTGGTCTGGGTTTTCTTTGCTACCCGTGCCGATAAAGACTAAATTGGGTTTCATGCCGCCCGCAAGATCCTCTGCCGCGTACACGCCGCCGCTCATCAAGCCGTAATACCCGAAAACCTCCGGATTGGCGAGCGTGATCATGCGCGTTTCCATGCCTCCCATAGAAAGGCCCGCCATTGCGCGGTTGTCACGATCGGTAAGTGTACGAAAATGGCTGTCCACATACGGAATAAGCTCATCCACAAGGACGGACTGAAACGGCTCGATACGGAAATCCCGAATGCGGCCAAACCGCGTGTCATTAGTCATCCCGTAGGTCATCACGATAATGAACGGCTTGATCTTGCCTGATGCGATCAGATTATCCATGATCAAGTGCGCCCTACCTTGGTTGGTCCACGCAGTCTCATCCTCTCCCCAGCCGTGCTGCAGGTACAATACAGGATAACGATCCGAACCGTTTTCATAACCCGGCGGCGTGTATACAAATGCCCGGCGCGAAGTCAGCGTACTGGGCGAAGGAAATAACACCTGCTGCACATGGCCGTGCGGCACATCCTTCAGCGCATATATATCCTCATCATGGGCTGGTATTTCGATGCCACTCTCCCACCGAATAGACCCGTAATAGTTTAGTGTGCCGGGGTCGTTGAACGTGGCACCATCAACCGTCAGCCGATAGTAATGGAAGCCCTCGTCCATGGGGCCTTCAGTCGTTCCGATAAAAAAGCCGTCGGCACCCTTTGTCAACAGCGTCCCGCCGCGCCCTCCCAAGCCCAAGCTGACACGCACAGTGTCGGCGTGCGGAGCACGTACCCTAAACCGCGCATAGCCCTGGGAGTTCACCTGCGGATATTCCTGGCCGGGCTGATTCAACACAGACGGTTTGAAATCCTCCTTCACCGCGGGCTGGCTGGATTGCCCAAACGAGAACATTGCTACCAAAATAAACGCAGCGGTGGGAAATAAGTGTTTTAACTTCATGGTTCTGTAAATTTAATTTAATCTCTGTTAGTAACCGGGGTTTTGAGAAATTTTCGGATTCTGGTCGATCACGTTCTGCGGAATGGGGCTCATGTATTGCTTCGGTTCGAATTTGACCGTGTATTTCCGTTCTACCTCTACGCTGTATATCCAAACGCCTGAATTGTTAGCCGGCACGGAATTGCGAATAACCATATTATGCCTGGGCGTACCCATGGTTTGGGGGCCTTGTGCCAGACGCTTGATATCAAAATAACGCTTATTTTCAAAACTCAGCTCAACGCGCCTTTCGCGGTATATCGCCGTCCGCATCTGGTCTTTGGAGAGGCCTGCTGGCAACCCTGCTAACTCGGAACGCGCCCGGACCTGATTCACGGCATCATAGACCGATTGATCTGGCCCTGCAAACTCGTTTTGTGCTTCGGCATAATTCAGCAACACTTCGGCATAGCGGTAAAACACATAGTTCTGTCCGCTCATATCGTCGCCCGGAGGCGCGTCTGGATTCAGTTTTTTCTTCTGGTAGTAGCCGGAGTCGCCGATATCGTTCGTACCAGCCAGATCGATTTGATTGGAGCGATCGGGATTTGCCAAGGTCAAGTCTACGCGGGTATAAATGATGTCTTCTTCAGGCATCCAGTCCAATTTGTATGGCGCGCCATCGTAAACGATAAAGTCGTAAAAGCGCTTCTCGCGGTTGACGTATGGATTTTGCGGATCGTAGCCCGAGTCCATATCCGTAATCGGTTTTCCGTTTGCCATGCTGAATTGATCGACGATTTCCTGCGTCGGATTGTAATTGCCCCAGGTCAGGTATTCGCCAAGCACGTAGGTGGGTCCGCCTCTACGCTCATAATTAGAGCCTAGGCCTGGCACATTCGCCACAACTTGCCGATCCCAAATGACTTCCTCGTTGTACTCATTGGCCACACGCCAGAAATTGGGGAGATCTGGAAAGAGGCCATACGGCCCGCTATTGCCATATTGCTGGATAAACCTGCGGTTGGTCTCGGCCGCCGTGGCCCAGCGGTTAGGATCATGGTTGCCGTAATGCACGCTTTTATGCGGATCGGGCAAATACGGTGTGGCCGTATTAAACAGCGGACTCGCAGCAAACAGCTCGATCCACCCTTTCAGCGCCAGCGCCGCCCCTAACGTGGCCCTGCCGGCATTCCCGTCTCCTTGGCTGTATTTAACGGACAAATAGTTGTTGTCCGCAATACTGCCTAGCTCGCTGGTAATGAACTGCACGGTTTCTTCAAACGTAGCGCGGGGTTTTAGGAGCTCGTCTTCGGTCATCGTATTCCGGTCGAGCGGCTCCGTGATAATGGGCAGTGCACCGACGTGCATAAAATACTCGCTGTAGAAAAATGCCCGCAGAAACCGTGCTTCATCGAGGCGTCGGTTAACGTACGTTTCCGTAAAGTTAGCGCGATTCTCGGTCACCTTCTGTATAAAGGTGTTCAGCTTTCTGATTTTGGTCGAGAAAGAGTCCCATGTATACCCGTAGGTAGGCCCTTGAGTTCCTCCCCATTCGTTCGTTGTGCTTTCACCGGGGACCAAGGATATCCCTTGGCGCCAGTTAGAGGCGGTATAGTAGTGGCTGATGTTGTAATCATCGGAATAATAATCCAGGTTTTCTGGAAAGTTCCACTTCATCGGAATCTCGCTGTAGCAGTCATTCAGGAAAATATCCGCGTTGCTTTCCGTAGCCCATTGGGTTTCGTCGGTCAGGTTTGCCTTGTTCGCGTTTTCGAGGAAATCCTCGTGACTACATCCCCAAAGCATCAGCACCATTAAGCACCCTATCAAATTCTTAGTTTTCATAATTTCTTACGATTAAAAGTTAGAAGGTTATCTCCAGTCCCACCGTGGTTGACTTGATCACAGGATAAGCTGTTTCGCGCGCATCGTAGCCCATTTCCGGGTCAATATGTTTGATTTTGCTAAACGTCAACAAATTGTTGGAGAGCAGGTATATCCGGGCGTTGCTCACGCGCAAAAAATTCTTTGCTTGGTCTGGCAACGCGTATCCGACCGACAGTGTTTTCAACCGCAGGTAACTGGCGTTCATTAACCAGAAATCAGCGTTCTGCGTATTGTTTGACTGAGGCGATGGCGTGGCCCTCGGGTACGTAGCATTTTGGTTTTCGGGCGTCCACCGGTTATCAAAATACTCGTAGCCAGTGTTACTGCCGTTATTTTCAAAAGGAACGGTCATAAATTGCCTGACGTTGATGCTGGAATTCGCAGCACCCTGGAAGAACAGAGACACGTCTATCCCCTTCCATTGAACGGAAGGCGCCACGCCAAACGTCCACTCCGGGTAGACCGGAAATCCGATCACCGTCAAGTCATGGCTGTCAATCATGCCATCCGGCACGCCATTGGGCCCGCTCAAGTCGGCATAGCGTATGTCACCCGGACGCAAGACACCAAACTGGTTGATGTTGTAGCCATCAGCCGCATCGATAATGCCATCTCCATTGGTGTCGTCGGCAGTCGTGAAAAGGCCCATCGCCTGATACCCGTACGGCGTGCCAAACGGACGTCCCACGCGTGTCCGGTTAGGGCTGTTGCGCTCTGCATCGGTCTGAAAAACTTCTACCATCCTATTTCTTGCGAAACTGGCATTGGCATTTAAGGCCCAAAGCGCTTCGCCGGCAGCACCGCGTATTCCGGCGTTGACCTCAAAGCCGCGGTTAGCCATTTCCCCTTTGTTCTCTTCGGAAAGGCTGAGGCCGTATTCGACAGGCAACGTCACCTGCGGTGCCAGGAGCATGCCCGTACGTTGTTCGGTAAAGTAATCAAACTCCAGGTTTACCTTGCCTTTCCACAGGAGGGCGTCAAAACCGATGTTGGTTTTTGTCGACACCTCCCAGGTAATGTTCGGGTTTGCCTCGCGAATCACGCGCGAACCCTGCACCAAGGTACCGCTGCCGAAGGCATAGGCATTGCCCCGCAAGCTATATCCCGTGAGGTATTGGAATGCCTCACCAGCCAGCATGCCCGCTTTGCCCCAAGAGCCGCGCAATTTAAACTCCTCGAGCCACGATGATTTAGCTCCGTCAAAAAAGGACTCCTCAGACAGTCGCCAAGCACCGGAAAATGACGGAAAATACCCCCATTGGCTGCCGGGCGCAAAGTAGAAATGCCCGTCGTAGCGGCCTGCCGCTTCCAGCATATATTTTTGCTTGTACGAGTAACCCAGGCGGTAAACATAACCGATCTCGCTGCCTGTGAATGACAAGCCGTCATTCTCGAAGTCGAGCCTGTTGGAACTGCCCAAGCCAAGCTCATCGATCTGCAGGCTGAAATTGTTTCGCCTGGCGGTAAACCAATTTTCGTTGAAGTTTCTGGCCTCTGCTACGATCAGACCTGAAACCTCGTGGTCGCCAAACGCCTTATCGTAATTCAAATAACCTTGGTACGTAAAATTGGTGCGCCGACGATTTTCCAGTCCGAGCCAGATATACGGACGGCCGGATCCTTCCTGCAAGGAAACTGCTTCGGTGTAGGAATACGGGGTTGTGTTCAGGTCGATCACATGGTACTTGAAAGGTACGTGAAACGACTTGACGTTAGTCTGGGTAGGGTCAAAACTGAATACCGCCTTGGCGCTCAGCCCATCGATAATCTTTTGCTCCACCGAAAAGGAACCTAACAAGGTATTCAGATCCCGTCGATCATAGCCCTCCGACCGCAATACGCCCACCGGGGTATTGGCCGACGATTCACCCCAGAAATTCGTGCCGGGGTATGTCAAGTTCTGCGTGGGAAGGTATTTGTAAAATGAGCGGAACAACTGCCCCGATGTTTGCGCATCCGCATCCAAATCGTTTGTGCGTTCCACCGAGCCGTGAAGCCCCAGCGCTACTTTGGTTGTTGGTGTCACGTCTGACTCCAAGTTCACGCTATAGTTGTACCGCCGGTAGCTCACCTTGTCAAACAGCCCCTGCTGGTCGTAGTAGCCTAACCCAGCGCGATAGGTGACGCGTTCGCCGCCGCCACTCAGCTCGAGGTTGTGGTTTTGGACCGGGGTATTGCGGTTAAACAAATCAAGAAAATTCGAATTGGGATATCGCGCCGGATCTTCGGCGTGCAAAGAAGGGTAATTGGCCACGAAATCCGCATCGAAGGGGGCACTCGTGCCATCAGGCGTCTGATTAAAATATGCCTCATTCTGCAAAATCATGTAATCCTGTGCGTTCAGCATTTCGGGCAGATACGTCGGGTTCTGAAAGCCGTATGAGGTACCGATGTGGATGGTAGGTTTTCCCGTACGGCCTTTCTTGGTGGTAATCAGAATAACGCCATTGGCACCACCGATACCAAACGGTGCCACGGCCGCCGCATCCTTCAAAACGGTGATGGACTCGATCGACGACGGGTCGACCTGCCGGATATTGTTGCGCCGCACGCCGTCAACCACGACGAGCGGCTGATTGGCGCCCGTCGTCACGATGCCCCGGATGTGAATATTCGGATCGTCCGATCCCGGTTGCCCGCCGTTCGGACGCATACTGACGCCGGGCAAGCGTCCCGCTATTGAATGCGAAACGTTTGGCGCAGGGATCTGAGCAATTTCGTCACCCTTGATCGCACTGATGGCTCCCGTCAAGGTGGCGCGCTTCTGCGTGCCGTAGCCCACCACGACCACTTCGTCCAGGTGATCCATAGTCGGCTGCAGCAGGATGTCCAATTCGGCCGTGCCTCGCGGCACAGCCTGCTGGGACACGAAGCCGAGAAAGCTAAACGCCAAGGTGGCGCCCTGAGGCACATTCGAGAGGACGAACCGGCCTTCAAAATCCGTCGAGGTGCCCAATGATGTGCCCACGACCTGCACGGCGGCTCCGGCAATCGGCGCGCCCGTACTCGCATCCCGCACAACGCCCGTTACAGCGCGCTGTTGCGCCAACGTTGGCATTACTACCAACAAAATAAGGCTTAAGGCGAGGAAAGCAGTAATTTGATTTTTTTTCATCATGTTATTTAGATTTATTGATTGGCTTTTATTGGCTAAGGAAAACGTGCAAAAACGCACCGCATGGCTAAGGCGGGACGAGCATGTGCACCGCCGCAATCTCACTGCGAATCGTTGCACTTAAAATTCTATTTAGCTTGGTATTACGAAGCATCGCGAACGTTCATCGAATAGGAAAATAATAATTGGCTATTGACGAATGTACATCGATAATTCGTGTAACGTACGACGATGTAACATAGGGATAAGTTTATGATACACCTGTAGCACGCACGAAAAGAAGGTGAATTAAAGGGTTTTTAACGGGTGGCCGCTTTCTGGGCTGCGTACGCGGAGGGCGATACGCCATAGGCTTGCTTAAAGGAGATTGAAAAGTTACTCAAATCCGAGTAGCCGACCGCATAAGCGATTTCTGACACCGAAAGCCCGCTTTTGTTCATCATTTGCGCAGCTTGCTTCAGCCGGATGCTTCGGATCAGATCGCGAGTTGTCATGTGGGTGAGCTGTTTCAATTTTCGATGGAGATGCACCCGGCTGATGCCGATTTCGGAAGCGATCATCTCCACGCTCAACAAGGGATTGTCGATATTCCGCCCGATGAAGTGATGTACCTTTTCTAGTAATTTTTCGTCCGAACTTTTTATAGACACGTTGGAAATGTACTCCTTTTGGAAATGTTGCCCACGCTCGCTTTTGCGTATAAGGTCCCTGTTCTTGATGATCCCTTCGATGGTCTTCAGCAGCACGTCGACACTAAACGGCTTGGTAATGTACGCATCGGCCCCGCATTCAAAGCCGTCCATGTTACCGGCTTCATCGGTCTTGGCCGTGAGTAAGACAACCGGAATATAATTGACATGGGGTGTGCTCCGGATCTTGCTGCACAGTGAAAATCCATCCATAACGGGCATCATCACGTCGCTTACAATCACATCGGGCGGATCAGCGAGTACGTGCTTGAAAGCCGCTTCTCCGTCCGAGAAGGTCGTGACGTTAAAAAAGGGTCTGAGTTCGCCATCCAGATAACTTAAGATATCAAAATCGTCATCAACGACTACGACATTTTTAAGCTGTTTCTGGACGGGTGAAACCACTTTGAGTGTTGGAACCGGCGTTTTTCTAATCGTTAAGCGCTTGCGTCCACTCGGCTCCTTGCTTGCTTTGGCGCCTTTAGGGCCTTTCACGGGCAGCGTCATAACGAACCGGCATCCACCCTCCGGCAAGTTTTCGGCATAAATCTTCCCGCCGTGCAATACCATCAATTGCTTGGCGAGATAAAGCCCGATACCCGTGCCGCTGCTATGGTTTCGCGAATTGTCCGATTGGTGGAAGCACTCGAAAATACGCTCGAGCTCCTTTTCCTCGATCTGCTGGCCCGAATCCGCCACGGAAAGTGTCATGCGTCCTCCCTTGCCCTCGGTCATGCGGAGCGTCACGTCAATCCATCCGCCCGTCGGGGTAAACCGGCAAGCGTTTGAAAGCACGTTCACCAGCACCTTATCGAAATTGACCGGATCGATTACCGCCCAGCAGCCGTTCGTGGGCAAATCAAGCGTTAAGCGAATGTTTTTCGCAGACAACTGCTCATCGAAAAGGGCGCACAATTCTTTGGTATACGAGACCATATCCACGCGGTCGTAGTGGAGTTTCATCATCCCCTTCTCGATCTTCTGCACGTCCATCATCTGGTTGACCAAATCCAGCATCCGATGGACATTCCGGTCCATGATGCGGTAAAGATGGTCTTGCGAACGGCCGGGGTTCATCTTCATCAGCTTCTTCAGCGGGCTGTCGATCAGCGTCAGAGGCGTCCGGATCTCATGCGCCAAACTCACGAACAATTGCAACTTGGCGTCGCTAATTTCATCGCGGCGGCGCTGAGCACGCATTTGCTTGCGAATGCGTTTACGGTTTTTTGCCACTTTGATCACCGCGGCGATGAGCAATACCGCGGCCAACAGGTAAAGTACTTTTGCCGTTGGCGACAAAAACCAAACCGGATGGACGACGAAAACAATCTCCTTGATGTCTGAAACTGCATTGGCCGCTACGGCACGTACCTGCAGCCGATGCGTGCCGTGCGGTAAGTTTTCGAACGCTATTCGGTTGTATGAAGGCCGTAGGTGCACCCACTCGTTACCATTCATCGAATATTGGAACATGACGCGTTCGGAGTCGGAAAAATCCATCGTTGAAAATTCGATGGCGAAGGAATTATCGTGGTAGGCTAGTTGGAATACAGTCGCCTCGTGCAATGTCGTATCGATAATCGCAAACGGACCGGATTGGGTTTCCGTGCTTACCGGCTTGTTGTGCAAGTAGAAGTCAACAACGTGCAAGGACAATTTTTTCTGAAGCACTTGAATGCCGTCGGGATCGAAATAGCTGACGCCGTGCAGCCCTCCGAATAAAAGCGCCCCGTCCGACCGCGTCATAGACACGCCCCGCATAAACTCGTCGCCTTGCAGCCCGTCGCCAGCGTGGAAATTCAGAAATTTCTTCTGCTGTACGTCCATTCGCGCCACACCGCGGTTGGTACTCAACCAAATATAGCCTGCCGAATCTCCCTCAATAGACCAGACGGTATTGCTGGGCAGTCCCGCAGCAATATCGTAGGATGAGATGTCAAGCGAAGCCATATTCAGCATTTTCAATCCGGTAGAGGTGCCTACCCACAGATTGCCTTGCTTATCGTCATAAAGCGAGTAAATAACCTCATCGACAAACAGCCGGTTTCTGCCAAAGACGGACACAAAATCCCCGGTTTCTAAATCTAGGCATCCCAGGCCGTCATAGGTTCCAAAATAGACGCGGCTTCCCGATACAAGCACACAATTTATCCAGTCGTTGGGCAACGTATTGCTCTGCGGCTTCAGTTTAGACTTTTCCTTTGCGTTGTACCGCTTTACCTCATGCGTTTTCGGATTGATCCGAAACAGCCCAGAGCCCATGGAGGCTACCCACAGCTGCTGTTGCGCGTCTTCGGCGATATGAAACACCCGCTGCACCTTCGCGCCATTTTTATCGATCAAGGCGATAGGTTGCTTGAAGGTTTCCGTCTCCCGGTCGAAAAGCATCAGCCCATCCAAGTATGAGCCCACCCAAAGGTTTTCGCTCACATCCTCAAAAACGGTCATCACAGTGCCCGGCGCACCTTTACCACCAAAATGGGTGCTGCTTGATAACTTGGAATCGAGCCGGTATAGCCCGTCATTGTCCGTTCCTACCCACACCTTGCCGCTGCGATCTTCATAGACCGCCATGACGCAGTTACTGCCAATGAAATTCCGGTTGACAGACTTGTAGCCCATATAACCGAAGCGGTGGCGGTGCGCAGGCAACATAAACACGCCTTTCTGATATACCCCCATCCAAAGGTTGCCATCGCTGTCTTCCAGCATGCTATGCATCTTGGCTTTCGACAAGCTAAACATGGGAACCGAAATATCCAGATCGACCAGTGCGCCTGCCTCGGGATCCACGGATTTGATGCCTCTGCCGTCTGTTGCTACATACACCTCGTTGCCCGACGTGACCAGGACATCCATTACGGGCAACACAGCGGGGTCTTGATCCTGAAATCTCTCGAAAGTATCGGTGGCGTCCACGTACTTGAATAGCCCTTGGTTGATGCTTCCAAACCAAAGCGCGCCGTGCTGGTCTTCGGCCATATTGGCTATGACGATCTTTTCCCCTTTAAATACGAGGTGGTTGCGCAACTGGCCGCCGTCTATTTGAAATAGGCCTGCATTTTCGGTAGCTACCCACAGCCTGCCTTTTGAATCTTCGAAAATCGACTCGATCATCTCGCTTGGCACCTCATCGGCCATCTCGCGGCAAAAAAGGCGTCCATCCTCGTTCAGCACTTCAAACAAGCCGAATCCCGAGGTTCCTACCAGGATCTGCCCATTGCGCCGTTGGAAGACCGACTTGACATGCGCATCCACGATGACGCCTTCGTTCAAAACAAAAGGAATGGTATGAAAATCAGCCGTTGCAGGCTCGAAATACTGCAATCCGTTGATGTATCCGATATACATTCTGCCGGCATCGTCTTCGGTCAGAACCCGCACGATGTTGTGGAGGATGGAATTCTTGACTTGCTGGTTTTGTCGAAAGATCGTAAACTTGATCCCGTCGTACTTATTTAAACCGTCCTCCGTAGCAATCCATACATAGCCCCGCCTATCTTGGTGGATATCGGTAACCAAGCTGCTGGACAAATCTGAATCAACCGTAAAAAGCTTTCCCGTTTGCGCGTAACTTTCAACAGAAAAAGCAAAATAAAGTGCCAGCTGAACAGCGATCCTGACGTAGGTAGTGAACCTCACAGTTGCTTTTAAGATTTATAATTTTGGTTTGCCCAACGCTCTCATAGCTAAGCGCTGGATAACAAATATACCATATTAATGAGAAAATCCAACAGCGGGACAATCAAAATGCCTCCGGTACTAGTTGGGCTTCGGTTTTAACGTAACGGCCTGCGATCCAGATAGTGGTTTGACTCCCACGCCAGGGCTGTTCGTATATTCCGCAGAAATCCGCAGCACCGAGGGCGCGTTGTTAGCCTCGGGGCGCTTGGCGGTTACCGTGCCTTTGGGCGGCAGCGAACTGCCAGTTTGGGCGTCGCCCGCGAGCGACATAATCCAGCGGACAATCAAGCGTGCCTCCTCTGCTTTCATTTCCGGGTGGGCTGCCATCGGCACATCCCCCCACACGCCGCTCGTGCCGTTGAGAATTTTGTCGGCGAGACCGCGCATCCCATTAAAATCACTCTTATAGCGGTTTGCGATCTGCATATATGCCGGCCCTGCACTCGCGGTGTTCACTTGATGGCAGGATTGGCAATCCGACGCCAGCATCAGGCTTCGCCCCATAATGACGTCCGACACCCGCTGGTGCCCGGTATTCTCGGCCGTGACATCCGCTTCGCTGATATAATCGACCGAAACCACCAAATTCGTCCAGTCGACGGGCCGGCCGCCATCATCAACCTTGATCTCATAAGCAACGGTTTCGCCGGATTCATAAAAACCCGATTGATTGGCCAGCGTGATATCGACCGTCGGATTATCATTGCCCGCATACACCGTTACAGGCCTGCTCGTTGCCGTTGCATGGGCGTCTGACACGGCGACCTGGATGGAAAATTCACCCTTTCGGTCGAGCGTGTAATCCAGCTTTGGCTCGGAAGTTTCGATAGTTTTGCCGTCAATCTGCCAAGAATACGATAATTCGTCGCCCTCATAGTCACTGGCTTCTACCACAGCGCTCACTTGAAACGGTGTTTCTCCGTTCGCTTTCTCGACGGTTATCGCGCCTACCTCAGGCGGTACGTTGCCACTGACATAGTCTATCCGCGCTATTCCGGCATCCTCGTTTACGGAATACCAGCCTTTTCCGTATTCCAGCACATAGAGTCGGCCGTCTTTCCCCACCTCCATATCAATGGGCGACGCAAATGTTTCACCTTCCAGAAACGGCTCCATTTTATCGAAATCGCCGTTCGGAAGCATTGTCACTGCTTTAACCCAGCCTCTGATCCACTCGTAGATCATGAGTTTCCCGTCGTAATAATCTGGATATCGCGTCTCTTTGGGATATCGATCGGCATAATAGACGGGGCCGGCCATCGCATTTCGGCCGCCCGTGCCCATCTGCGGAAAGCGGGGCGACTCGGCATACGGGTACCAAATAAAGGCAGGCCGCGCCGGCGGCAGCTGCTCCAGCCCGGTGTTATTCGGCGAATTGTTTACCGGAGCTTCGGCGTTAAACAGTTCACCGGATCTGCCGGTCGCGTAATCAAACTCTCGGTACGGGTAGTTGTCGCCGATAAATAGCGGCCATCCGAAAAATCCCGCTTCGCGCGCCTGGTTTACTTCATCGTAGCCGCGCGGGCCGCGCGTACGCCAGGCATCGTCGTTAGCGTCCGGACCAATATCACCCCAATAGAGATTGCTGTTTTTCTGATCGACCGAAATACGGTACGGATTCCGGTTTCCCATCACATAGATTTCCGCGCGCGTCCCTTCCGTGCCTGCCGGAAATAGATTGCCATTGGGTATGCTATAGCTTCCATCCGGCAATACCTGAATTCGCAGGATTTTTCCACGAAGGTCGTTTGTGTTTGCCGAGGACCGCCGGGCATCGTACTGCGCAAAGCCGGTCCGTCCGTCCATCGGCGAAAATCCGCTATTCTTATAAACGGAGGGAGCGGGTTGGTCGAATGGCGTTGTATTGTCGCCCGTAGACAGATACAAAAGGCCATCTGGCCCAAAGGCTATGGAGCCTCCCGTGTGGCAACAGATGCCCCGTTGGGAATAAAATTCCAGAACAATCTTTTCGGACGCCAAGTCCAGCTGCGCTGTCGCCGCGTCGTACACAAAGCGCGAGAGCCGGTTCGTAGTGGTATCAATCGGGCTGTAAAACGCATAGATATAGTGGTTATTCTCGTAATCCGGATCCAGCGCAAGCCCCAAGAAGCCGTCTTCAGCATTCACGCCCGGAATACCGGTTTGATGGTACACATCGAGCAACCCAACCTGCTTGAGCGATCCCTGCGCCCGGTCGAACAGCATCAGTTCGCCACGGCGCTGGGCAATTAGGATATCCATGTTAGGCAGGATGGCCATTTCCGTAGGCTCATAGAGTTGCCCGCTAAGCAACTGGGTCTTCACAAAACGCTGTCTTTCGGGCACGGGCTGGCTTTTTGCCTTGCGGTAATCCAGCTTTTTGTTGTCGCCAATCGCGTATTTGATCCCACCCAGAAAATGCTTGAGGTGGAGCGAGTCGGAAAACGACTCGTCAGAATGGCCGAATGCCGAAAAAAATGCGCGGCCCCCATCGTAGTCGTGATACCATGCCATCGGATGGATTTCCCCGTGCTGTCCCCCACGATAGGACGACTCATCAATCGTGATCAGCACGTTAATATCCGGGTTCAAATTCGTGAAGTTGTACCATTCGTCATCATATTCAAAGGTGGACGGAAGGCCCTGCGTGGCGGGGTGCATCGAGTCCACTACGTGGAACGTGGCAGGCTGTGGGTGCGGGTGGTTTTTAAAATAAGCGCCCGCCAAGCGTCCGTACCAGCCCCAGTCATATTCACAGTCTGATGCGGCGTGTATGCCCACATAGCCCCCTCCGGCTTGTATATAACGCTCAAAGGCCACTTCTTGGTGATGGTTAAGCACATCCCCCGTTGTGCTCAGAAAAACTACCGCAGCATAGTTCTTCAGCGAATCGTCGTTAAACCATGCCGCATTGGTCGTCGTGTCTACATCAAACCCATTTTCAGCGCCAAGTTTGATCAGCGCCTTGTTTCCTGCCGGAATAGACTCGTGAAAAAACGTAGCCGTCTTACTGAATACCAAAACGCGAGGCTTGCCCTTCCGGGTATTGCTGCATCCGAAAATTCCTGCCACTAACCATAGGCCCAACAACGCACGCCCCGCATAGCGCCATGCTTTCCGCCATCCCGGTGAAGAGGTTACCTGATTCGACAAGTTGCAATGGCCCGACGCGCGGGCTGCCGAAGAGGTGGGCGCCGCTGATGGCGGGTTGCAGGTTTTGTTTACGGTCATAATTCTGAAGCTTAAAATTGGTTTATATCGCCACCATGCGACAACGATAGGCGCAAAACTATATAGACGATCTCCTATTCGCAGCAGCCAATTGTTTCAAAAAGATGTTTCCTTGTTACATTTCGGCCAGAAATGACGCGATCGAAGGGATTTGTCGCTGAGAAAGCGGCTTTTGAGTCGTGGATTTCACGCAAAGAAGAATCGGAAGGCGAGCGTAATTACACGAAAGGATCGCACTCGTTAATCACCTGACGGGCTAAAATTATTGCGCGATACGGCCTAGATGAATGGCAGGGGCCGTAAGGTATTTTATTCGGCAGGCAGTACCGAACGAACACGCAATTCCTAACCCTGCGATGGCTTTTCTGGCCAATAGTAACTATCGGGATGCGCCCGCTCTCCGAAGATGGCGGTTCCTACACGAATCAGGGTAGCTCCCTCCTCGATCGCCACTTCCAAATCCCCGCTCATTCCCATCGACAATTCC
>CAYUIZ010000075.1:12596-15718 GCA_964444885.1 uncultured Sphingobacteriaceae bacterium | reverse complement strand
GCGCGACGGGTGCTCATTGATTCATGGCGCAAGCAAGCCGTTTCTGCCCGCTTTCGCGAGGACGTTGTGCGCTACATGAGCATGGTGTCGAACGAAACGGAGGAACATATCTTGTCCAACGATCTCGCCAAAGTGACGGAAGAAGCCCTTAGTAAGCTCACTGAGCAGCAGCAAGAAGTGTTCCGGTTGAGCCGGTACGAGGGCTTGTCTTACGAAGAGATCGCAGAACGCTTGCGTATCTCCAAACACACCGTCAAATACCACTTGGTGAATGCGCTCAAAATTGTAAAAGAGCATCTCAAAAAGTACGATATTGGTTACTTGTACTTATTGTTTCTATTAGCGGGCTAACTCCGGCCCCGCGCAGTTTACACAGATTTTTTTATTTTTTTTACCATTCCACTACCCGATTAGCGCCGAGGTTCGTATTACTTATTAAACGCCGCGTCAGCTACCTGTGAGGAAGGCAAGGGCATGCGGCGAATCGCAAAAGCTATCCGCGCTATGGATTGTGCGATACCTAAATTAGCATCTGAATGAACAAAGACAGGTTACAGGTACTCTTGATCAAATATTTGGCCGACACGATGACCGAAGCGGAGCTCGATGAATTTCTGGATTACGTCGCGCAAGGAGAAGAGCAAGAGAGTATGCACGAGCTTTTGGCCGATGTACTGGAAAAGACCGACGTGGACAGTTCCCAGCAGGTAAACGCCGAAGATTTATATCAGCGGATTATCAGCGACCGCGGTTTTACGCGGCAAAAGCCTGGGCATAACCGCCGTTGGCTGCGCGGTGTGGCCGCTGCGTTGCTATTATCCGTATTAGGCGTGTGGCTGGCGGACCGGTGGGGCAGCCGGTACGACAGTAGCGGCGAACCTGTTGTCGTGACGCGCACGGTCACGTCAGCGCCCTCTGATAGACCGTTATTGCGCCTGGCTGACGGACGCGTGGTGGATCTGGACACAGTGGAGAACGGGCAACTCGCCATCGACGGCGGGGTAGAAATCACCCTTGACGGGGACGTTCTGTCGTACGTCGTCGGCGATATCCCGAACACGGAGGAGGTCGCTACCAACACCATCGATATTCCGAAAGGCCGGCAGTACCAAATTATACTACCCGACGGGAGCAGGCTGTGGCTGAACGCGGCGTCGTCGGTAACATATCCAGTGCGGTTTAGTCGCGAGCGCCGCGAGGTGGAAATCGCCGGGGAGGCTTATTTTGACGTGACGAATGCCACTGACTGGCCCTTCGTCGTCACAACGGCACAGCAGCGCATTGAGGTGCTAGGCACCTCATTCAACGTGAGCGCATACGCCGATGACGCATTTGCCCACACTACCCTCGTTTCGGGGCAGGTGAGCGTGTCATTCCAGGAGAATCCGGCAGAGGGTAACGAACTCGAAAGCGTCGTGCTTCGGCCCGGACAGCAGGTAAGCTCGTACAGCGGCCGTGCGAATTATACTGTCAAATCGGTCGATCCGGAAGATTTTGTGTCTTGGAAAGACCATTTGTTTGTATTTAACAATGAGGAGATCAGCGAAGTGATGAAGAAAGTGAGCCGCTGGTATAACGTCGAAGTGGAGTACAAAGACGGCATGGCGGGCAAGCGAATCGGGGGGAGCATACCACGCCTAGACAAGGTAGCAGATCTTATGGAAGCATTAAAGGACACCGGATTACTACGATATGAAATGAAAGGAGGTACCATTATCATCACGAAGTAAGCAATAAAAAAAGGCGGTCAACGTTGCACCGTTTACCACCTTTCGTGCGCAACCGTTTAGAACGGTTGTCGCCAAGTTCAATAAACCGAGTTACCAATTGTATTAAACCTAAAAGCAAATGTATAAAAAATATACAGCAAATTGGCATGTATATACGCCAACCAATTTATGCAAACCTTTGCTCATGCGACTATGTACTATACTGCTGATGATCGGCATGCACGTAAGTGTGTTCGCATTCGGCCAAAAAGTAACGATTAATCGAAACAGTGTTTCGGTCGCCACCGTCATCAAAGAGATCCGGCGCCAAAGCGGCTACAATTTCTTATATGATGCCCAAGCGCTCACCAATACGCCACGCATTTCAGTAAAGGCAACCAACGCTGATCTGGATGAAGTGCTCGAACTGTGTTTCGGTGATCTGCCCCTGGATTATGTCATTCGCGATAAGTATGTCATCATAGCCAAAAAGACGGATCCAGCTACGGAAGCCACGGCGCTGCAGCAGCGGGAAGTGGTGGGCCAGGTCAGCAGCCAAGCCGGTGAACGGCTGGAAGGCGTGACTGTCCGGCTGATCAATTCCACGCTCGTTACCTCCACGGACGCCAACGGGAATTTCAGTTTCTCCATTCCCGCCGCCAATGGCGTGCTTGCTTTCAACCTGCTGGGTTTCGAAACGCAGCAAGTCGCCGTCGGCCCGAACCAAAGCCGCGTTGACGTGACCATGATCCCCTCGTTTAGCGCGCTGGACGAAGTTGTCGTCGTCGGTTTCGGTGAGCGTCTCAAAAAGGATTTGACCGGGTCAATTTCGACCGTAGGTGCGGCTGACATTGGACGCATTGCGCAGGCCTCACCCCAATTTGCACTCCAAGGGCATACCACGGGCGTGCGGGTGACCAACCTCAGCGGTAACCCCAACGACGCCCCGCAGATATTTATTCGCGGTGTGGGCACGTGGAATGGCGCTTCGCAACCGTTGTACGTGGTGGACGGCCAAGTATTCGAGCCACCCCGCGACGGTAACGAAGACGTCATCGGTTCGAGCCGGCTTCGTACCCCACCCAACATCTTCAACTTGATCAACGCCAATGACATCGAATCCATTTCGGTGTTGAAGGATGCATCGGCGGCGGCCATTTATGGTAGCCGTGCGGCCAACGGGGTAGTGCTGATTACGACCAAACGAGGCAAGTCAGAGCGTCCGGTTATTGAGCTCGACGCCAATATGGGTATCCAGAACATGCCGACTTTCTCCATGCTGACCACCGACCAGTACGTGCAATTCGTTCAGGAAATGTATCAAAATAACCGTAATCCGGACGTGACGATCGAGCGGAATCTGTACGGCCGCGATGAACAAAATGATGCCGTGCGGTTGACGAGCTACAATCC
>CAYUIZ010000075.1:0-12496 GCA_964444885.1 uncultured Sphingobacteriaceae bacterium | reverse complement strand
GACGAGTATACCATTAGAAATTATTTTTCGCCCGTTGGCCAGGATCCACGGTTGGTAAACCCCAGTGCGCCTAATACGCTTGGAAGCATGGAACACCGGATCAACAACTCGTTCAATTACCAGTCGGATTTTATGGCAACGTATGATCGGGTTTTTGCTAATAAGCACAACTTAAACCTGGTGGTAGGCGTACAAGACCAAAGGCACCGCCGGGAATGGATTAATGTAAGTAGTGGAAACCTCACGAACATCATTGAGAACCCTCGTTACACCGGATATGGCGGTGATTTGGCTAATAATAACTCTATTTATAGCTGGAACCATCGCTTCTGGTTCGGCATGGTCGGTCGTGCGAGTTATCACTATGATTCCCGCTACTACCTCGACCTCTCATTGCGCCGCGATGCGAGTAACGGTTTCGCGAAAGAGTATCGTTGGGGTAAGTTCTTCGCCGTTTCCGGTGCTTGGCGAATCAGCAGCGAGCCCTTCTTCAACGTGGACTTTGTCAATGACCTGAAACTGCACGGTGGGTGGGGTCAAGCCGGTAACGACGAAGCGGCAGTAGGCCGTTACGCGTTCCTCTCGCGGGTTAATACGGGCTCGACGACGTACCGGTGGGGATCTGCCAATGGCGATGCCATCGGCAATATGAACTTGGGCGCTGTCGTGAACGATTTCCCTAATCCGGGGCTCTCTTGGGAGGTAGCTTCCACCATCAATATCGGCTTTGACGCCATGATGCTAAATAACCGGCTGAATATCACTGCAGAGTGGTATAAGCGGGTCACGAGCGGCATCCTTCAAACGGTAGACCTGCCGTTCACCGTTGGAACGAACAACCCCTTGTTTAATATCGGTGAGCTGGAAAACAAAGGTGTCGACCTGTCGGCGGGTTACCGTGACAAAGCGGGTGATTTTACGTATGGCGTTTCCGGAAATATCAGCTTCCTGAGCAACGTGGTATCGAAACTGTACAATAACCAGCCTTTACTGATTTCGGGCCTGCACCGCCGCCATGGCGATAACGTGGTCCGGGTGGAAGAAGGGCGTTCCATCGGAGCGATATGGGGCTATAAGGTCGGTGGCATGTTCCAGACCCAGCAGGAAATCGACCAGCATTTTGCCAATACCCCGGATAACTCGGTTACCAACGTTAGCCATGTGGCGCCGGGAGACCTGTATTTCTTGGACGTGCAGGGAAACCCAACGGATGATGAGCCATTTTATAGCACAACACCGGATGGAAGAGTGAACGACTTTGATCGCACCGAAATCGGTAATGTGCTGCCGGGGTATACGTACGGCGTTAACTTCAACCTAGGCTGGAAAAGTTTAGACTTGGTCATGAATTTCTATGGCGAAGGGGACGTCGACCGGGTCAATAGTTCGCGCAGGCGCCTTGAAAGCATGTCGGGCGTGCACAACCAGTTGACGACCACCTTAGACCGCTGGACCCCTACAAATACAAACACGACTATCCCAAGGGCTATCGGGAGTGACCCTGCGGGGAATAACCGAATCTCAGACCGTTGGGTGGAAGATGCCTCATTTTTCCGCCTCAATACGTGGCAGCTCGGGTATTCGCTGCCCCCATCGGCGCTTAACGCACTTAACAATCACGTAAGTAGTTTGCGCATATTCGTGGGCGGGCACAACAATATCTACCTGCACCGCTGGAGCACGTTAGATCCCATTAACGACATTTACCCATTACCGAGGTCGTTTACATTCGGATTAAACGCAAGGTTCTAATCCATACATACTGGAAATATGATGTTGCACTTGTTTAAAAGAAAGAAAATGAAAAAATATATAAGGTTAGTGTTTTGTTCCATAGGTTGCGCAATGTTGAGTTGTGACCCCAGCTTAGTGGACCAACCGACGTTCGCCCCAACTGAGGCGAGTTACTTTTCGAATGCAAACGAATTTCGGTCCCAGCTGGTAGGGGTGTATGCGGGGATATATGACGATTATCATTTCGCTGGCGTAGGCTATAATGGATGGGTCAGCGGGGCTTGGCTCTTGCCGGGCGACGACTTGACCGAAAGCCGGGGTGGCAATACGTACTTTGAGCTGTTTGATGGGTCGCTAAACCCAAGTAACTCAAGGCTGCAGTTTATTTTCCGGAGTGCGTACAAGCATATCGCGCGCGCAAACGTATTGATTGACCGGATTAATACCGTTGATATTTCGAATTTGGAAGGAGCGGATGAAATCGCCATGATGGAAGGCGAAGCGCTTTTCTTTAGGGCTTATGCGTATTTTAAGCTGTTTAACATTTTTGGCTCCGTGCCAGTGGTTACAAAACGACTCCAATCCCAAGAAGAAACTAATACGCCTAAGAGTCCACCGCTGGAGGTGCTCTCGCAAACCATTGCCGACTTGAAAGCCGCCCTTGATAAAGTCCCCGAGAGCTGGTCAACGGAGTATGCTGGAAGAATCACTAAAAATTCCGTGCGGGGTTTGCTGGCGAAAGCATTGGTCTTTCGAGGCAACTATAGCGGAGCTGCCAGCGATTACCAGGAGGCGTTAACTAATGCCAATGCCATCACGGCGGTACTAGTGCCTGATTTCCTGCACAATTTCAGCGCGCAAACCGAAAACAATGCAGAATCGCTGTATGAACTACAGGCGACGAGGCCCAGCGGAGGGGGAAACAACTTAAACCTCGCTCATGATGGCGGATGGCGAGGTGTAGAGAACATGAGCGTGTTTCGGGGCTTTATGATGGAAGTCGGAGGCCGAGGCGATTTTAACGACGCAACGAATACCCGATATCTAGTCACCGAAAAGTTGTTGTCAGTATCCGGTTCGGATCCGCGAATCAACGTGTTTCTTAACCCTGATGACGGCGTGGAAGGTCGGATTTTTCAAAAATACAACAAGCCTGACGGGGTAAATGAACTGCCCCCCATGCATGGAGGTTCTGCAAATAACGAGCGGATTCTCCGTTATGCCGACGTGAAACTGCTGGCTGCAGAAGCCGCATTGAAAACCGGAAATACCAGCGCGGCCATCCAGCATGTCAACGATATCCGCGCCCGCGCTAGAAGCTGGGGCAGCGCCTCTGGCTATGGCGACGGCGTACTGCCTGTTGCCCGGCCAACGGCTGAATCCAACGTAGCCACCATCATGGAATGGATACGCGAGGAACGTTATGTGGAACTGGCTGGCGAAGGCCACCGCTGGTGGGACCTGAAGCGCTGGCACGCCGTTGGCGATATTAATTTGACGGGCTGGACCGGTGATAACAACGGCTTCAGCAGCTATTTGGCTTCCCCGGTACAGTTTGATGTGAATAAGCATCTGGTATTCCCCTTACCACACGCAGAAATTGAACGAAATAGCGCAATTACGGAGAACAATCCGGGTTATGATTAGCGACAGCTAAGCGAACAAAGGACTGCGTTTGGTGAACGTTTGCCTCAGCGTGCTCCCGGGCCATTTGCTCGGGAGCGCCTAGGCATATACGTATCTGACTGCCGTGTCGGGCACGTTTTGCGGATCATTGAAGCGATCTGCAGACCGCCTTTTTGCCCGAATGCGTTGGGCGAATTATGCCTCAAACCCAAATAAGCAAATGAGAAAAGCCATTGTTTTTTTTCCTCTTTTGATCTTTTTCGCGCCATGGCTGTACGCCCAAGAGATTGTGATGCCGGCGGACAGGGTGATCGACAAAATCCGCGGAGGGCTCTTAGGCCAAAACTTGGGCGTATTAAATGGCCTGCCTTATGAATTTACCTTTATTGAGGAACCCGGGGACGTCAGTAATTATGTGCCTGCCCTGCCTGAAGGTGCCCGCACCGACGACGACACGGATTTCGAATGGGTCTACATCTATCACATGCAGCAAACCGGGCAGATCCAAATCCCTTATCCCGAAATCGCCGAGCTGTGGCGAACGCGCATTAACCGGAATATATGGAGTGCAAACCGCTACGCCCGTCATCTGATGGATATCGGGATAGAGCCGCCGCTGACGGGTTACACAGCCCTCAATCCGTGGGCTTCTTTTAACCTCTCCGGGCAGTTTCTGAGCGAAACCTTCGCATTGCTTGCCCCCGCGATGCCACAGACAGCATCAACAATCGGTTTGCATTACACGCGGGTAGCCATTGGCGATGAAGCGGCGCAAGCCACGCAGTTTTTCTGTTCGATGATCGCCGCCGCGTTTGTCGAAGACGATGTGCGCAAGATTATACAGTCGGGCGTCAATGCATTGGACGAAAAGAGTGTGATCCGCGATATCGCGCATGACGTAGACGCCTGGCAGAGACAGCATCCGGAAGACTGGCACAAAACCTGGACGCTCATCCATGAAAAATATAAGAAAGACACGTGGATCGAGTCGTACAACGGCTATGGACTGAATGCCGCGGCCGTTTTGGCCGCTTTGTTATATGGCGACGGCGATTTTGCGAAAACCATTGAATACGCGTTTAATTTTGGATGGGACGCCGATTGCAATGCAGCCACAGCAGGCACAATATTAGGTGCTGTCAAAGGATATCGGTGGATGATGAGCCAAGGTTGGCAAATTGTCGACCGGTATAAAAACACAACCCGCGAGAACATGCCGATGGACGAAACGATTACCAGTTTTTCCGACCGGCTGATCGACCTGTTCGAAACGGTAAACGAAGAAAATGGCGGTGCAAGAATTCGGGTAGATGGCACGCTTTCTTACCGTATCCCTGTAGAAAAACCAGGGCCTTTTGCCCGTTTGGAAGGGAGCGAAAACCAAAGCCGGAGCTTGCGCGACGATCTGAGGCAGGAAATCATCGACGATATCCGCAGTGCCGATCGGCAACAGCAGGCCCGCGGTGCATACCTTGCGATCTGTCTGAATATGGCCGATGAATTTGGTCCGGAATACGCGGATCACTGGAAAGCCGCCGTCTATGCGCTCAGGGGGCATTGGAAGATCGTAAACAATGTTTTTTATGGGAGTGATTTTCCGGCGCTAAACCGCATAGCCGCTGAGTTTGTCAAGGCGGGCATTGAAAAGCCGGCCCGGAAACTCGAAGACGAGGAGATTTACGAAGATAGGGAGATCTGGAAAGATCCTAAAAACCTGTAGTTTGAAAAAAAAGTCTTGTCTGCCAAAGCAATTGTGTTCGCCATCTACGTTAATTGTAACCTAATGATGCAAATCTAGAGGCAATCTCAAATCATTTACTAATTAAATTATGATGGACTATAAATATTTTTATCTCGTGCTCGCAGGGGCAGTTTGCATTATGGGCTGTAAAGACGTCGTCGATTTGCCGGAGGAGGAAACTGATGAGCTACCAGCGGTAACCATTTCCATTGATCGCGGCACGACGTTTCAAACGATAGACGGTTTCGGTTTCTTTGGAGCCAAGGACGTCTGGTGGCGGCAAGATATGTGGGACGCCGCTTGGGGCGACAAAATAATCAGCGACTTAGGAATTACGATCTGGCGCTCGGAGCTCTATCCTCCTGCAATTCCCACGGCTAATCAAGATGGGGATTGGGCAAAACAACTACCCGTTGTCGCCGGACTGAAAGCAAAAGCAGACCAGTATAGCGTCCCGTTGAAATTTATCGCTTCCGTGTGGAGCCCTCCGGCGCATTTGAAGTGGGCTTCGACTTTCGCTTGGGCGGGGGATGCCGAGGCCACGCGTTGGGAAGACCCAAACGTAACAACTAAGGACGGGGGCACATTGAATCCAAACAAATACGGTGAGTACGCAGACTACCTCAATGAACATATTGGGCTGTACAAGGAATTAGGAATTGACCTGTATGCCTTGAGTTTACAAAATGAGCCTGCTTTTAGTCAGTATTTCAATTCGTGTACCTATACCACCTACTGGTACAATGATCTGTTGATCAATGTTGTCCCGAAAGTTAAGGTAGCGAATCCGAACATCCAGATTTTCGGAGCTGAACATATGCTGGCCATGGAAGGTAAGGAAAACAATTGGCGTTGGTTTTATCATTCGGCGATCAAGGCTAATCCCGCTGCGGCGGCCAACCTGGACATCCTCGCGGTGCACGGCTACAGTGATGGCGTTTTGCCTAGTTCTGGGTCTGAATTGGTTCAGATGTGGCAAAACCACACCGAACAATTTGCTATTCCCATGGATAAAAAGGTCTGGATGTCGGAAACGTCGGGATACAGCGAGAATTGGGAAACCGTAACCGATAGAACTGGCGCGTTAGGCTTGGGTCTGGACATGATAGCTGCATTGAACTACGGGCAGATAAACGCCTGGGTCTGGTGGCAGGGCAGTGAGCTAGCCGAAATTGGAAATTACAGCCTGATGAATGGCGTCACAACAGGCACGAAGTACCATGTTTCAAAGCATTTCTTTCGCTATATCCGTCCAGGTGCTATTCGCATCGCGGCTGAGTCAGCCGACGAAAATATATTTACCACAGCATTCACGCACCCGCAAAAAGGTACGACGACCGTAGTCATCATTAACGCCGGTGAATCTAAGACTATCACGTTGAAAGGCGACGGATTACCAACAGAATTTGATATGTATCGTTCCAGTCATTCCAATTCAGAATATTGCACGCTCATATCCAAAGTGACGGCGAACGGTAAAGGGTTCGTATTGCCCGGAAAAAGTATCGTAACGCTCCAAGCGGGTGGAAATCCATTATAACGTATGACTATGAGCGAAATAGACAGACGTGGTTTTATCGCCACCGCGGCGACGGGGCTCGCAGTCGCTGCCTTGCCGGACTGGCTTAGCGCGCAGTCCGTAACCAAACCACGCAATCGGCTTCCCCGATGGCGCGGCTTCAATATCCTCGAATTCTACCGCCCGCGGCAATACCGTACTTCGCCCGAACGGCAGGCCACCTTGGATCGCGATTTTCAGTGGATGGCCGATTGGGGGTTTGATTTTGTCCGTATTCCGATGTCGTACCCGTGTTACCTGACCTATGATGCGGACAAAGGTGTTCCGATTACACCTGAAGAAACCGTGCTATTCCGCGAGGAAGCCGTGGACGCCATTGAGGCCACGATCCTCCTCGCCAATAAATACGGGTTGCATGTAAGCATGAATTTGCACCGTGCGCCGGGATTCTGTATCAACGCCGGTTTTCACGAGCCTTTCAACTTATGGAAGGACAGCGACGCACAGGAGGCTTTTTACACGCATTGGTCCATGTGGGCAAAGCGGCTAAGGCACTTCTCGCCCGAGCTACTGAGCTTCGATTTGGTTAACGAACCGTGTTTTAAAGAGGATATGAACGATCAGTATGCCCCGACAAAACCGATTCCCGGCGATATTTATCGCAAGGTGGCAAAAGGCTGCTTGGACGTGATTCATCGGGAGGGAGAAGGCCGGCTAGTGATTGCTGATGGCAACCATGGCGGCTCGCTCGTTATTCCCGAACTCGCAGACTTGCCAATTGGACAGAGCTGCAGGGGCTATTACCCCCACTATGTTTCGCACTACCGGGCTGGGTGGGTATGGAAAAACCCCGATGATGCGCCACTGCCGGTTTGGCCCGGTGTCATCGACGGAAAAACGTTTAACCGCGAATCGCTGGAGGCGTTTTACCAGCCCTGGATAGACTTGCTTGGCCAAGGCGTGGGCGTGCATTGCGGTGAATGCGGTTGTTTTAATGAGACTCCTCACGAGGTTTTCCTAGCTTGGTTTGACGATCAGCCGGATATTCTCACATCCCACGGGATTGGATGGGGGTTGTGGAATTTTCGGGGCACGTTCGGATTGCTCGACTCAGGGCGGAAGGATGTGGCTTATGAAGATTGGCACGGCCATCAGCTAGACCGCAAGCTGCTTACCCTGCTCCAGCGATATTGATTTTCACACAAAAAACCAGAAGAAATGAAGCAATTAACTCTTGTTTTGATCGCATTGTTGGGCTGTTCGTCCGTCAACGCGCAGGACGATGCCATTCGGCTGTTGGTGCGCGCTGATGATATGGGCGCCTCGCGGTCGGCCAACTTCGCCGCTATCGAGGCGTTTGAAAAAGGAATCGTGCGCTCCGTCGAAGTCATGGTACCCGGTGCCTGGTTTGAAGAGGCCGCAATACTGCTTCGCGACAGACCCGACCTTGATGTAGGCATCCATCTCACGCTCACCAGCGAGTGGACAGGCGTGAAATGGCGACCCTTAACCCATTGCCCCAGCATCACAGACGACAGCGGCTATTTCCTGCCCTTCGTATGGGCAAACCAAACATTGCCCCAGCCGAATAGTATCGTTGAGCGTTCGTGGGATATTGACGAGATCGAGGCTGAATTGCGCGCCCAAATCGAGCTCGGCTTGCGGCGCATACCGCACGTTAGCCATTTGTCGGAACACATGGGGTGCCTGAGTTTCTCCGACACGACGAAAGCCCTGTTGCACAGGCTCGCCACCGAATACGGTTTGTCCGTCAACGAAACCGAGGTTTTGCGTTTCCCCGCTTGGAGTGGTAGTGACGTGTCAGCGACGGCCAAAACAGCCAACTTGCTCCGCGAGCTCGACCGGTTGGCTCCCGGTACGTATCTGCTGGTCGAACACCCCGCTTACGACGATTTGGAATCACAGGGCATGGGGCACGTCGGTTACGAAAACGTAGCGGAAGACCGCGCGGGTGTGTTAGCCGCATTCGTTGATTCCGCTGTGCTGCAAAAGGTGGACGATCAGGGAATTCAATTAATCTCATACCGCGACCTACGCCTGGCAGAGCCCGCGCGCGGGGCACGCACGGGTGCTGCACCGCGGCCGCCTGTCAGGTGGATTAATCCTGATATTCCCGCTGCGCCGGGGCTACGCCATCACGTCTTGCCGAGCAAGGCATTGGGGCACAATGTCGGTTTTTCCGTATGGCTGCCCCCCGGATATCAGCCAGAGGCGGAGCAACGGTACCCGGTCATTTATTTTCTGCACGGAATGGGCGGAAATGAGTCTGCCGATGCGGGAGGCTTTTCATCGTGGGTCGAGAAGGCAATCGAGGCCGGCAACCTGCCGCCTGCGATCTGCGTGTTCCCCAACGGGGGCAGGAGCGGCTATCGGGGGGATGTCGAAAAAATGATTATCGAGGAGCTTATACCGCATGTAGACCGTGAATTCCGAACCGTGGGCGACGGAGCAAACCGTGCCGTCGTCGGCTTTTCCATGGGCGGATCGGGCAGCGTGCACCTTGCCACCGCGTATCCCCAGCTGTTCTGCGTGGTGGGCAGCATGGGCGGAGGCCTCCGCTTGGCAAATGACGAGGCCAAGCAGCAGCTGGCTACGGTATTGCCCGACTGGAAGCGCAACAATACCGGGTTTTTTATGGTGAACGGCGACAGCGACCGGCCGGATGCATTTTTGGAATTCGCCACGATGTTGCGTGATACTGGCTTGAGCCATGAGTTGGTGGTACTGGAGAATACAGGCCATAACCTGGGGCATTATTACGAACGCTCGGTAAGTCAATTGCTGTCATTCATTGGAAAGCACCTAGGCAACTAGTCCTGATCCGGATGGGGCGCCCGCTTATCCATTGGCACCCGACAGCATGCTTTTGAAGCGCGACGGAATAATCTGTTGAGCACACTAACGCTCGCCGAGGCTTTGTGTGACAGTAGGTTAATTGTTAGCATTATAAGTTATAAACCGAACCATAGTAAGGAAGCGTGATGATAGCCAGAAAATTGAGTGTCGCCCTGATGTTCCTATTAATCAGCACGGCGTACGGTCAGCAAACCGAAATTAAGTATTTATCAGGGACCGGATCTGATCATCGGGTAGATTGGGGTTTTTATTGCGACAAGGGTAGGAACAGCGGCAGATGGACGACCATACCCGTTCCTTCCTGCTGGGAGCAGGAAGGCTTTGGAAGTTACAATTACGGACATGATGAGTTTAATACCCGACTGAACGAACAGGGGCTGTATCGCCACCGGTTTATGGTGCCTGAAACATGGGACGGGCATGAAATTCGGCTCGTCTTTGAAGGGGTAATGACCGATGCAGAAGTGAAAGTTAATGGGCAGTTGGCCGGACCCATCCACCAAGGCGCCTTTTATGAGTTTAATTACGATGTCAGCAAGCTGTTACGGATAGGAATGGAAAATGAGTTGGAAGTGCTCGTGAAAAAACATTCCGACAACGAGTCAGTAAGTAGAGCGGAGCGGAAAGCGGATTTCTGGGTATTTGGCGGCATATTCCGGCCCGTATACCTCGAGGCAAAACCACAGACGAACATTAAGCGAATAGCCATTGATGCTAAGGCAGATGGTACCTTCCGGGCGGACATTTATACATCGGGGGTTGTGCGAACCGACCACCAAGTCCGTGTTGCCTTCCGAGCGCTGGACGGTACGCCACTTGACGTTTCGCACACCTTCCCTGTCAATCCGGGAGTGACACGAATCAGTCACTCGGTTAACGGCCACAGCACGTGGAATCCGGAGCAACCGGTACTTTACGAGGCCGTCATGGAGTTGTTGACCTCGACCGGAACAGTACTTCACCAACATATTGAACGTTTCGGTTTCCGGACGGTAGAAATAAGGGAGAGTGATGGCGTTTATGTGAATGGCACCCGTGTCAAGCTGAAAGGGGTAAACCGACATACCTTCCACCCCAAGTATGGGCGGACATCCTCCAAGGCACTCAGTGTCAAGGCAGTTGAAGCAATGAAAGATATGAACATGAACGCTGTCAGGATGTCGCATTATCCGCCTGACAAGCATTTCTTGGCTGTCTGCGACTCCCTTGGCTTGTTCGTTCTCAATGAACTGACGGCTTGGCAGACACCTTCGTATGACGACACGGTCGGTTTGAAGCTGCTAACTGAAATGATCCATCGGGACGTGAACCATCCTTCGATCATCCTCTGGGCAAACGGCAACGAAGGCGGGGAAAACCCAACATTAACTCCTCATTTCAAACGACTGGACATTCAACAACGTGAAGTAATTTATCCTTGGTCGGATTTTGGACTAATTAACACACACCATTACATCGACTACAATTACTTAGCGCTTGACGGGTACAGCCGGCGCCACGTCTTTTTCCCTACCGAAGTCCTGCACGGGCTGTATGATGGAGGGCTCGGGGCAGGTTTGGACGATTATTGGCTCCGCATATGGGAGCATCCTCTTGCTGCGGGCGCTTTCTTATGGGTTTTTCAGGATGAAGCCGTCGCCCGTACCGACCGGCACGGCGAACTAGATACGGATGGCAACCACGCGCCTGACGGCATACTCGGCCCATATTATGAGAAGGAGGGCAGTTATTATACCATCAAAGACGTTTGGTCGCCCGTACATTTCGAAAAGCGCTACATTACTGCACACTTTGACGGGGTGTTTCGCATTGAGAACAGGTATCATTATACCGACCTGAACCGTGTTGATTTCGTCGCGGAGTGGGTCAGGCTCGGAGATGGAAACGGTATCGAGAAACAGGCGGAATCCATACGGATTACCGTAGCCCCGGGACAACGCGCGGAATTACGCGTTGCATTACCCGACGGTTGGCAACAATACGACGTGCTTCGTATCAACGCCATCGACACAGCCGGACGGCAGATTAACAAGTGGAGCTGGCCAATAAAACGCGCTGGCGAAGTGGCGGCGGCCGCACTCCCAGCTACGGACATACACCATGAGATCGATATCGATGAAACCGACGGTGCTATTCAAGTCACCTATGACAACGTGCTGTTGCGTTTTAGTCCTTCCAACGGGACATTGCAAGATATGATACACGATGGCCGAAGGACGCCGCTTTCGGACGGGCCGGTTATCGTAGGCAATAATCACGTCGCGAAAGACGTATCGTATCATCGGGAAGCGGATACGGTTATCGTCATGGCTCAGTTTGAAAATAACGACTATTTCCGTTGGAAAATCACGGCGGATGGGCGGGTTGGCCTTGAAGTAGCTTACTCCCCTGAATCGCGTGCGGAGATCGCAGGCATCACCTTTTCCTACCCGGAGGATGATGTACGAGGCGTGAAATGGATGGGTGATGGTCCTTATCGCGTTTACAAGAACCGGATGCGCGGAACCACGTTTGGGCAATGGGAAAAAGAGCGGAACAATACGGTCACCGGCGAGTCGGGTTATGAATATCCCGAGTTCGCAGGATATCATGCCAATGTATACTGGGCGAAAATACAAAGCCGGCAGTCGGTCGGATTTAAGGTTTACGTGCATACTGACGACGTATTCTTACGCCTCTTAACGCCCCAGGCACCCAAGGACCCCGTGCGAACTGCTATGGGCTATCCCGACGGGGACATTTCATTTTTAAACGTAATTAATGCAATTGGCACCAAGTTTAAATCGGCACAACACTTCGGACCGCAGTCCATGCCACCGGTATTTGATGGTAGAAAAATTCACGGAGGGAAAATCCGGATAAACCTCACATTTGTCATAGGAGACACTGATTGACGTTACCCCTGCTAATACGATACACAATGGATCCAGTTGGCTTCCTCGCGACGGTATTGCCCGACTGGAAGCGCAACAATACCGGGTTTTTTATGGTGAACGGCG
>CAYUIZ010000074.1:0-15883 GCA_964444885.1 uncultured Sphingobacteriaceae bacterium | reverse complement strand
GGTAGTTTCTGGGATTTAATCGCACGAACCGATGAGAAACAGTATCTTTACGCACGAAAACCCAACTTTCCATGATGACTGGTCTTCTTAATGCTATTCTATGGGACATTGATCCCGAAATGTTCAGTATTGGTTTTTTTACCCTCCGGTACTATACGCTTTGCTTCTTGTTGGCGTTTATTGTGAGCTACATCATCATGCTCCGGATATTCAAGCGCGAGAACAAGTCGCAGGAATTGCTGGACCAATTGAGCATCTATATTTTCCTAGGGACGCTGCTGGGCGCACGGCTCGGCCACTGTCTGTTTTACGAATTTGACTATTACAAGGACCATCCGCTGGAGATGATCCTGCCTTATACGTTTATAAACGGCCAATTCACGCTGACGGGATTCCACGGGCTGGCGAGCCACGGGGGCGCCATCGGCATCATCGTGGGCTTGTACCTGTTTTGCCGCAAGACTAAAACCGAATTCCTATGGCTTGCAGACCGGTTGGTGATTGTGGTGGCCATCGCTGGGGCGTTTGTCCGGGTCGGCAACTTCTTCAACTCCGAAATCATCGGCTTGCCTGCTGATCTGCCATGGGCCGTGATTTTCGCTAAAGTGGACGCCATTCCGCGCCACCCCGCACAGCTTTACGAAGCGCTGGCCTATGTCGCGATCTTCATCCTGCTCTGGGCACTCTACCACAAAAAGGGCAACCTCAAGCCGGGCCTTATGTTCGGAATATTCCTGATCACCTTATTTGGTGCGCGGTTCTTCCTCGAGTTTTTCAAGGAAAACCAGGAAGCGTTCGAAGACGGTATGCAATACAACATGGGCCAATTGCTCAGCATACCCTTTGTCTTGGTGGGGCTATACTTGGCCGTCCGGCCAGCCCGAGCACCCAAACGTGTGTCGTCAGCCAAGAAATAACCCGGGCAACCGCAACGGAAAGCGTCCTGGCGTTCCGGGTTGCAGCGTGTTGATGCGCCAGCCGGGCTAGTGCGGGGCCGACGACTAATTTTTTTTGCATGGCATTTACCAAGCGGCAGTCGTTCACTGCTATTTTAGTGTTGGGGTTATTATCCGCAATCGGTCCGTTGTCGATCGATATGTACCTGCCGGGATTTGAAGGCATCGCGGCCAGCTTAGACACTTCGGTGGCGCACGTACAACTGTCGCTCACCTCGTTTTTCATTGGCATTGCCTCCGGACAGCTCATCTACGGGCCCCTACTCGACCGTTTCGGCCGCAAATGGCCGTTGCTGGTCGGTTTAGCGATCTACATCCTCGCTTCCTTCGGCTGTGCGTTCATCAATTCGGCCGACTCGCTCGTCGCATTCCGTTTTGTACAGGCTTTGGGTAGCTGCGCAGGCATGGTCGCGGCGCGGGCGATGGTGCGGGATTTTTTTCCACCTCAGGAAGCGGCCAAGGTATTTTCGTGGCTCATGCTCGTCATCGGTATTTCCCCCATTCTCGCTCCCACCATCGGCAGTTACATCATGCAAGTGGGCGATTGGCACGGCATTTTTGTGGTGCTGGGCAGCATCGGCATCGCCGTTTTCGTTGCTACGATTTTGTTTCTGCCTCCGGCAAAACAGCCGGATAAAAGTATATCACTCAAACCGAAAGCGGTGTTCACCTCATTTTACCGGGTGCTTGCCGTGCGGCAATTTCAGACCTACGCCTTTTCGGGGGCCTTAGCCTCAGCGGGTCTTTACGCCTACTTGGCGGGTTCGCCTTTTGTGATGACGAATTTGTATGGCCTAACCGAAAAACAATACGGACTGGTGTTCGCGCTGATCGCTACCGCACTGATCATCGCCACGCAAATCAACCGCGCCCTCCTCAACCGGATCCCCAGCGAACGCCTCGCCAAAGGTGCCTTGATACTGCAAAGCCTCTTCGGGATCTTGCTCGCCGTGCTGACAGCCGCAGGCTGGATTAACCTGCCTGTGATGGTGGGGTTGATTTTTCTTTTTCTCGGTTGCCAAGGATTCGTGTTTCCCAATACATCTGCCCTGTCCCTCATCCCCTTTCGCAAATTGGCGGGTAGTGCTTCGGCTATGCTCGGATGCATCCAAATGGGCATCGGGGCCATCTCATCCGCCCTCGTGAGTTACTTCCACAACCTGACGGCCGTGCCGATGACCGCAATTATGGCCGGATGTGCGCTCAGCAGCTTGCTGGTCATCCTGACTGGCGCGCCGAGTAGACGAAATAAAGAAATTTAAGGGAAATTATACGATGAGGCTCTCGACCGCGAGCCGGTAGCTATCCAGCCCGAACCCGCAAATTACCCCTTTGCAATGCTTGGCGAGGTAAGAATGGTGCCGGAAGGACTCCCGCGCATGTACGTTGGAGATATGCACTTCCACCACGGGTATCGCTACTGCCGCAATCGCATCACCAATAGCCACCGAAGTATGCGTGTAGGCCCCGGCATTGAGCACGATGCCGCCATCGGAAAATCCGATCGCATGGATTTTGTCAATAATGGCGCCCTCGCTGTTGCTTTGGAAATAATCGAACTCCACCCCGGCAAACTGCGTTTTAAGCTGACCGAAATAGGATTCGAAATCCTCCGCGCCGTAAATGTCCGGCTCGCGCTTGCCCAGCAGATTGAGGTTCGGCCCGTTGATGATGGTGATTTTTCTCATGACGACATACTATCCCCACAAAAGTAACAGTATTTTTAAAAATCGTAGTATAAATTGCGAAACGAAGCACGCAAGCCGATGTTGACCATGCCAGTCCGGTGCTGGTAGCCCTCGTCGGGGCGCTGGTGGTTGCGGTAGACCAGGCCCAGCTCAGCCCGCAGGTTATACTTCGGGTTCAGCACATAGGATACCCGGGCGTCGCCATACCACAGGGTATTGGCTATCCCCTGCCCGATCGTGTTGCCGTAAAAATGCGGGTACACCTCATAGGACTTGAACAAATCCCCGCCATAGTTCGTGGCTTCGTCCGGATCCGTCCCAAACTGCCCATAGTTACCCTGCAGCGAAAAATCGAGACGGCCATACGAATAGTTGAATATGGCTAGGAATTCGCGGAAATTGGCACCCCAGGGGTGTGCCAATGGCTCGACATAGTTCGTGTAGTTGCTCACCGGGTCAAAATGCGCGTATGTATAGGGCCGCGCGGTGTTGTACTCCCCCAGAAAGTTGAGGTTCTTAACGCCGAAGAGATCAAAGCCCCGCGCGCCCAGTTGTGCACCCCATTTGTTGTGGATAAAGCCGTTGCCGGCAAAGAACTCCCTGGCCACAAACTCGCCTAGCATAAACTGGCCGTAGGCCGTCACGTTGTCCAGCACCTTGTATTTGGCATTCAGGCCGAGGTGCATCTTGTCTGGCGAGGAGGTATTGGTCAATTCCACGGGCCGCATGACGATCACCGGGTTGAGGTAGTTGAAGTCGAACCCGCGCCGACCCATCGCATTGCGGCTAGCCCACACCACGGATTGGAACAAGCCGACCGAAGCCCGGTTCGTGATGTTCCAATCCAAATACTGGAAGGCACCCCATTTCCAATTGTCGCCCGCTCGCACCAAGGTATCCGCCGAACGCGGATGCACCGGGTCGAGCATGTACGCCCACAGGCTCAGGTACTGCACGTTGCCTATTTTTCCGGTGAGCTTGAGCGCGGTATAGTTTGACGACACGTCAGACAGCAGCATGGAACGGTATCCGTCGCCGATAAAGTTCTTGTCGTAAGCAAGCGACACATTCAGGTAATCATTGACGGTATAGGACACGTTTGCCGTGGCGTACATCCAGTCTTTCTTGCCATTGTCGGCTACGGTCTTGCCGTATCCCTGCCCCGGCACCACGGCATGCTTGGTGACATAATCGTCCAGGTAACGGGGAAACAGCGCCTGGTTTTCAAACATATTGGCGTAGAGCGAGAAATTGTCGCCGATCGTCAGCCCCGCCTGCACGCCCCGCGTGTTGACCCAGGTGGTTTTGCCGCCGCCCGCGAAATCCCGCCCGGCCTGGAAATCCGGCAGGAAATCGATGTAAAATGCATGGTCTTCCTTGCGGATATCGATCAGGTGCTCGTTGAACAGCTTACGCCCGCCCCAGGAATCCCGTGGGCGCACGCCTACCTGCATGAGCGAATCGTGGCGCCCTTGCCATTCGGCACCGACAACCGCCGGCTTCACGGCCGTATGGATGCGCGTATCCGGACTGTACCACACGTTGTTGAGTTTCTGGTAGTAGTGGTAGGAATAGGGCTGGTACACAGCCTGCGCAAACGCGCCATGGCCCAGGCCGACCAGCAACACAGCAATGGAAAAAACGGACACGGAACGTAAAAAGACCCTCATACCTTTCATTTTATCGGCAAAGATAAGATTGCTAACCAAAACTAAGCCAGTTCGGGTAAAGGTTGGCGTTTTTATGATGAAAGACCGAGAAACCGGAAAACCCAAGGCATAAACCACGCCTACTTCCATGACAAATTTCACTTTGCTATAACGTTTTTGCAATGATGTTAGGGGATTATTCGCATATTGCGGCTGGTTTCCGTTTCGGCAACACGCAAATTAATATGATATTTACCCTAAAATAGAGGAGTCAAATGAAGCGACGAACATTTATCCAGCAAGCGAGCATACTGGGGGCGGCGGGCGTCCTGTCCAGCAAGTTTTCCCTGGCTGGCCACGCACAGCAGTTTCCGGTGGTACGTGTAGCAGCGGGCGAGCGCCGGTTTTCCAGCCCCGTTATCGAAAACGCCATTGCCGAATTTGCCGACAACGTGCCGAACAAGGAACTGGCCTGGCTATTTAACAATTGCTTTCCCAATACGCTGGACACGACGGTATTCCCTGAGGAAATCGACGGCAAGCCCTACACCTACGTCATCACCGGCGACATCGATGCGATGTGGCTACGGGATAGCTGCGCCCAGGTGTGGCCGTACCTGCCGTTTATGGCAGACGACCCCAAATTGCAGCGCCTAATCGCGGGGCTGGTCAACAAGCAAAGCCAATGCATTAATATCGACCCGTATGCCAACGCATTTTATAACGATCCGGAGCGCAAAGGGGAATGGTTTACCGACCATACGGACATGCAGCCCGGCATCCACGAGCGTAAGTGGGAAATCGACTCCCTCTGCTATACCGTACGCTTGGCGTATGCGTATTGGAAAAAAACGAATGACACGGCTCCCTTCGGCCAGGAATGGGTCGAGGCGCAAGCGAACATCTATAAGACCTTCGTGGAGCAGCAGCGCAAGGACGGCCTCGGCCCCTACCGTTTTGAGCGTACGACGTCTCGTGGCACCGACACTTTGCAGGTAGACGGCTGGGGCTACCCGGTCAACCCCGTGGGACTGATTTGCTCGAGCTTCCGGCCTAGCGACGACGCCACTATTTTCTCGTTCCTCATCCCTTCCAACCTGTTTGCGGTGGTCAGCCTGCGCCAATCAGCCGAGATGTTGGCCAATATTGCCAACGAACAAGCCTTGGCGACGCAAATGCTGGACCTGGCGGACGAAGTGGAAAAAGCCGTCAACGAATATGGCGTCGTGGACCACCCCATGCACGGACGGGTGTATGCCTACGAGGTGGATGGATTCGGTAGCTACATGATGATGGACGATGCCAACATCCCCAGCTTACTATCACTGCCTTACCTGGGTGCGGTAGACGCGACTGACCCCATCTACCAGCGCACGCGTGCCTTGGTGCTGTCGCCAAACAACCCCTTCTTCTTCAAGGGCACGGCTGCCGAAGGCATCGGTGGCCCGCATATCGGCCGGGACATGATCTGGCCGATGGCGATTACGATGAAAGGACTGACCTCGCGCGATGACAACGAGATCAAAGCGTGCATTGCGGCCTTGCAGGCCACGCATGGCGACACCGGATTCATGCACGAGTCGTTCCATAAGGATGACCCCAAGAAATTTACCCGATCGTGGTTTGCTTGGGCCAACACGCTTTTTGGCGAATTCCTCTGGAAAACATACAAAGAGAAACCATACCTGCTGCGATAGCGCAGGCATGCAACAGCATATACGGCGTATCGGAAGGACGGGCCGTCCCTCGACTACCGATATGCTTTTAATCATCCCATACAACGCGAAAATGAAGCCGATAGGCGTGTTTGATTCCGGATATGGTGGTCTGACGGTCTTTCGCGAAATCGTCAAGCACTTGCCGCAGTATGATTATGTGTACCTCGGCGATAATGCGCGGGTGCCCTATGGCACGCGCTCCTTCGAAACCGTCTACGCGTATACGAAAGAGTGCGTCGAGAAGCTGTTCGACTTGGGATGCCACTTGGTTGTTTTGGCCTGCAATACAGCCTCTGCCAAGGCCTTGCGCACCCTCCAGCAAAACGACCTGCCTCGCTATGCCGACTTGCGGAAGCTGCTCGGTGTCATCCGGCCCACCACCGAAAGCATCGGCCAGTACACCCAATCGCGGCATGTAGGCATACTAGCCACACCGGGCACGGTGAGGTCGGAGTCTTACCCCATCGAAATCGCGAAGTTTTTTCCGGACATCGCCGTGTACCAGCAAGCCTGCCCTCTGTGGGTTCCCCTGGTGGAGAACAACGATTTGGATTCCGCAGGTGCACGGTATTTTGTAGAAAAGTATATCAACGCGCTGTTGGAACAGTCGGACGACATCGACACGATTGTCCTCGCGTGCACGCATTATCCCCTACTCCTGCCCTTGATCGAAGAATTCGTGCCACCGGGTGTGCGCATGCTATCGCAAGGTGAGACGGTAGCCGCCAGCCTAGCTAATTACCTGGCTCACCATCCGGAGGTCGACGCCCTTTGCTCCAAAAACGGCCATATTTCCTTCCACACTACGGAAAATGTGTCCGCCTTTGACGATAAAGCCAGCATATTCTATGGCCAGCCCGTGCGTGCAACCGTTATGCACCTATAACATACACGAACAATTCCGTGCGGCGACCATAAAAAAAGCGGCAGAGCCCATGAGCCCGCCGCTTTGTCCGTTTCGTCCCAATGCCGCTTAACGCAACCTGCCCGCCTGGCTGATCGCCTTTTCCAAATCAAGCTCCAGTTCACGAAGTTTAAGCTCCTGCTTGTTAATCTTGATGCGCTCTTTTTGCTCGTTGATGTCGGACAAACGCCCGCGGTTTAGTTTCACGTAGAATTTATTCTTCATGTTATCGACTTTCCGCTGTTGCTTCGACACCTTGTTTTCGAGCGAAGTCACTTTCTTCTGGGCTTTGTCCAGCCGCTTCAATGCTTTTTCCCGTTGCTTTTGCGCTTTCAAGCGTTGCTTTTCCTGTTTCGCAACAGCACGTTCGCGTTGCTTGGCCTCGCGTGCGGCACGCTGTTCGGCTTGGGCGCGTTGCTTCGCTTCCCGTGCTAGCGTTTTTTCGTCTTGCTGCGGTTGCTGCACAGCATGAGCCATGGCCACAGGCACGCCACTTTCGCGTATGCTCGTTTGCGCCTGTACGCTAGCCAATGATACCCACATAAACACGCCCAGCATCAGCAGGGACTGTACGTTTCTCTTCATGGTTATTTCTTTCATTTCCATAAATATATCAAAAAAACTGCCATCCCTAGTACAAGCTGCGCCAAAATGCCTGAAATATCCAGTTCTGGCGCGAAATATCCGATTAGCCACCATACTCCGACGGCTCCCCCAACGACCAAAACTGACCATTAAACTGAACAGTAGGCGTATACAAATCGGCTTGATCCCGTGCAAAACGGTCGGCCGTATTGGCAATGGCAAATCCTAGTGAGGCCCAGTTCCGCCTGGCCGGCACCCACTCCCCTGACGACCGGATCTTCCGCGCGCGTAGACATCAGAAAAAATGCTCTCCTAGTCCCAACGGCACCGACATGACAATTTCCCGCATCAAGCCTTGCCAAACCATCTAAACACAAAACCATAAATTGAAAACTTACAAAAACAAAGAATAATATTCGGCACATTCGTTTTTGCTCGATAAAATATCTAATTTAGTCACCATTCAGAAGCAAACGAAAAACATCCGTATGGCACAATTTCACGTACAACTCCCCCGCATGGGCGAAAGCGTCTCTGAAGCAACGGTAGTGAGGTGGTTGAAACAGCCCGGCGACAGGGTAGAAGAAGACGAGCCGATTTTGGAGATCGCGACCGACAAGGTCGATTCGGACGTACCTTCCCCGGTTTCGGGGGTGCTGTCTGCGCAACGCTGTGAGGTAGACCAGGTCGTGCAAGTGGGCGAAACGGTAGCCGTTATCCAAACCGAAGGCGAAGACGAAGGTCAGGAAGATACGAACACGGAGCCCGTCGCGGAGGCCGATCCGGCGATCGTTCGCGAAGACGCCCCGGAAGAGGCGGCGGTGCTGGACGCGGAAATACCCGGTGTCGAGCAACTGGACAGGGAAGCCAAACCCACCGGTGGCCGGTTCTATTCGCCATTGGTTAAAAATATAGCCACCGAAGAAGGCATCAGCCTGACGGAACTGGAGCAGATTTCCGGCTCGGGAAGCGATGGCCGGGTCACCAAACAGGACATGCTGGCCTACGTGGAACGTCGGAAGGCCGGATCCAAACCGCAAACGCCCCAAACGGCACCGCAGCCCGATACAGCACAACCGGCAGCAAGCACCGAAAAAGCAGGTGACCCAACACCGCTCCCGCCCATCGCAACGGCACCGGGCGATGAGATCATCGAAATGGATCGCATGCGCAGGCTGATTGCCGACCACATGGTCCGGAGCGTACAAACCTCCCCGCATGTGTGTTCCTTTGTGGAGGCCGATGTAACCAATTTGGTTCTCTGGCGCGATAAAGTGAAAGATGCTTTTCAAAAACGCGAAGGCGAGAAAATCACCTTCACCCCGATCTTCATCGAGGCGGTCAGCAAGGCCATTAGGGATTTTCCGATGATCAACATCTCGGTCGATGGCACGCGCATCATCAAAAAACGCGATATCAACATCGGGATGGCCGCTGCCCTACCCTCCGGCAACCTGATTGTACCCATCATCAAGCGCGCTGACCAACTCAGCCTCGTCGGACTGACCAAGGCCGTCAACGACCTGGCCAACCGGGCGCGCAGCAACAAGCTGCAACCCGATGACACGCAAGGAGGCACCTTTACCCTGACCAATATCGGCGCTTTTGGCAACATCATGGGCACGCCCATCATTAACCAGCCCCAAGTGGCCATCCTGGCCGTAGGCACGATCAAGAAAAAACCCGCCGTCATCGAAACGGCACACGGCGACCTGATTGGCATCCGGCATATGATGTACCTCTCCCTTTCGTATGACCACCGCGTGGTCGATGGCGCGCTAGGCGGCAGTTTCGTGAAACGCGTAGCGGATTATCTCGAAAACTGGGATAGCGAACGGGAAGTATAAAACTGGTTCGGGCATCGGCCCCAATGGGTGCACGACAAATCCTCACAAACCCGTGGTTGGTGTTGTCACCGACCACTTTCCCGGGTCTGGCGGTTGGTCATAAGACACAACCGCAGGTGAGAAGGGAAATATGTCGTGCACCCGGCCCCAATTAGGCTATGTCTAAAAAATGTACCTTTGCGTATATGAAATATTGTGTTACTATCCTGCTGGCGATGTTCGTAAGCCAGCTCGCGTTCGGGCAAAAAGCGCCTGAGATAATGAAAACTGCTCTCCCGGATTCGGCGCTGACCCAGCCCCTGTTTGATCTGAACGGCTCACAAACCACGACAGGCGCGGTGCTGGAGGCCCACAAGGGCAAGACGGTACTGCTCTACATCTGGGCGATGTGGTGCCCCGATTGCTTGGAGGGATTCCCCGAATTGCAAGCGTTCCAAGCGGCCAACCCCGACGTGTCGGTGGTGTATTTCTCCCTCGACCGCGAAGAACAGCGCTGGAAAGATGGCATCGAAAAATTTCAGCTCGCCGGCGACCACTATTGGTTCAAAACGGGCTGGAAGAATACGTTCACGAACGCCATTGACCTTAACTGGGTCCCACGCTACTTAATCTTGGATCCGCAGGGCGGCATTGCCACCTATTACGCGGTGGACGCCAGCGATCCGGCCCTGCAGTCGGCCGTGGACGCGTTGAAGTAATGCCGACCTGCAAAGGATTTCCCCAACCTAAAAACCCACTGCTGGCGTACCACGCGGTATCTTAACAAAAAAATACGCGTTCGTCAACAAACTGGTGTGGCTTCTGGTTGTTATAATGTGTGAGACCCATCCCAAATGCATAGTTGTATGAAGACGTTATACGCTGTTGTCACCGGTGCCAGCCAAGGCCTGGGGCGCTCCTTTGCGATCGAACTGGCCAAGCGAGGCGCCAACCTTGTTTTGGCTAGCCTGCCGGGCCAAGGCCTACCCGCGCTTTGTGCTAACCTCGAACAACAATACGGCGTAAAGGCCAGCCCGTACGAAGCCGATCTGAGCACAACGCCCAACGTCAGAAAATTCGGCGAATGGATCAATAACCGGTTCGCCATCGATACGTTGATCAACAATGCCGGCATTGGGGGCACCCAGAAATTCCGGGAAGCCAGCACGGAGTACATCGAGCGGATTATCCAGCTGAACGTGATGGCCCCCTCCCTTTTGGCGCATCAGCTCCTGCCCAACCTGCTGCAGCGAGAACAAGCCTATATCCTCAACGTATCGAGCCTGGCGGCCTTTTCGCCTATCGGCTACAAAACCGTCTACCCCGGATCGAAAGCGTTTCTCCGCTTTTTTTCGCAAGGTCTGCACGAAGAACTCAAAGGCACCCCCGTATCGGTGAGCGTGGTCTATCCCGGTCCTATGCGCACCAACATGGATTCCATACAGCGCATGCAACGCCAGGGAAGGATTGCACGCATGGCGTCGGTATGCCCGGACAAAGTAGCGCAGCACTGCATCCGACGGATGATCCGTCGCGATTCGGTAATCCGGATCAACTGGTTTAGCCTGCTGTTTCTGGCCCTCCTGCCCAACTGGCTGAAGGCCTCGCTGCTGACAAGCCGGATTAAGAAGGAACTTGCTGTCACGAAATGAAGAAAGTATTCATCACAGGCGTCAGCGGCCTCGTGGGTACCCATCTGGCAAACGCACTCGCCGGCACGGCCTGCCGCGTCTGGGGTCTCACCCGCCAACCCGAAAATTACAGCGGAAAAAGGGCTGCCAATATCGAGCTGGTTCCTACCGACCTCATGGGCGAATACGAAGACGGCTTGCGCGGGGCGGACGTCGTGGTACATTTAGCCAGCGAGACGTCGACCAATCTCCCGCCCGCAGCGTATGACCGGGTGAATTTCGAGGGAACGGTACGCCTTTTCGAATTGGCCAAAAGCCACGGCGTTACGCGTTTTATTTTTGTAAGTACAGCCAACACCATCGGATACGGAGATGCGGCCAATCCGGGGACGGAACGCGAAGCTATTCGGAAACCCTTTGCACAGTTGGGTTACGCGCAAAGCAAGCGCAAAGCAGAAGATTACCTATTGGCAAACCGTGGAGGCATAGAGCTGACCATCCTCAATCCCACGTTCATCGTCGGCGCGCACGGAGGCAAGCCGAGTTCGGCTCGAATCCTCCTGATGAGCCTAGGCAAGCGTGTGGTGTTTTACCCACCGGGCGGAAAGAACTTTGTCGCCGTCGCCGATGTCGTGCAGGCTATCCTCCACGCCTTGCACCGAGGCGCAACGGACGATCGTTACCTGATCGCCGGCGAAAACTTATCGTACCGCGCTTTTTTCAAAAAGCTGAGTCGGATTAGCGGACAGCCGCAACGGTTTGTCCGCATCCCCCCTTGGGTATTAGCGCTGTTGGGACGGCTGGGCGACGCGCTGCGCGTTGCGGGCATCAAAACAAGCCTCAGTTCAGCCAATATGCAGGCCCTCTGCATTCATCCGTATTACAACAACCGGAAGTCCGTCGACGAGTTACGTATGACCTACACCGATCTTGACGAAGCGTTGGCCCGTGCCATCAAGGATATGGGTTATTAAACCCTGCCTTTGTGATTTCAAGAAACACCAGGGTGCGTTTTAGCTAGCCGCTAGGATTACACGAAAAAAGAGGCGGTATCAAAAGCCTCAAATTCATGAATTTTTTCACTTATAGGACACGGGACATCGCTAACTATCAATACTTTAGACTTCTCAACTTCACTTCTCTTCGTTAGGTTCGAAATGATATTTTGATACAGCCTCTTCTTTTTGGTTGCGGAGAGCGGGATTGGCTGCGTCCCTAGGCCCCAAACACCCATCCGCAGCCATCCCTGGAGGGAGGGCTTCAACCCAAATGAAATGCCGAGCTTCGCTCGCTTTTTCGTTTTGGGTCGCTCATTGTTTTGCAATAGTTATTTCAGATAGTGACCACGAAGTGACTGGATTTCAAGGATCACTACGGTATGATCATTGTAAACTTCATAAACGATACGATGTTCTCGATTGATCCGTCTTGACCAGGAACCGGATAGTTGATGTTTCAAGGGTTCAGGTTTACCAATCCCCTCAAATGGATTTTCTATAATAGCGAGAATAAGTTGTTGTATTTTCTTCTAAATAGCTTTGTTTCCAGACTTCTTCCAGTAGTTCAAATCCTCAACTGCCTGTGGAGTATAGATTACTTCCATAAGTCTTCCAGGGCTATTTTAACTCCCTTGCCATTTTTGACATCTTCCCGGCCATCGAGAATTTTCTTGACGAACTCCGGATCATATGAACTTTCTGAATCGTTAGTTTCAAAATCCATTTTCAATGCCTTAGCAAAAGCTTTAATAGCCTCCAGCTGTGTTTTGTTCTTTGGACGAATAAGTATGGTATCCATAATACAAAAGTACTAAATTTTCCGTAAAATATAATTGCTATTGCTTATATGAAATCATTTGTGTGGTCATTTTCAAACAATTGTAAAGGGTCTCGCTAGGGTCTCGCTGGAACAGGGAATTATTGAATGATCAGGAAGGCTTATAAAAGAAAAAACCCCTTAAACACGTCGTTTAAGGGGTTTTGATACTAAATGATTCCTTTGTTGGCGGAGAGCAGGATTGGCTGCGGCGCGCTTTCCCCGAACACCCATCCGCAGCCATCCCTGGAGGGGGAGGCTTCAACGCAAATGAAATGCCGAGCTTCGCTCGCTTTTTCGTTTTGGGTCGCTCTCGCTCAAGCAAGCTTGGACTCGATACCCCAAAACAAAAAACCCGACTTGTCGTCGGGCTTTTCATTTGCGTTGGCGGAGAGGGAGGGATTCGAACCCCCGGACCTGTAACAGTCAACGGTTTTCAAGACCGCCGCATTCGACCACTCTGCCACCTCTCCTATTCCATTTTTATGCTACTGAAAGCGCAAAAACGGGAATCGGCTATTCGCCGACCGTGGCGCAAAAGTACGAACTCCGCTCCATTTTGCAAATTCTATTTTGTTTTTTTTGACGACGCGAACCAAACGCTTTAACATGAGCTGGCAAACCCCTTAATTATCAAATCACTATCGGTCCACTTCGCCCAAGACAATATCAATCGAACCCAGTATCGCGATCAAATCCGCGATTAATACGCCCTTTGCCAATTCGGGAAGTACCGATAGGTTGTTGAAACTGGGTCCGCGTGCTTTCACCCGCAAGGGGATGTCCGTCCGTTCTTGGGTGACGAAATAGAAGCCTAGCTCGCCCTTGGGATTCTCCGCCCGTACGTAATAGTCCTGGGCTTTTAGATTCACTTTCTTCGGCACGAGTGCACGCGGGTCAAAATCCGCCGTACGCCGCAGTGGCCCTGTCAGCTGCACGAGGCACTGCCGGATGATGCGCACCGATTCCCGAACCTCGTCTACGCGCACTTTGTAGCGGTCCCAGCAATCGCCCGTCTTGCCCATCGCCCCCATGCCTACCGGAATGTCAAACTCCAGCTCCGGATACACGGAATACTCATCCACGCGCCGGAGATCCCATTTGATCCCCGAAGCGCGCAGCATCGGCCCCGAACATCCGTAATTAATCGCGACATCCGCAGGCAACACACCAATATTTGCCGTCCGCGAGATAAAAATCTGATTGTCCGTCAGCAGCTTATCGAGTTCGGGCAGTTTAGGTTCGAAATAATCGACAAACTCCTGGCAACGTTCTTCAAAACCGACAGGCAAGTCGTAGAACAGCCCGCCCACCCAGATATAGTTGTACAGCATGCGCGAACCCGACACCCACTCGAGCATGTTCATGATGTGCTCACGGTCGCGGAAGCACCACATAAAGGGCGTGAATGCGCCAATGTCAATGCCGTACGTTCCGATAGCAATCAAATGGGAAGCAATGCGGTTGAGCTCGCAAACCAGCACCCGGATGTATTCCACCCGGCGCGGAATGCGGTCCGCAATACCGAGCATCCGTTCTACGCCCATCACAAACGCATGGCTGTTATTCATGGACGCCAGATAGTCCATCCGGTCGGTAAAGGGGATGGTCTTGCCGTAATTCATCGACTCGGCATGCTTCTCGAAACAGCGATGCAGGTAGCCGACATGGGGGATCACTTCCTTGACGATCTCGCCGTCCGTAATTAATTCGAGGCGGAGCACGCCGTGCGTGGACGGGTGCTGCGGACCCATGTTGAGCACCATTTCCTCGGCACCCAAAGCCGCTATCCGGGCTTCGTAGGCGGTTTGTCCAGCTTGGTAGCGGTTCACCTTTGCCTCCGTCTGGCTCAGTTCGTGTTCATCCATGGTTTTCTCCTGCATACCAGGCACAAATCGTTATTTTATTAAAATTCCTTGGTAATACGCTGCTTCCTCGTAATCCTTGCGCAACGGGTAACCTTGCCAGTCGTCCGGCAAAAGAATACGGCGGAGATCAGGATGCCCCTCAAAAAAGATTCCCATCAGGTCAAATGCCTCGCGTTCGTGCCACTCGGCCGTACGCCATACCGCGCTCACGCTCGGCACCTCGGGCAGGTCATCCAGCGAACGGCCCTCGCCGACGTTTACTTTCAACGTCAGCTGCCGCTTATGCGGTATCGAAGCCAGGTGGTACACCACCCAGAAGGCTCGTTGTTCCGACCCACAGTCCACCGCGCTGATGCTCGACAGAAAATCGAAATAGGTATCGGGATGGTCGCGTAGCAATAGACACGCTTCGGGCAGCCGGTCGGCTGCTAGCACCAAAGCGGGCTGCAAACCGCCCGTCTCTTCGCCCACCACAACGTCGGGGCCAAGTTGCGTACTAATCAGTTGCTTGATCGCTTCAAATTGCATGAGGTTTGATATTTAGGGAGCCAAACGAATGATTTCCCAGCCTGCGTCCGTTTGCTGGTAGCAGAGCCGGTCGTGAAGACGGCTGCCCCGCCCCTGCCAGAATTCCACTCGATCCGGACACAGCTGGTAGCCACCCCAATGCGCCGGCCTGGGTATGTCCTCCTGTCCCGCATATTGATCTTCCACGGCGCGGATACGTTCGTCGAGCCGTTCGCGGCTTTCGACGGGTTCGCTTTGCGGTGACGCTACGGCGCCGATGCGGCTCCCCCGCGGCCGAGTCTGGAAATAGGCGGTCGAAACAACCTCGGGCAAAACCGATACAGTTCCCTCGATACGTACCTGGCGTTGCAGTTCGGGCCAAAAAAACAGCAGACAGGCGTGCGGATTTGCAAGCAATTCCATGCCCTTCCGGCTGTGGTAGTTGGTGAAGAACGAAAAACCGGCAGCCGCCACGTCCTTGAGCAGCACAATGCGCGATGACGGCTTGCTGTCGGCTGACACCGTCGAGAGGGTCATCGCATTCGGCTCCGTGACGTTCGCATTAAGCGCTTCTTCAAACCAGTGTGTAAACTGGGTAATCGGATCCTCGGCGACTTGGCTCTCGAGCAAGTCGCTCATCGTATAATCCGTCCGTATATCTGCTAGGCGTGGTGCGTCCAAAACGATTGTTTAAGTAGGGTTTCCAGAATACAAACATAACAATAAAGGCTTAATC
>CAYUIZ010000073.1:0-15910 GCA_964444885.1 uncultured Sphingobacteriaceae bacterium | reverse complement strand
TAGGAAGTATTCCATACAAATGGCCGCGGCGCACAGCCTTTCCGTCCTCACCGGCGGACGGCCTCGTTACTTTGTGGCGACAAAGTAACCAAAGCGCTTCGCCGATTTCAAGGCAGCCAGTCGCGCTGGCCCCACGCTCGACCGGGCCATAACTCGAGCCCTTGGCAAAACCTCCCCGCCAGGCCATGCCCCGCTTGCCCACGGTCTTGCTAAATTGGACAATGGGCAATCCCGCGCACAGCCTCCCGTTATGCCCCGGTCTTTTCCCGCTGCTGTGAAATAGGCGGCATCCGTGTTCCTGTGCCCTGGCTTGACTATAGGGGCTGGATAGCACCCAATCGCCCACGTTTGACCGACTGCGGCCGGCAGGTAAGCCGGATGTAATAAGCCTTGCGAATTGAATCGCGCCATACGGCAAGTCGAACTGAGGTGTAGAGGGCATTCCATACGAATAGCCGCGCCGCACAGCCTTTCCGTCCTCACCGGCGGACGGCCTCGTTACTTTGTGGCGACAAAGTAACCAAAGCGCTTCGCCGATTTCAAGGCAGCCCTGTCGCGCTGGCCCCGGTCTTCCCCGCTGCTGTGAAATAGGCGGCATCCGTGTTCCTGTGCCCTGGCTTGCCTGTAGGGGCTGGATAACTCCCAATCATCCGCGTTTGTCCGACTGCGGCCGGCAGGTAAGCCGGATGTAATAAGCCTTGCGATTGGACTTTCGAGGACGTTAATCTGGGTAAGTTTGGGTATCTGAAAGATTAGCCCCTACCCCATGGGGTCCGATTCCCACACTTCTTCCCGGCGCTCACCGATTTGTTGGCGCCACATGGCGTAGTATAGGCCTCTGGCCTCTACCAACTCGTCGTGCGTGCCCTCTTCGGCGATACGCCCTTTTTCCAAAACAACAATCCGGTCGGCGTGCATCACCGTGGACAGGCGGTGGGCAATGAGAATGGTAATCTGTTCCTTGCGCCCGGAAATCTCCCGGACGGTTTGCGTGATCGTTTCTTCGGTCAGCGAATCCAACGCACTGGTAGCCTCATCGAAAATTAACAGGCGAGGTTGCCGGATCAGCGCCCGCGCAATGGATATACGTTGCTTTTCGCCACCCGACAGCTTCAGCCCCCCTTCGCCGAGCATCGTATCGATGCCTTTCTCGCTCCGCGCCAGCAAGCCTTCGCAACTCGCTTTGTGCAGGGCTTCCAAAATCTCCTCGTCTGTCGCATCCGACTTCACGAAGGCGAGGTTGTCGCGGATGGTTCCGGCAAAAAGCTGGGTGTCTTGGGTGACGAATCCGATCTGTCTGCGCATCTCGTTATAGCGAATGTCTTCTGCACCGATTCCGTTAAACAGTACCCGCCCGGCGACAGGCCGGTATAGGCCTACCAGCAATTTGACCAGCGTTGATTTCCCGGATCCGGAAGGCCCGACGAATGCGACCGTTTCGCCCGAGCCCACCTTAATCGAAATGTCGTCGATTGCGTTGTAGGTCGCCGTCTTGTGGCGGAATACTACCCGGTCAAACACGATCTCGCTGAGCGACCCGAGCTCCCTCGGGTTCTCAGGGCGCCGCTCGATGGGCTTTTTCATGAGTTTGTCAAACATCGTAAGCGACGATTCCGCCTCCCGGTAGTGGATAATAATGCTACCGACGTCCTGCAGCGGCATAAAAATAGATGTCGAAATAAATTGCATGGCAATCAGTTCGCCGGGCGTGAGTGCATCGCGAAAAATGAGCCACAACAACGCAAAGAGAACCGACTGCCGCAGCAGATTGAGCGTGGTGCCTTGCAAAAACGACAGAAAGCGTACCTGCCGTGTTTTGGACATCTCCAAATCGAAAATCGCCTGGGTATGCACCCGCATGCGTCGCACTTCGGGGTAGGTAAGGCCAAGGCTCTTGACCAGTTCAATATTGCGGAGGGACTCCGTGATGATGCCTGACATCTGCGTCGTCTCCCGGTTGATACGTCGCTGTACCGTCTTGATCTTCCGGCTCAACACGCCGGTAATCGACCCGATTACCACAAATCCGATCAGGAAGATGGGAATCATCGCCCAATGTTTCGTCACCGAATACCAGATCAAGAACCCGAACCCGACCAGCGAAGAAAACAGGATGTTGATGAATGAGCTGATAAACCGCTCGGTATCCGTGCGCACCTTCTGCAACACGGCGAGCGTCTCGCCGCTGCGCTGCTCCTCATATTCCTGGAATGACAAGCGCAATGTCTGCTTTAGCCCATCGTTGAAAATCTGCATGCCGAAGCGTTGTACGGCCAACCGCATTACGTAATCCTGGAACGCCCGGGCTAGCCGGGCAAGGATCGCGATACCCACCGCAACCCCCAACCAAAACAACACACCGTTGACCAGCTCGGACTGGCTGCGTCCCGCTGTATTATTCGCATAGTCGTCAATGATCTTCCCGAAAATGATGGGATCGATCATGCTCAATAATTGTGCGGTGGCCGCTAGCGCCAGCGCGATGAAAATGTATTTTCGATGGGGGTATAAGTATTTCCAGAGGATCTTCATTGTGTGATATAACCGTGTTGCCGGACTAAGATTGTTGGCACGAGTTGCAAACTCGCGCCATTGTTGGATATTACCGTGTTGCCGGCCTATGCCACGGTCCTTTACTTAAACGACCTCCGGCGACGAAGGTTTAGTCTGAGCAATTCGGGAGACCACACGCTTAGTCAAACTGCGAGCCATTGATATATCCATCCATCCAGCTCATCCGTTGTTCCAAATAGGCTTTCATAAAATCGGTATAATCCTGAAAGGTGCTGCCGACATACCAACTGAGGTGGATGCCTTGATTGGACAGGATCGGCCAGCGCCTGAAATTAAGCTGTTGGCTATGCTGGAGCCTGGAAGCTTGTTGCGTTACATAATCGGTAATCGAGGCCATCTGAGCGTCTTTCACTTCGTTCCAGCGCTCGCGGACCGCCGCTTTGAAGGCTGGATCCGTCGAAATTCGCTGAATCCAAACTTTAGGATCATGAGCCTCACCGATCATCGATTTTCTCTGTGCATCACCCAACCGATTGTCGTTGTTGAACCCCAAATCAAAATCCCACACCGGGCCCACGTAGATTTTGGGATCCGAGGCGCTGCGCTTGTACATCCGCATGCTCCACCACAGGTCGGGGTTGCCCGCGAGTTCGTTGGCAAGATAGTAATTGACGAAGCTCTCCAAATCGAAATATTCCTGGTAATTATTGTCCTCGCCCCCAAAATCATCGGAAAACAATGCCTCCTCAAATGCCCTGTAATAACTCGTGATAAACGAACGCTGATCGCCGGTAATGTCGTCCTCGTCCGGAAACTTGATGGTAATAGGCATACCGCGGGGCGTGAAAAAGTGCTCCGGCTCTTGCTGGGCATAGCCGTCAGCCTCGAGGATATAGCCGCCATTGTCCTCATCAATATCCACACGGTGGGTGCCCTCCCGAATATGCTCGGTCAGGTTGTAATTGCCTAGATACTCCCCATTGAGAACCAGATCGACGTAAACCTGCCTTGGTGTGTACTTTATATCGAGTCGCCGGCTGATTTCAAACGCGACGTCGTTGCGCATTAAGGACCGGTCGGCGTAATTCGCAATCAACGCCCAATGCCGGTTGGACGGCATACCTAGCAGGTCGTCACCCTCGTCCAGCCGAATCCGATACGGCTTTTTCGGCATATGCCAGGTCGAGTTGCCTCGTCCCCGAATTCCCAGCGTGCCGACATGCAGGGACTCATTCCCAAACCCACGGACAATCCGCATTTCGCCCGACACATAGTTCTCTTTGTTCACAATGGGCGCACCGCCCGTCGACACGTAAACCGCCGGCAATCCGGTGTCCGAAAACTTGACGGTGTATTTTTTAACACTTCCGTTAAACAACTTGACCGAATAGTCAACCAACCGGGTAAAATCTTGGGTGCTGACACCACTCTCCTGCGCAACACCGTTGACGACCGCCTCTTCGCCAGACAATTCGAACTTTGGCCTCAACGCGGTGATATTCGTACCCGCCAAGGTGTATGCGTAGATGGTATCACCCACGATATCCCCGACGACATCGTACACGAGGGTTGGGTTAACCGTTTTGGAAAAAGTAAAGGAGACCAGTCCATCCCCCTCTTCACCGGGTTCGACCTCGTCCTTTACACAAGCCTGAAAAGTAAAGGCTGTAAAACACAAGATGAGGGAGAATAATCGCAAGTTACTTTGTTTCATACAGGTTGTTGTCTTTTTGTTCAACTGAACGGTGAGCGGGGAACGCCCCGTCGGGAATGTGCCGCCCGCCGTGCATGGCTATAGCAACAATCAAACCGAACTGGATGGTTCCCTGAAAAAAAAGCAGGAAATCCGCCGGGCACCAACAAAAATCCGCTTTATCACACCTATTTTGTCATCCCGAACGGAGTGAGGGATCTCCTTTTTACGGATCTTTCACTTCGCTGCGCTCCGTTCAAGATGACGGCAGGAAATCCGTGCACCCCAATCCGGCGAGTCTAGCGGACAGTCGGGAAGATTTTGTATTTTTACAGCCACGCAATCGCCGCCACGGCTACCCCGTTTCGGCCGCGAGTGTGTTTTATTGATGACCCAGGATTTTACATGAGCGAAGAAATAAACCCAATACCCGGCGACAAGCCAATAAACGACAGCGAGGCCAATACCACAAACAGCCAAACCATCCCGCTTTCGGGGCTTTACGAAAGTTGGTTTCTGGATTACGCTTCGTACGTCATCCTTGACCGCGCGGTGCCGCACCTCAATGACGGGCTAAAACCCGTACAACGCCGGATCCTTCACTCACTCAAGGAAATGGACGACGGGCGGTTCAACAAAGCGGCCAACGTCATCGGCAACACCATGAAATACCACCCGCACGGCGACGCGTCTATCGGGGACGCGATGGTGCAGATCGGGCAAAAAGACTTGCTGATCGACCGCCAGGGCAACTGGGGCGATCCCATCACCGGCGACTCCGCAGCTGCGGCACGCTATATCGAGGGCAGGCTGTCTAAATTTGCCAACGATGTCGTATTCAATCCGGACACGACCGAGTGGCAGCTGAGCTACGACGGCCGGAACAAAGAGCCCGTCACCCTGCCGGTCAAGTTCCCCCTCCTGCTCGCACAAGGCGCCGAGGGAATTGCGGTCGGCTTGGCCACCAAGATTATGCCCCATAACTTCATCGAACTTATTGACGGATCGATTGATGTGCTCCGCGGGGGGCGCCCTAATTTGATGCCGGACTTCCCCACGGGAGGAATGGCGGACTGCTCGGCTTACAACGAAGGCCAGCGTGGCGGCAAAATACGGGTGCGGGCAAAAATCGAAGAACGCGACAAAAAAACCCTGGCCATTACCGAGATCCCGTTCGGCACGACCACCGGAAGCCTGATCGACAGCGTCATCGCCGCCAACGATAAGGGCAAGATCAAAATCAAAAAAATAGAGGACAACACCGCGCAAAACGTCGAAATCATCGTGCATCTGGCACCGGGCATATCCCCCGATGTCACCATAGACGCGCTCTACGCGTTCACCGCCTGCGAAGTATCCATCTCGCCCAACACGTGTATCATCCAGAAGGATAAGCCCCGCTTTATGAGCGTGAACGATGTGTTGATCGAAAACACGAAAAACACGAAGGCGCTCCTGAAACGCGAGCTCGAAATCAAGCTCAATGAATTGCAGGAACGAATTTTCTTCAGCACGTTGCTCAAGATCTTCATCCGCGAAGGGATGTACAAACATAAGGACTACGAGAATTCGGGCGATTTCGATACGGTAGTGAAGGTGCTCACCGAATTATTTACGCCATTCTTCGAGTTGTTTTACCGGCCGATTACTGCCGATGACTATAAGAAACTGATCGACAAGCCGATGAGCAGCATCACGCGCTTTGACCTGAAGAAGGTGGACGATCAGATTGCCGCGCTTGAAGCGGAGATAAAAACCGTAAAAAATCACCTGCGCCATTTGACGGACTATGCCATCGCCTGGTTCGAAAAGCTGCGCGAGAAATACGGCAAAGGCCGCGAGCGGAAGACCGAGCTGCGGGTGTTTGACCGTGTGGAAGCCACGCAGGTGGCCCTGGCCAACGTCAAGCTCTACGTCAACCGCGCCGACGGCTTTATCGGCACGGGCCTACGCAAAGACGAATACGTCGGCGACTGTTCAGACATCGACGATATCATCAGCTTCCGAAGTGACGGCAAGTGCATCATCACCAAAATACAGGACAAGGTCTTTGTCGGCAAAGACATTATCCATGTCGCCGTATTCAAGCGCAACGACGAACGGACCGTCTACAACATGATCTACCGCGACGGAAAGACCGGCGTGTCGTACGTTAAGCGCTTCTCGATACTGGGCGTCACCCGCGACAAGGAGTATGATCTGACCAAAGGCACGAAGGGATCGACCACGCTGTATTTCACGGCCAATCCGAACGGCGAAGCCGAAATCATCAACATCCAGCTCAAACCTCACTCCAAGTTGCGAAAGCTGCAGCTCGACCTCGACTTTGCGGAAATTGCCATTAAAGGAAGAGGATCCCAGGGCAACATCGTCACGAAATACCCCATTAAAAAGATTGTGTTGAAGGCCAAGGGTGTTTCGACGCTGGCCGGACGGAAAATATGGTACGACAACGTACTCAAGCGACTCAATGTCGATGGCCGTGGCCAGTTCCTCGGCGAGTTTGACGGTGACGACAAGATCATGACGCTCATGGCCGACGGCACGTATGAGCTAACCAGCTTTGACTTAAGTAACCATTTTGACGACAAAATGATACGTATCGAGAAATACAATCCCGAGCACGTATTCAATGTCGTGCATCGCGATGGCAAATCCGGCGTGTATTACATCAAGCGATTCACATTTGAGGACACCCCAATCGGCAAGCGCACCAGCATCATTAACGACGAACCCGGATCGAAGCTCATCTTGGCCACCCGTGCCGCGGTTCCCCTGGTCAGTCTTGACATCCTAAAAGGCAAGAACCAAACGCCCGACACCATCGAACAGAACCTGGCCGACATTGTCGACGTGAAGGGCATGAAAGCCCAGGGCAACCGGCTGTCGCCCCATGAGGTCAAACGGATCACCTTACTAGCGGTGGAGGAAGAAACGCCGCAAGACGTGCCTGCTGAAGAAGGGGAAAAGCCCGAAACATCCATACCGGAAGAAAACACTGCGACACCGGACGCCAACCCCGCACAAGCCCCGAAAGCCCCGCCGACAGCGACGGCTGCGACGGCTGTGACGAAGGAAACGGCAGATAAAGTGTCCGAAAAAACGCCAGACGCCCAACCTTCTGATGCTGACGGCACCGAGGAACAAGCGCCCAAGCCCCGTCCGAAGATCGACTTGGAAATTACAAACCCGGATGACATAAAATTGGACGACAAGGGTCAGCTCGGCTTGTTTTAATGCCTGCTTGACTAGGTAAGGCTCGAAAAACAAACGCAAAACAAGCATGGAGAAGAACGCGAAAATATACGTAGCCGGCCATCGCGGCATGGTGGGCAGCGCCATTCTGAGACAGCTGCAACAAGAAGGGTATACCCATATCGTGCACCGGGACTCATCCGCACTGGATCTCAGGCGCCAGGACGCCGTGGAACGCTTTTTCGAAAGCGAAAAACCCGAATATGTCTTCCTCGCTGCCGCCAAAGTTGGTGGTATCCTGGCCAACAACACGTATCGGGCGGATTTTCTCTACGAGAACCTGATGATCCAAAACAACGTCATCCATGCGGCACACCAGCACGGCGTCAAGAAGCTGTTGTTTTTGGGAAGCAGCTGCATTTATCCCAAAATGGCACCGCAGCCCCTGCACGAAGATTCCCTGCTGACGGGGCCGCTGGAGCCCACCAATGAACCCTACGCCATCGCGAAGATCGCAGGCATCAAACTGTGCGAAGCCTACCGCGATCAATACGGCCGAAATTTCATCAGCGTGATGCCGACCAACCTGTACGGTATCGGCGACAATTACCATCCCGACAATTCGCATGTGTTGCCCGCACTAATCCGCCGGTTTCACGAAGCCAAGGAAGCCGGGGAGCCCTCGGTAACCGTATGGGGAAGCGGCACGCCACGGCGGGAATTTCTGTTTGCCGACGACGCCGCGGACGCCTGCCTGTTTTTGATGCGTCAGTACGACGGGCGCCCGCTAGTCAATGTCGGCACGGGCGAGGATCTGACGATTGCGGAATTGGCCGTGCTGATCAAAAAAACTGTGCAATATCCGGGAGAGGTTGTATGGGATCGGTCCAAACCGGACGGCACCCCGCGCAAACTCATGGACGTTTCCACATTGCATGCTATGGGCTGGAAGCATACCGTCGGTTTGGAAGAAGGCATCGCGGCCGCTTACCAGGATTTTCTCAAAAATACTTATGCCACGCGGTAACGATCTGCGGCAGGCTCAATACTCAATACGCAATACGCTATACTCAATACGCCATACTAAACAATGAAAACAGCGCTAATCACGGGTGTTAATGGCCAAGACGGAGCCTACCTCGCCGAATTGCTCTTAGAAAAGGGTTACATGGTGCATGGTATCAAAAGGCGTTCGTCGCTCATTAACACCGAACGCATCGACCACCTCTACCAAGCCCCGCACAGCGGCCGCACCACGTTCAAGATGCACTATGGCGATATGACCGACAGCACCAACCTGATCCGGATCATTCAAGAAACGCAGCCCGACGAGATCTACAACCTCGCGGCCATGAGCCACGTCAAAGTGAGTTTTGAAACCCCGGAATATACCGCCAACGCGGACGGTTTGGGTACCTTGCGTCTGCTGGAAGCCATCCGTATACTCGGTCTGGAGCAAAAAACGCGGATTTACCAAGCATCAACCTCGGAACTATACGGGCTCGTGCAAGCTGTCCCACAGTCGGAATCAACGCCTTTTTACCCACGCAGCCCCTATGCCGTTGCCAAACTCTACGCTTACTGGATTACGGTCAACTACCGTGAAGCCTACGGCATGTATGCCTGCAACGGCATCCTGTTCAATCACGAATCGCCCTTGCGGGGCGAAACCTTCGTCACGCGCAAAATCACCCGTGCCGTCGCGGCCATTGCCCTGGGCCAACAGGACAAGCTGTACCTCGGCAACCTCGACGCCCAACGCGATTGGGGGCATGCCAAGGACTACGTGCGGGCCATGTGGCTGATCCTGCAACAAGACAAACCCGAGGATTACGTGATTGCCACAGGCATTACCACATCCGTGCGCGATTTTGTGAAAATGGCTTTTGCCGAAGTGGGTATCACCTTGGAATTCAAAGGCGAAGGTGTGAACGAAAAGGGCGTTGTGCACCATTGCAGCAACCCGGCTTATGCCTTGGAGATCGGCAAAGAAGTCCTCGCCGTCGATCCCGCGTATTTCCGCCCGACTGAAGTCGACCTCCTCATTGGCGATGCTACCAAGGCGAAAAACCAGCTCGGCTGGGTACCGGAATATGACCTGGATACGCTATGCCGCGAGATGGTCGCTGCCGATCTAGCCCGCGCCAAGAAAAAAACGTCCCCAAAATCGGAGTAAGCTCCACACCATGGCGAAATACTACTTTAAAAACGATTATAGCGAAGGTTGCCATCCGTCCATCTTGGCGGCATTAACAAACACCAACCTGGTACCCCAGGACGGGTACGGCGAAGACAGCTATTCCGTGGAGGCAAAAGCGCGGATCCGCGTCGCGGCCGGCCAGCCCGACGCGGCCGTGCACTTCGTATCCGGCGGCACGCAGGCCAACCTGCTCATTGCCGCGGCGGCGCTTCGCCCCTACCAGTCCATCATTGCCGCGGATACCGGCCATGTCAGCGTGCACGAGGCCGGAGCCGTAGAGGCCACCGGCCACAAGATCGAAACCGTCCCCGCACCGGACGGCAAACTGAATCCCGAAGGCATTGCCCACCTCCTCAAGCAGATCGGGGATGTCCATGCCACCCAGCCCAAGATGGTGTATATCTCCAACGCCACCGAACTGGGCACGCTCTATTCCAAGAGGGAACTGGCGGCGCTATCGGCCTACTGCCGGGCCAACGGACTGTACCTCTTCATGGACGGGGCACGCTTGCCGGCCGCCTTGGCGGGAAAGGGCAACGACCTCAGCCTGGCGGATATCGCCCAGCTGGTCGACGTTTTCTACATCGGCGGCACGAAAAATGGCGCGTTGCTGGGCGAAGCGATCGTCATCACGCACCCGGCGATCAGGGAGGGGTTTGCCTTCCATGCCAAGCAACGAGGCGCCTTGCTGGCCAAAGGAAGGCTCCTCGGCCTACAGTTCCTTTGCCTGTTCGAGGACGGCTTACTATTCGAGTTGGCCACCCGCGCCAATGCCCTGGCCCTGCACATGGCAACGGAAATCGGCGCCATGGGGTTCCCCTTTTTGGCCGAACCCGCGACAAACCAGCTCTTTCCCATCCTGCCCTACCCGGTAATCCGCCAGTTGGAAACGACCTGCGCATTCTACGTCTGGCAGGACATCGACGGGCAACGGGCCGCCATCCGGCTGGTGACGTCCTGGGCGACGGATGAGGCCTCCTGCGAGGCGTTCGTTAGGCTGCTTAGGCAAGCCATGCTTACTTAACCTGAGCAATTCGTCGGGTTTACCACCCCCAATGGCGCGAGTTTGCAACTCGTGCATAATGCAAGCGGCATAAACCGCGCGGCGCGGCTGCTTCCTTATCAGCATGTGCAGGCATCGCGTAGCCTCGCTCGTGCTTACATCCCCAACAAGACTTAAAAAGCGAACGGTTTTTGGCCTCATAAAAAAGCTGTCAATTTAGTGCTTCTTTGTGCTTTCGGCAGGGTTTGCCAGTGGGACTCTTGGGACTCGGGGGACTGGTGAGCGGGGTTGTTTTTTGGGGCAGGAGATCGGGGTGAGCGTTGGTTTGGGCTGCGGGGTGGGTCGCACGGGTCGCTGGTGTCCCTCTGGGGACTTAGCTCCTAGCTACTGGCCAGCACTCCCGTTAAAGCAGAAAAGCCGCCTTTCCAATTGGGGGGGCTTCGTTGTCTTGTTTTTTCGGCAGGGTTTACCAGAGGGGCTCTAAGGACTCGGGGGACTGGTGAGCGGGGTTGGTTTTTTTTGGGGGCAGGAGATCGGGGGTTGGGCGTTAGGCTTGGGCTGCGGGTGGGGTCGCACGGGCGCTGGTGTTCCTCTGGGGACTTGGCTCCTAGCCACTAGCCGGAAGACCAATGTATAAGGACCCAGCAGGGCTTACCAGTGGGACTCGGGGGACAGGAGATCATGGTCGTTCAGGGGGTACATTCCGTTGTTTCCCTTATGTTTCTTATCTTTAGTGAAGAATTATCACGAAAGCCTATCGGGCTGCATAATTAAAAAATTTGGGGTTTCTTGCCTCCCTACTAACTAATTATGTGATGGAAAACAACGAAGGATTTATCCCTCCCCACGGTGGTTATCGCGATCTTCTCTCTTATCAAAAAGCGGAGATTATTTATGATGCGACCGTCTATTTCACCAGAAGGTTTTTCAGGCAATATGACCGCACCACAGACCAAATGGTACAGGCGGCACGCAGTGGAAAACAGAACATCGCCGAAGCCAGCATGGCCTCCGCGACCTCTAAGGAAACCGAAATCAAACTCACTAATGTGGCACGGGCTTCACTCGAAGAGCTCTTGATCGACTATGAGGATTTCCTGAGGACAAACGGGCTTACATTATGGCACAAGGAAGATCGGCTCGTGAAAAGATTCCGGGAGATAAACCGTACCCCCAATGCGACATACCAGACCTATATCAAAGCCATAGAACACGAAAGCCCGGCGATATGTGCCAATAGTATCATTTGTCTCATCAAAATAGTAACCTACCTGCTAAAACAGCAAATCAGGGTGCTGGAAACCGATTTCGTTGAAAAGGGAGGGTTGCGCGAACGGATGACCCAAGCCCGGATAGATAAACGAAACACCCAAAACAAGCGGTAATATCGCTGCGAGTTTGTCTGCTCATCGATATCTATTCTGTACACATAAGACTAATCCGTAGGGTTCCTATGTTGGGGTGTACAGGGTAGCTGATCGTAGGCAGGCAACTGGTACATGACACAACCTGCAAGCCGGCTTAATTGACAGCCCCGTTACATTTCAGGCCAAGTAATTGCGTATTTTTGCAAGCGTATGAAAAAACCGAAAAAAGCCATCTTGTTGATCAACCTCGGTACGCCCGACAATGCTACCGTGCCAGACGTGCGCCGCTATTTAGACGAGTTCCTGATGGACGGCCGGGTAATCGACATTCCTGCCCTGCGCCGCGCTTTTGTCGTCAAGGGGATCATTGTGCCCTTCCGGGCTTCCGCCTCTACCAAGATATACAAAGAAATCTGGGACGACGAGACCGGATCGCCGCTGATGTATTACAGTATTCGCCAAAAGGAAATGTTGCAAGAATTGCTGGGCGACGAGTACCATGTCGAACTGGCCATGCGCTACCAAAACCCCTCCATCGAATCGGCCCTGGAAAACCTTCGCAAGATGATGGTGGATAGCATACGGGTCATCCCCCTGTTTCCGCAATATGCTTCGGCAACCAACGGCTCGGTCATCGACAGGGTGATGGAAATCATGCGCAAGTGGGAGACGTTTCCGGAGCTTTCGTTCGTCAACCAGTTTTATGATGACGAACTCATGCTTGAGGTGTTCGCGGAAAACGCACGCAAACACGGGCTGGAAAATTACGACCATTTCCTGTTCAGCTACCACGGCTTACCCATTCGGCAGCTCAAGCGCGTCGACGCCAATCACACGCACGATTGCGAGCGCGATGAATGCCGGGAGCGCATCACCGAACAAAATAAATTCTGCTACCTGGCACAGTCCTATGCCACGACCCGCCTGCTTGCCGAGCGATTGGGTATCGCCGCCGAAAATTACACGGTTTGCTTTCAATCCAGGCTCGGGAAAACGCCTTGGATCCAACCCTATACCACTGATGTACTGAAAGATCTCGCCGCCAAAGGCAAAAAACGCCTCCTCGTGTTTTGTCCCGCTTTTGTTGCAGACTGCCTCGAAACAATCTATGAAATTGGCACAGAATATGCAGAGGAGTTCGCTGAATTAGGCGGTGAAAAAGTGCAGCTCGTCGAGAGTCTGAACGATGATCCAAAATGGATTGAATCCCTCCGGCAAATGGCGGTCAAGCATGGGTAACTGCGCACCCGCCTCCCCCATCGCCATCCGTAAATACGGAAGGTTCCGTTTTGGGGTCACATGGGCGGCTACGTCTGACTAGCACCGCCCTCATCGCAAAAAACACCTGGATACACGATGATCTATTTAACCGCGGCGCTATTGCTGCTTATTGATTTCTATATATACAAGGCCCTCCGGCAAACGGATATCGGATGGGTGAAGGGACGGCTTTTCCCCCGGCTATGGTGGGGCTACAGTGCGCTGATCCTGATTGGCGTGCTGATCAGTATCTATACGAACATCCCCTTGGCCATACGGTCGATCATTCTGGTGGCCTTTTTCCTAACGTTTACGACGAAGTTCCTCTACATGCTCATCCTCATGGTGGACGACCTGCGCCGAGGAGGGGTTTGGATCAGGCGGCGCTTAACCAAACCACAAGCACAACCTGTGACCGTACCTGCCGAAGGCGGTCAGCCGCAACATACGACAACGGCGATCTCCCGTTCCCGGTTCATTACGCAGGCGGGAATTATCGTGGCCGCGCTGCCCTTGGCACCCCTAGGCTGGGGCATCGTTTCGGGCGCGTACAATTACCGTATCCACCGGCAGAAGCTATACTTGCCCAACCTGCCCCAAGCCTTTCACGGCATGAAAATCGGGCAGTTGTCCGACATCCATTCGGGTAGTTTTTACAACAAGCGCGCCGTGCTTGGTGGCGTGGAAATGCTGCTGCAAGAAAAGCCCGACATGGTCTTCTTTACCGGCGACTTGGTCAACCACTTGGCCAATGAAATGCGGGAGTACCAAGATATTTTCAATAAAGTGCAGGCACCGCTGGGCGTCTATTCCGTACTCGGAAACCATGACTATGGCGACTACCATTTCGGGTTTGAACCTTCGGAAGCTAAAGCCCAAAACTTTCGCGACATGATTGACACGCACCGCGTGATGGGCTGGAACCTGCTGATGAACGAAAACCAGAGAATCCGGGTCGGATCGGACGAAATCGGAATTGCCGGCGTCGAAAACTGGGGTACGGGCCGTTTTCCGAGACATGGCAAACTGGACGAAGCACTGCAGGGCCTCGAAGAGGTGCCGGTTAAGCTGCTCCTGTCGCACGATCCCTCGCACTGGCGAGCCGAAATACTGGCCCGACCCGATGTTGACGTCACGTTTGCGGGACATACCCACGGCATGCAGTTCGGCATCCGCACGGAGCACTTCCAATGGAGTCCGGTGCAATACATCTACCCCGAATGGGCCGGCCTGTACCGCGAAAAACACCAGCAGGTTTATGTCAATACGGGATTCGGCTTCCTTGGATATCCGGGACGGGCGGGCATTCTGCCTGAGATCACCGTGTTCGAGCTGATCCGCGGCGAAAAACCGGCGTAGCGAATGCCGTTTTGTTATTCCCCTGACCTATTCCAATAAATTTTCAGGTTGTGCGTGCCGCGCCCGGCGGCAATGAGGTCGAGTTTGCCGTCCCCGTCCAGGTCGGCAGCCACGAGGTCTTCGCAGGCCATGCCATCGATGTCGATCCAGAACATATCCCAGGCTTCCCAGTACTGATTAAACGGGATGTACATTTTAATGCCGACTACGCCGTATGCATTCGGCGTCCGCCAACCAGCCACCACTTGGTCGCGGCCCAATCCCAGGAAATCCGCCACGACCAGCCCATGACCTTCGACCATGTTTTTTTCCAACACCATGCGCTCGGTAAGCCCGGGCACAAACAAGCTATCTCCCAACGGCGGTTTGTAGAGCGTCACCATATTGCCGTGCAACGGCTCAATACCCGCAATGACCTTGGCGCCGCGGCTGCGGATATGGCCATGCCGCACTTCACTCATCGGCTGATCGCGCACCAGCCAGTCTGACGAACGGCTGCGCCAGGAACCCCGCCGATAGGTAAATGCCTTGACCCCCTCCTCCCCGCTGATATAGATCGTTTCGCCACCATCTTCCTCAAAAACATCGAGGTTGTGTGTCCGGTGCATCGACTCGTCGACGGTCCGGTGCCTCCACCGCCCGTACGGATTGTCATCAACCATTTCGTACGCCAGTACCTTCGCACCTTTCCCGCGGCCGTCGATATTTCCACGGCCATGGAGTGGGACTACGATCAGGTGGTAGGCATCGTCGCCAGCTTTCGCCCACCGCATCCGGTGCACCGTCGGCTCGTGGTGCAGCGCTATCGGTGTCCACGGCTGGGTCGGGTCTTCGGGCCTCACCAAGTAATGCACCGATCCCGACAGGGAGGGATCATTCGTTTCGGAGGGATTCCATTGCGCACCCACGGCCACCTCCACCATGCCGTCTCCATCGATGTCCCGCACCGCGATACACACGTTGTCATGCGTCGTCAGATTCTCGACCATGACGAATCGCTTCCAGTCGCCATTGCGGTACCAGACGAACTGGTTCTTGTCGGCCAGCAAAATATCAGGCTTGCCATCGCCGTCCACGTCGCCGATGGCTAGGCCGTAGCCAATGCTGACTTGGTCATCGATCGTTTGCTCCTCGAAGGAAACGTCGTAATAGGCCGGCGGATCGCCAAACAAAAATAAAAGTGAGAGGACAATACTGAATATGGACATGGTTAATGGCTACGTAAATCCCGGAATCTAGCCGAAGTAAACCCGAGGCGGATCGCGTTTTGGACAGCAAGCTAAGAAAAAAGCTGGAAAGGCGGAAACGGGGTGCACGAC
>CAYUIZ010000072.1:13399-15944 GCA_964444885.1 uncultured Sphingobacteriaceae bacterium | reverse complement strand
TTGCATCCAGGGAAATCGGTCATATCCTAAATGAGGTAAGGGTACCCTAACTTGCCAGCCCCGGGTTTCAACCCGGGGGCTAGCAATGGAGAACCACTCGTTTTGGCGGAAATTTTGCCCTTTTTGGTTTTGGCAAAATTTGTGACAAAACCGCTAATGAGGGGGAAAGAATAGCAATTTTATAATCGGAACTTCGGTTGAAAGCGGTTTCCTTGGGTTTTGCATGGATTCCGTCGCACGGATAGCAAAAAAAAGAATGCCGCACTTAATTTCCGGATTACCCGAATTAAAAGCGTAGATTGCTATAATTAAAATTAATAAGCCATGGCTAAAGATAAAGGCAGTAAAAAAGAAAGCGAAAAGAAAGCCGCAGTGAAATCCCTCAAGGAAAAACGGGCGGACAAAAAACAGAAAAAAGAAGACAAACAGCGGCGGGACTAACTTACCCGCTCAGCCCTTGGTTTGCCATTTGCACCTCTTTTTTCTCGAATCGGGGTAGAAAGAGGGTACCCTGCCAAAGACGGGAACGCACGCAGGGCAAAAGCAGTGTGCGAAAAAAAAGATATGTTTGCAGTACGAAACGATCGATCCCATGAAGAAAGCCACGATCCTCCTACTGCTGACGTTGACCGTAATGACCGCTTTTGGCCAACGGCGCAAGCGCGAACGGCAAGAACGCAGTCCACGCCAAGAACTGGTGTACGACAACCACCAATACCTACCTTCAATCAAGACGGTTCGGCTTTTTCCCGACGAGTTGGAGAATGCCCTGCCCATCATCGACCTGCACGGCACCGAACAGCTTCATCTGTCTTTTGACGATCTTCGCGCCGATGTACGCAATCTTTTCTTTTCCATCGAGCATTGTACGGCTGACTGGAAGCCGAGCCGGCTCAACCAGCTCGAATACGCGCACAGCTTTAACGAAGACCGCATTCTCGACTATACGTCGTCGGTCAACACGCTGCAGCCGTACACGCATTATCGGGCGAGTTTCCCCACGGACAACGTACGGCCCAAGCTAGCGGGCAATTACCTGCTCAAGGTGTATGAAGATGCCGACCGGAGCCGGCTGATTCTGACGCGTAAATTCTACGTCGTCACGCCGATTATTTCGCCCACGCCGCAACTCATTCCCTCCTTGGATGTTGCCCGGCGCCAACACAACCAAAAGATTAACTTAACCGTCAGCACGGCCAATATCACCATCAACAACCCCTATCAGGATATCAAGATACGGGTCATGCAAAACCAGCGTCCCGACCGGGACGAATGGCTAGGCGCGCCTCATTTTATCAGCGACCGTAGCTTAATTTACAACGAGACGAAGACGCTCGATTTTGGCGGTTCCAACGAATTCCGTTACGTCGACCTGCGCAGTACGCGGTTTGCCTCCGAACGCGTTGCCCATATCGCGATCGACTCGGGCGTCGCGGTTTCCCTGCTTCCCGACGACGACCTGTCATCCATGGCTTACGGATCGGCCTTTGACGAAGACGGTGCCTTTTTCATCCGAAACCAGGACAAACCGGATGCAGACAGCGAATCGGAGTACATGCAGGTCCGCTTCACACTGAAGGATAAGCAAACCCGCGGGGGTGCCGTTTATATCGTCGGCGGATTCAACCAGTACCGTTACACCGATGAAAACAAGATGGCGTACGACCCGAACAGCCAAACCTGGACAGCTACGCTCCTGCTCAAGCAAGGCCTGTACGACTACCAATACAGCTGGGTAGACAGCGACGGCACGACACACACCACAGCATTTAGCGGCAATCATTTCCAGACGGGAAACGCCTACCAGATTCTTGTGTATGTACGCCGGCCCGGCACGACGTGGGATGAGTTGCTCGGCTATGCCCAACACCTTACAGAAGACAGATAACCTATTGGAAAACTGGACATTAAACACGCTAGAAGCACGCTTCATCCAGGAGCTTGATGGCCGCTACGAAAGCGGGGAAGCCCGCAGCCTCTGCCGCCTGCTTGCCGAGGACCAGCTATCGCTGTCCCCAGCGCGCCTGCTCATCGAGCGCGACCGCAAACTAGCTGACGAAGACGCCAAACGCATCCTCCAGTACCTTCCAGCTTTGAAAAGCGGCTCCCCTGCGCAGTACCTGCTGGGGTATGCTTGGTTTATGGACCTGAAGCTCCGCGTCAGTCCGGCGGTGCTGATTCCGAGGCCCGAAACCGAGGAGCTCGTGCATCGCATCGCATCCGACTACCGAGATGCGGGCCACCCCCTCCGCATCATCGATATTGGCACGGGGAGTGGCTGCATTGCGTTGGGATTAAAAAAACTGTTGCCCCATGCGGAAGTGCATGCGCTGGACGTGTCCGCAGAAGCGCTGGAAATTGCACGCGCAAATGCCCTGGATCATCAGCTAGCCATCCATTTCGTGCAGGGCGACATCTTGGAATGGGACGCTTTTGTCGATCCCAGCTTGCGCTTTGACATCGTCGTCAGCAACCCTCCCTACATCACGCACGCCGAAGCGCAAGACATGCACCCGAATGTCCTACAGCACGAGCCGCACTTGGC
>CAYUIZ010000072.1:0-13299 GCA_964444885.1 uncultured Sphingobacteriaceae bacterium | reverse complement strand
TATCATCTGGCGCGAGTTTGTAACTCGTGCCCAAGTGCTATCGACACCATCAACAGCTTATGTACTAACTAAAAAAGCACATCGACTAAACCACTGGTTCAGGCGACATGCTTTCCTTACTTAGGGATGAAGGGATTCGTGCGCAGGTTACAAACCCACCGTCCAGCCAGTTGCCCAGCTCGGCACGGCTTCGCCAGCACCTGCACCCGTAGCACTTGGATTTTCAGTGTACAGCGTGCTGTTGACGTCTACTTCCGTACCATCGGTCTTCTTCGCGACGGACTTGGTGCCCACGTTCACAAAGCGCACATTGGTCGCTTTGAGCGATCCATCCGCCACGTAGCCCACACTTTCGTCGTGCTGTATATCGAAACCAGTTTTCCAGTTTGCCAGTACAACGTTATCAAATACACCTTTCGTTCCCACGCGCATTTTGATGGCTTGGGGCTCCGAACCGCCATCACCGTTGCCAATCAGCGTCAAGTTGCGGATTGTCGGCGACGATATCGGGTCAGCCAGGTGGTTGTTGGCGTTGTTATCCGCTTCAATGCCGCGGTTGCCGTTGTTCGTACGGATGCCGTACCAGTTTTCACCAATGCCGTTCCAGCCTTCGGTCCAGTCAAACAAATCGTCACCTACTTCAGCAGAAATGTTATTCACGACGAGATGCTTGGCATGGACCGTACCGCCGAACCACTCAAAACCGTCGTCGGAACCTTCGTAAACCTGCACGTACTCAATGGTAGTGCCTTTACCTACGCCAAACAGGGACAAGCCGTTGAATTCCTTTTCGCTGTTGTACGCAAAGCCGGAATATTCAATTCGCAGGTATTTGATGGATCCCGAGTTGTCGTTGGCATCCGTACCGCCGTACGTGAGGTCAGATACTTCAGCGGCTGCCGATGCACCTTTGTTGATGGGCGCCTTGCCGCAAATCACCAGACCGCCCCACGAACCAGGAATCGTCTGCGTTGCCGTCATAACCACCGGGCTAGATGCCGTTCCTTGCACGTCAATACGGCCGCCCTGTGCTACCGCGATATAACGCACCGACGCAAACTCATTCGCTGCCACGGTCGTGGCCTCAATGGTGACGCCGGGTTTAATCGTCAGCTTGCCGCCATTTTCAACTACCAAACGGCCCGTCAATTTATACGTACCGGACTCCAGAACCACTTCTTCTCCTTTGATCTCGCCGCGCAGATCGTTGCGGTCGACGACAAAGCCACCGTTGTCCGTACCGGGTCCGTCATCATCGGAACAGGACGTCGCGACCAAGGCAAACGAAACCACTGCCAGCGCCAAAAATTTGTTCATTGTCTTTTTCATGTTTGTTTGATTTTAATGCTTTTGCTGCTACAAAAATGCCCGACTATTTTATCCTGAATGTTAAGTTTCCGTGACCAATTAATGAATACGGTGGACGGCCATTAAAAGCTGTATTTCAGGCTGATCGTATAAAACTGTCCTTTCCTGTAGGTCAGCACCGGGACATGGCCACTGGCGTTTTCCTGTACCCGGCGATAGGTAGGATCCAGCAAGTTTCGCGCAATGAGGTCGATACCCAGTTTCCGGTTTAATTTGCTCCGCAGGATCAGGTCGAGCGTACCGACGCCGCGATCCACCAAATTGCCTTTCGTTTCAACCCCTAGCGAGTAAATGCGGTCCGAAAAATAAGAATAGGCCACCGTCGCCATGAGGTTGGCGTCGTTATTCCAACGGCGGGTATAGGTCAAGTCCGCGTTTAGGAGCAGATCCGACGCGCCCGTAAAGCTGGCACGGTTATCCGTCAGGTTGATCCGGTGCCGCGTTTCGGCGGCAACTTTTTCGGAATCAAGATCTTGGCTCGTGTGCATGTACGCCGCGTTGAAACCGCCCGAGAGCAAGTCGCGTTCATTCTCCAAGTCCAAAATATCCTTGCGCATTTCAAATTCCAAGCCCATCACGGTGCCGACGTCCCCGGTATTGATAAACGAGATGTCGTTGGTGGAGGAAGCGACAATCGTTTCGTTGATCGGATCCAGGATGTACTTGCCAAAGGCGGTCACCGAGACCAGCTCGGCAGCTGAGGGGAACAGTTCCCACTTCAAGTCTAGGTTATAATTTTGCGAAGGATACAAGTCGGGGTTGCCGGTCTTCTTCTCCGTCACGTCTTCATAGACAAACAGCGCGCGTTCCTTAAACTGAGGCAGGGTGTAGGTCTTGCTGGCGCCAAGGCGGAGGTTTTGGTTCTCGCGCAGGGCGTAACGGAGTGTCAGGTTGGGCAATAAGGCGTTTCGATTAAAGGTATTGCTTCGGCGCTGGTCGTCCAGCTGGGTCTGCCAGGTTACTGTCTGCTTGATGTTTTCGTAGCGCAGGCCGATGACCGAAGTCAGGCGATCGGTCAGCGGGTACTCGAGGCCCGCATAGCCGGCATGGATATCCTGGTCGCCCTCATAGGTCTGCGGGGTCTCGCCAGCAAACGCGTCGATACTGAAGTAGCCGGATGCGTAGTTTTGGGGATTGAAGAAAGCGTCCAGATTAAACGGATCGACCGTCGTGTCGAGCTGCGGGCCTGTGATCCGGAAATTAAACTGAATCGCTTCGAAGTCCCGGTTTTTGAGTCGTCCGTTATAGCCGACGCGGAGGATGCCCCGACGCGCGCTGCCGCCGAGGCGGTATGCCGCGCCCACGTTCAGCGCATATTCGCGTTCGTGGAGCCGTTGGTTGTACCGGTGATTATCCGTGGTCGTGTTTTGCGCCAGCACGTAATCCTGGGCAGCGTTGATCGAACGCAGCGTATTCTGGATACGGTCGGGCATTTCGCCAACGACCTGCGTAGCGGACAGGCCCCAGTCCAGGTCGAGTTGCTCGCTCAGGCGATGCGTGCCTAAGAACTGCTCGACGAAAAGCTTGTTCTGGGTATAGGTGCCGCGCTGCACAAAGCCATTGTCGTTCTCTGCGATGTCACGGATAAAACCGCGGTAGATATCGTTGGCTTGGTCGCTGCTGTTGACAAACATGAAGTTGTGCGCGACCCGGTGGTTGGGACCCATGATAAAGTTAAGGTTTAGCATTGCTGTAGCATTCGTCTGGTAACTAAACCTTTCTTGTTTTAGCTCCTGAATACGTGCGCCTTGGGCGCTGAAGTTTCCATTGACGCCGCGGCGATACTCGTATCCGTTGGAGAACTTGGCGGTCGCGAATGCATTCAGCCGTTTTTCGCCGCCGAGGTAAAAGGACTTGCCTCCGAGTACGCCGATGCTCCCCGGTAGCGGGCGCCGCGCCTGGGTGTTCATCGGGTGCTGGAAGTTGAACCCGCCAAGGGGATCATTCGGAATCGCATAGCTGCTGAAACCCGCCGTGTTGGGTCCCGGGTGCAGGTAAAAATCAGAGGCTTGTCCGAGGGCATTGCTGTTCGCCGTCGTACCCAACGACACTTCCAGCAAACCCGGGCCGCTATAATCCTTCGAAGCGATGTCCACGTTGCCTCCCCCGAAGTCGCCCGAAATGCGGTTATGATATACTTTGTCCATGGAGATAAACGCGACAATGTCGGTGGAAAACAGATCCAGTGCGACGTTTTTGCGTTCGGGATCGTTTGAGGGCAAGGGCAAGCCGTTGAGTGAAGTCGAGTTATAGCGGTCGCCTAGCCCCCGAACGTAAATTTGGCTGGACCCCTCCTGCCTGGATATGCCCGACATTTTAGTAACGGCGCTGGCCGCGTCGCCCACCCCTTTGCGGGCCAGTTCCTGCGCGCCAATTTTCTGCACAATCATGTTCGACTGGTGGCGTTCGACCAGCAGGGCCAAGTCGCTTCCCCGGCTTCGGGCCGTGGTAATGACCACTTCGTCCATAACTTCGCCGGCTTCTTCCAAGCGAATTTCCAAGGATGTGGATTGCCCCTCGACCACTTCGATGTCGGTGACGCGGATCGCGACATAACCGAGGTACGATACCTGCAGCGTGTACCGGCCCTCATGCATACCGGGAAACCGGAACGTACCGTCCGAAACGGACACGGTACCCTGTGCGGTACCTACTATGTTGACCGTTGCGCCGTCTATGGGCACGCCGCTCGCAGCGTCCATGATTTTGCCCTGTATGCTTCCCGCATTCTCCGTGGCATGGGATTCCATCATCAGAAAAAGGCCCAAAAACGCCGTTAAAATGTATGTTTTTCCTAACTGCATGACTTCATTAAATTCAACTGCAATAGTCGAAAGAGAAGGTTAGGTGAGCGTTATGTGACTATGAAGTAATGGTTAACGTTATATTTCCGCCATGTTTCCGGCACGTTTAGGAATTGTAACCCCTCCAGCCTATATCAATAAAGTTGCAACCTGTCTTTACGACTTCAGCACGAAAAAAGGTAACTTGCACCGTTTCAAACGAATTGGCATGAGTGAACCGACAAGGGCCGTCGTGCAAGCTGACGGCATCCAATACCAGTACCCACAGGGACAGGCTTTTCATTTCGAAGACCTCACGGTGCATGCGGGTGAGCATACGCTGATTCTGGGCGATTCGGGCAGCGGTAAGACCACTTTCCTGCACATCTTGAGCGGACTACTCAAGCCCCGGTCGGGCGTGGTGACAGTCGCCGGACAGCACCTGTACGACCTGCCCGCCCGCGACCTCGACAAGTTCCGGGGTCGGCATATCGGGCTGATATTCCAAGACGCCCACTTAGTCAAAAGCCTAACCGTCAGCGAAAATTTGAAGATTGCCCAGCGATTTGCCGGCGTAGACACAAACATGGACCGCATCCACGAGGTGCTGGAGTGGTTGCACTTGGGCGACAAGCTCAATGCCTATCCGCAAAAACTCAGCCGCGGGCAGGTACAGCGAGTCGCGATTGCACGTGCAGTGGTCAATAGCCCGTCGATTTTGGTTGCCGACGAACCAACCGCCTCGCTGGATGACCGCAACACGGCCAGCGTCATTGACCTATTGCTCCGCCAAGCCGAACAAAGCCAAGCCACGCTGCTCGTCGCCACGCACGACACGCGGCTGAAAACGGCAATATCCAACGCATACACCGTCCGGAACCTGATTCATCCGACAACTTAGAGACAGGCTATGAATATCTTTCAGATCGCTTGGAAAAACATCAAGCAAAACCCGGCTACCGCCATCCTCGGCGCGTTGCTAACCGCTTTTGGCAGTGCCATTCTCTGTGTTTTGCTGCTCAGCTCCCACCAAATCGAGCGTCAGCTGGACAACAACAGCCGGGGCATTGACTTGGTCGTGGGTGCCAAGGGAAGCCCGCTGCAACTGATCCTGAGCAGCATCTACCACATGGACAACCCCACGGGCAACATTCCCTTCGCCGATGCGCAGGCGCTAGCTACCAATCCGATGGTGCGCATGGCCGTGCCGCTGGCGCTGGGTGACAATTACAAAGGGCACCGGATCATTGGCACGGATAGCTCCTTCATCGCACTTTACGGCCTGGAGCTCGCCGAAGGACGGATGTGGGAAGCCGATTTCGAAGCCGTGGTGGGCGCCGAGACGGCCCGCAAAAACAACCTTGCCATTGGCGATACCTTCATCGGCGCACACGGCTTGAGCGACGAAGGACACGTGCACGATTCGCACCCCTACACCATTACGGGCATACTCCAGCCTGCACGCAACGTCACTGACCGCCTCATCCTGAGCTCGATCGGAAGCGTGTGGGCGGTACACGGCGTGCACGACGACGCGCACGATCACGATCACGAACATAGCCATGACCATGACCATGACCATGCCGACCATAGCCACGATCACAGTCATGACCATGCCGACCACGACCATGCGCACCATGATCACGACCACGACCACGCCGACGACGAGCCCGTCCTGGTCCGGAGCATGGCGGGCGAAGTAGCGGACGTAGGCCCTGAAATCACGGCCATGCTGATCCAATACCGCAACCCATCCGCCATCGCCCACCTGCCCCGTTTGGTCAACCAGAGCACCAGCATGCAGGCAGCCTCCCCCGCCTTCGAAAGCACCCGGCTGTTTTCCCTGCTTGGCGTAGGCATCGATGCGCTGCAGCAATTGGCATACATCATCATGTTTATGGCGGCGTTGAGTATTTTTGTTAGCCTGTACAACGCGTTCAAAAGTCGGAAATACGATTTGGCCATCATGCGTTCGATGGGTGCGTCGCGCGGCACGCTCTTCGGCATAGTCATTGCAGAAGGTGTATTGGTTACCTTGATCGGTTCGATTCTGGGATTGCTGCTGGCACATGTGGCGCTCCACTTGATCGGCGCACAAACCCGGAATGAAGATGTGCTGGATGCGCTGTCGTTCCACCCCCAGGAAGGGTGGATCGTACTAGCGGGGGTGCTGATCGGATTCGTATCGGCAGTCATCCCAGCTATCAAAGCTTATCGAACTGAGATATCGCAAACACTGTCAGAAAGTTAATATAATTTATATAAACAAAATGATTAAACAAATCGCATTAATTCTGGGGCTGATTATCGGTGGATTAACCGTACAGGCGCAGAACTTGCCGGGTGACATTCCGGACCATACGCCCATGATGAACGACACCTGGGAAAAGATTAATACCCTGATGTACAAGGTAACGAATACGGGCAATCAAACCATCTACACGCCCCATTTTCCCGACGAATTACTATCGATCGAGAATAAGACCGTCGAGCTTCCGGGCTACCTCGTGCCGTTGCACGGCGGTCGCGACCACGACACGTTCATGCTTTCCGTCCTGCCGATTATGCAGTGCATGTTTTGCGGCACGAACGACATTCCGCCCATGGTGGAAGTTTTCGTAAAGAAAGGAGGCAGCGTACGTTTTACGGAAGACCCCATCAAAATCCGGGGACGCGTGGTATTAAATGCGGACATTGACAAGGGCAATTCGGAAATCCAGATTATGGATGCCGAACTGATCCGCTAAGTGCGCTACAACGCCGGCCTAGCGACAATCAGGTCGGCATACCCTATCCCCGCGGGTGCTTCAACGGCACCCGCGTTTTTTTATCGCCCAATAGTTCACTATCTTTGAACCAATGGCTGTTATGGACACCCCACGGAGTATTGACCGGACCGAACGGTTCACCCACTTGCTGCGCAGGCAAAAGCTGAAAGTGACCCAGCCTCGGCTCAGCGTGCTCCAGATCATCGCAGAAAAAGAAGCAGCCATTTCCCAGCCTGAGCTCGAGCGCCTGCTAGGCAAATCGGTCGACCGCGTAACGCTCTACCGCGTATTGGCCGTATTGGAAGAAAAGGGGATTCTCCACAAGATTTTTGACCTGCAGGGCACCGCCACCTACGCGCTCTGTTCCCCGGCTTGCGACGAACACGAACACCACGACCAGCACGTCCATTTCATCTGCTCTACGTGCAACAGCATCTTCTGCCTCGACGAAATCAACCTACCCCAAGTACACGTTCCGGCCGGCTACCAACTGCATCATGTCGGCATCAATGCCGTCGGTTTATGCGCTGCCTGCGCATCGGATAGCTAAGCCTTATTCCCTGCACGCCAATCAGCCCGCCCGGCTACTCCCAATCCACGCCTTTCAGTTCCCCGTCCGCTTCATTACGTGGAGTCGGTCCTGCATCAGCCGTCAAAATACGCCAGGTAAATTAAGCTAAAATTAACGTGAAATATCGGCTAAAATTTTATCACTAATATCATATTATACTCATAATGAATGTAAAATTGATCATTACATTAAGTTTATATCTATATAAAAATTTAGCTGTCTAAACGCTATCAAACCCTCCCACACCGGCGCATAACTCGACATAAGCGGAATATGCTTTAGCATCTTTCGCCGCGTCGAGCACAATACTGCATCGTTCAAACGGCCGTACCGAAACGACTGCACACGTCCCCGCTCCCATGCCCGAGCAACGCCATCCCCCTTCATGAAGTCAGCACACGACCAGCCATTTTCTTAATATTTTCGTACTTTAGCTCATCATGAATTGGGCAACGCAAACCTGGCGCAGGCTACGGGCATTTGGTGCCACAAGGAAGGGCATGGCCGTACTGTTTCTGGTCGCGGTCGTTGCGCTATGCTTTTATTTCGCCCTGCCCCGGCAATTGTTCGGTACGCCTACGTCCTATGTGATCGAGGACCGGCGAGGGCAATTGCTCGGTGCGTCGATTGCCTCGGATGGGCAGTGGCGTTTCCCGGCGACGGAAGCCGTTCCGGAAAAGTTCACGGCTTGCATCACCGCCTTCGAAGACAAACGCTTTTTTTATCATTTCGGCGTTGATCCCATTGCGTTCACCCGGGCAGCGTGGCAGAACCTGCGCGGCAACCGTGTCGTGTCCGGTGGCAGTACGATCAGCATGCAGGTCATCCGGATGAGCCGCAACCAGCCGCGCACCCTGTGGCAGAAAGCCGTGGAGGCACTGCTCGCCGTGCGGCTGGAGTTCCGCTATAGCAAAGCGTCGATTCTGCGTTTGTACGCCGCCCATGCGCCCTATGGCGGCAACGTGGTGGGCTTGGAAGCGGCAGCCTGGCGCTATTTTGGCCGTGCGCCCGAACAGCTCTCCTGGGCCGAAACGGCGACCCTGGCCGTACTCCCCAACGCCCCGTCGCTCGTGCATCCGGGGAAAAACCGCGAACGCCTGCTCGACAAGCGCAACGCCTTGCTCGACCGATTGGCGGCCAAGGGCACGCTGACACCCGAAATGGCCACGCTCTCCAAGCTGGAACCCCTGCCCGACAATCCCCATCCCCTGCCGCAGCGCGCCCCACATCTGCTCGAGCGTTTCAAGCGTGAACACGCCAGCCTAGGCATTGATGTGACACGCACCGAAACCGCGATCGACAGCCGCTTGCAGTCGCAGGTGGCCGATATCATCGCCCGACACCAAAACCGATTTCGCTCCAACGGCATCCATAATGCGGCCGCGCTCGTCCTCGACGTCGATCACGGACAGGCCTTGGCCTACGTAGGCAACGTGCATGCGCCCAACCAGCCCGAAGTGGAAAGCTATGTGGATATGATCACCGCGCTCCGCAGTCCGGGCAGCACGCTCAAGCCCCTGCTCTACGCCGCGATGATGACCGATGGCATACTCCTGCCCCACACCCTTATCCCCGACGTGCCCACGCAGATTGGCGGTTACATGCCACAGAACTACGATTTGGGCTATGACGGAGCCATTCCTGCCTCGCGCGCGCTCAGCCGTTCGCTGAATATCCCGGCCGTCAAGATGCTGCAGCAGTACAAATACCCGCGCTTCCACGATTTCCTGAATCGCGCGGGTATCCGCACGCTCAACCGCCCCTCTGATTTCTATGGCCTCTCCATGATTCTGGGCGGATGCGAGGTTACGATGTGGCAATTGGCGGGCACCTATGCCAGCATGGCCCGCACGCTGAAGGGCTACGAACCGCATCAAGGCTTGTACGACCCCGCCGCCTACCACATGCCTACCTACCTGCCTGTGGCGGACAGCGGTCCGCCTGCCCGTCTGGAGCGGGCATCGGTGATGGACCATGCCTCCCTGTACTTCACCTTTCAGGCGATGAACGAGGTGATGCGTCCGGGGGAAGAAGCGTTGTGGGAACAGTTTTCGTCCTCGCAGCAAGTGGCCTGGAAAACAGGGACGAGCTTTGGCTTCCGCGATGGCTGGGCCATCGGGCTGACGCCGGATCACGTGGTATGCGTATGGGTGGGCAATGCGGACGGGGAAGGTCGCCCCGGACTGACGGGTATCGAGGCTGCCGCGCCCATCCTGTTCGAGATTTTCGGGCTCCTTCCGTCCGAGGACTGGTTCGCTCCGCCGATCGACCGCATGGTAAGTACAGCCGTGTGCAAAGAGAGCGGGTATCTGGCCGGTGCCGACTGCCCCACCCCGGAGAACCTTTACATACCGGCTGCCGGCTTCAAATCCGCGGCCTGCCCGTACCACCAGACGATCCACACCGACCTGAGCGGCCGTTACCAAGTGAGCGCTGCCTGCGTCAGCACGGATGCCATGATTGCCCAACCTTGGTTTGTGCTACCTCCGGCGATGGCCTACTATTACCAACGGCGCAACAGCAACTATCGGGAGTTGCCCCCGCATGCGCCCGGCTGTGAAACCGTCGACCTGGCCCAAGCGATGGAAATGATCTATCCGAAGAACCACGCGAAGATTTACATCCCGCTGGAAATCGACGGCAAACGCGGACAAGTGATTTTCAACGCTGCCCACCGGGAGTCGAACAGCCGCATTTTCTGGCACCTCGACAATGAATTTCTGGGTGAGACCGCCCACCTCCACCAAATGGCACTGACGGTCGAGTCGGGCCAGCACCGCATCACGCTGGTGGACGAAGCGGGCGCCCGGCTTACGCACCATTTTGAAGTTTTAGCGAAGTAATATGTTGCATACGGTAGATTTACAACAAGTCATCGTGATTGACATCGAAACGGTGGCCCAGCACCGGCACTATGCCGATATGGACGACCGCTTCCAATCGCTCTGGGACACCAAGATCCGCCGCGTCCTGGAAGCCGATGAAACGCCGGCCGACCGCTACGCTGACGCGGGCCTGCACGCCGAATTTGGCAAAGTGATCTGCATATCGGCGGGGGTGTTTCACCTGCGCGCTGGCGAACAGCACTTCCGTGTCAAGTCCTTTCACGGGCATGACGAGCAGACTTTGCTGGCCGATTTCGCCCAATTACTCCACGCCCAGCCCGCCAGCCTGATCCTTTGCGGGCACAACATCAAGAGTTTCGACCTGCCTTACCTCTGCCGGCGGATGTTGGCCAACGGCCTGCGCATTCCCTCCCAACTTGACGTGACCGGCAAAAAGCCCTGGGAGATCAACCACCTGGACACGATGGAACTCTGGCGCTTCGGCGATTTCAGGCATTACAGTTCGCTAAACCTGCTGGCAGCGGTATTTGGCATCCCCACACCCAAGGATGATATCAGTGGCGAGGACGTGTACCGGGTGTATTACGAAGAAAACAATTTGGAGCGGATACGCGTATATTGTGAGAAAGATGTGATCACCACCGCGCAGCTCCTATTAAAAATGCGAAATGAAGCGGGTATTGCGCAGGAACGGATTACCTTTGCGTGAGCCAGTACCCCAAAAGCACAACACATAAACCCCTATACATGGCACAAGACAAGAACAACGCATTCAAGCAGATACTTACCCAACTCATTACGGACGTATTCGAAAAAGAGGGCAACAAGCCCTTGAACTACAAGCAAGTGTCCGGCAAGCTCAACATCCCGGACAACGAATCGCGCCAAGCGATCCAAAGTATCCTGAAAGAAGAATCCAAAGCAGGGAACTTCAAGGAGGTCGAGAAAGGCAAATATATGCTCAAAGAGCTGCAGGCCTTCATCACGGGCCGGGTGGATATGACGGCCGACGGATCCGCGTTTGTGATTCCCGAAGACGAATTCGAAGACGACATCTACGTCGCGCCCCGCAAGCTCCGCAATGCCCTGCATGGCGACAAGGTGAAGCTGCACGCCTACTCCAAAAGCCGGGGTCGGCGCAAGGAGGGCGAGGTAGTGGAGGTGATCGAGCGCGCCCGGACCGAATACACCGGCACAATCAATATATCGCCCCGCTTTGCCTTTTTTACAGCCGACGACCGCAAAATGCTGACGGACATTTTCGTCCCCCTCTCCGACCTGGCCGGCGCGGAGGACGGCGAAAAAGTTTTGGTCGCCATAACCGAATGGCCCCAGGACGGCAAGAATAAAAACCCGGTAGGCAAGGTGACCCACGTGCTGGGCAAAAAAGGCGAAAACGACACCGAAATGAATGCCATCCTGGCGGATTTCGGCTTTCCCTTAGCCTTTCCGCACGCAGTGGAACAAGAAGCCGAAGCCTATGACGGCAGCATACCCGCCGAGGAAATCGCCAAGCGGCGTGATTTTCGGCAGACCACGACCTTCACCATCGACCCGGCCGACGCGAAGGACTTTGACGATGCGCTGTCGTTCAAGAAGCTGGAAAACGGCAACTATGAGATAGGCGTGCATATCGCTGACGTGAGTTATTACGTGCCCGTCGACACCCCCCTGGACCGGGAAGCCTTCGAACGCGGTACCTCGGTCTACCTCGTGGACCGTGTCATTCCCATGCTGCCCGAGCGCTTGTCGAACAACCTGTGTTCGCTCGTTCCTCATGAAGACCGGCTGGTGTTTTCGGCCGTATTCGAGCTGGACGACGACGCCAATGTGGTCGACCAATGGTTTGGGCGCTCCATCATCCATTCCGACAGGCGCTTTAGCTACGAAGATGCCCAGGAGGTGATTGAAAATGGCGAAGGAGACTATGCGGAGGAACTCCTGACGATGAACAAGCTGGCCTATATCCTGCGCGAACGCAAGTTTAAACATGGCGCGATCAGCTTTGAAACGGCCGAAGTCAAATTCAAGCTTGACGAGAAAGGCAAACCGCTGGGCGTGTACACCCGCGAACGCAAGGACGCGCACAAACTGATCGAGGACTTCATGCTGCTAGCCAACCGGAAGGTGGCTGAGTTTATTGGCAAACAAGGCAAGGGTAGCGACCGCAAGACCTTCGTCTACCGCGTACACGATGCGCCAAAAGAGGAGAGCATAGCGAGCTTTGCGCTATTTGCCGCCCGTTTTGGCCACAAACTCAACGTGAAGAACGAGCGCGAAACGGCGCGCTCCATCAACGCACTGATGGAACGCATCGAGGGTGCCAAAGAGCAGAACGTGCTCACCACCCTGGCGATCCGGTCGATGGCCAAAGCCATCTATACCACCAAAAAGACCAGCCACTACGGCTTGGCGTTCGACTTCTACACGCACTTCACCTCTCCCATCCGCCGCTACCCCGACGTGATGGTGCACCGCCTGCTGCAGTACTACCTGGATGGCGGCAAATCCGTCAATCAAGAGGCCTACGAAAAGATGTGTGAGCACGCCTCCCTGATGGAGAAAAAAGCCGCCGACGCGGAACGCGCCTCGGTGAAATACAAACAAGCTGAATACCTGCAAGACCAGATCGGACAGATCTTTGTCGGAATTATTTCCGGCGTCACCGAATGGGGCATGTACGTGGAGATTGAGGAAAACAAATGCGAAGGCATGGTGCGCCTCCGCGATATCACCGACGATTTCTACGCCCTCGACGAGAAGAATTACGCCATCATCGGCCAGCGCCGCAAGAAACGCTACCAACTGGGCGACGAAGTCACCATCCGTGTCAAAAAAGTCGATTTGGTGAAACGGCAGATTGATTTTACGCTGGAGTCGTAGCGACTGAGGATACAGTAATTCGCACCGTCATGCTGGGCTTGACTCAGCATCTGTTGCTGTAAAGCAGTATCTCCGCTTTA
>CAYUIZ010000071.1:0-16475 GCA_964444885.1 uncultured Sphingobacteriaceae bacterium | reverse complement strand
CACAACTAAGCTGCATGTAAAGCGTAATTTTTTAATTTTCATACGACTTTGGATTTTAGATTAGTAAATTGTGACTTGTTTTTGCTTATTTATTTGATTATTAAGATATTACGATATTATTATTTGCATCGGACACGTGCGCAGGAGTGACTGCGTCGTCCAGCGGGCAACTTTCCATCACCAGAATGGCGGCGCCCAGCAGTTCCGCATTCGGTCCAAGCTCCGATGCGACGATTTCCGTCTGCTCGGCCAGCTTGGGAATACAAAACTCATTGATCGCCCGGTATACCGGTGCCAACAGAATTTTGCCTGCCACCGCGCCCCGGCCGCTCAGCACGATACGCTCAGGATTCATGATATGGATGAGCGTCGCCAGCCCCTTGCCGATGATCGATGCCGCGTCAGAAAGGGACGTCACCGCTAGCGGATCGCCTTTGACGGCAGCTTCCAGCAAAATATCGCCTTCTGGGCGGTCGCTATCTTGAAAAAGACGTTCCAACATGGAGGTTGTGCCCGCACGCATAGCCGCTTTCGCATTCTCAAGCACGACCAACAAGGATGCTTCCACCTCCATGCAGCCCCGCTTGCCGCATCCGCATAGCTTGGTACTATTGGACAGCGGGATATGGCTAAACTCACCCGCATAGCCTTGGTGCCCGCGAAAAAGCTCGCCATTAACGATCATGCCCAATCCGATGCCCCACCCTACATTTACCACCATCACATCGTGCCGGCCGCGCGCCGCACCGTAGTGGAGCTCGGCCATGGCTATCGCGCTCGAGTCGTTATCGATATACACCGGAAGCCCCAGACGGCTGGACAGCGCTTCTTGTAGATTGCCCTCGTCCTCGCTCACAGATAGGAAAGACTCGTTTATTCCCCGGTCGATATTGATAAAGCCCGGCATGCCAATACCTACGCCAAGCACTTGCTCCGGCTTGATCCGTGCGCGCTTAACCACCTCCGATACGCGCTCAACCAGCGCCTCGACCGTGCTCGACGCATCAGCCAAGGGAAAGGAAAAACGGCTCTGGGGAACGACTGGATTATTTAACAGGTCATATACGGCAATCCGGGTATACAACTGATCCATAGCCACCGACACGATGTATTTCTTCTTGTTGCGATTAAGCTGGTAGTTCACCGGGCGCCGCCCTCCGGTTGAAGGCGCCAGTCCGTGTTCTACCACGTAGCCGCTTTCCATCAACGAAGACAATGCACTGGAAATTAAGGGCAAACTCTTGCCCGTGTATTGGCTAAGATCGGCAAGCGATAGTCCGCCCCGATAATAGAGGTGGCGCACAATGTCTTTTCTTAATTGGCCTTGACGAAGTAACTTCACTGAAATAGAATGACAACCGGTATCTAAACGTTTATAACATTGCAAACTTAAGGAATAAGATACATTATCATAACATTCTTTTAATATAAATAAGATAAGACTGCATAATGTTCTGTAAAACAATCATCTATATTTAGATAAATACATCGGTCAGATTCCCTTCGGTCCGTATCTTAAGCGGAACATCGAAAAACGCCCTAGGATGAAAAGCATGGAAAATACGCCGTGGCCATATAAAAAACCGAACTAATACTATATATTTGTTAAGGGAGGGACCAATCGTGATTGTAGACAGCCGCAATACGGCTATTGTCTTTGATGACCATAAGCTGTTTTCTGATTCGTTTTCCGCGCTGATCGAGCGCTTAGGGATTTTTCACTCCGTGCATACGTTCAGTGATGACCGGGAGCTCACCACTTTCCTGATCGGTTACTCGAAGGAGCCCATATTCTTGTTTTTGGACTTCTACCTCGAGGACCAGAATTCACTGCCCTTGATCAACGAGGTGCGGCGCATCGCCGACAATGCCTAAATCATCATGATGAGCAGCGTAACCAACCGGAGCACGATCGCGCACATTATGAGTTATCGTCCCAATGCCTTTATCAGTAAAACGTCGGGCCTCAGCACGGTCCTTTCCTGTATCGGGGCTGTCTCGAAAGGCGAAACGTACCTGTGCCCCGTCATCACCGAAATCATGGATCGCACGGACGAGGGCAGCCTAGTACCTTTCACGGCACGGGAAATGGATATGCTTTTCCATTTCAGCCAGGGAAATTCTATTCAGGAAACCGCAGAAAAGGCCCACCTAAGCAAACATACGGTCGTATCGCACCGCCGGCGGATGATGGAAAAAACCAACAGCAAATCCATTACCGAACTGCTCGCCTACGCCCGAAAACTTAATATCATTTAAACGATCCGGGGCAAGGCGGGTGGAGAACCCGCCGTACTGCCGCCTTGAACGTTCAGCTAACCAAATCGCATGCACCATTCAACACTAACCCACCTATTGCTGTGTGCAATCTTGCTGCTAGGGACAGTCCCCCGCGCACAGGCCTCGCAAACAACGTCGATCGAGTCGTTAACCCAGCAATTCAACGCAGGTAAGCTGCCCGACGTGGAATACCTTTCCCGTGTAGACCGATGGATGGACCAAACGTTTGCTGATGGCAAACTATTCGACAAAAACACGTTGATCAATCTGCTGGAAACCTACCGCCAGCTCGCTTGGCGGCCGCATGTCCCAAACGCACACCGGATCAACTACTACATCCACCTGAACAATAACGCGAATTATAGCCTTCGTGAGGGGGAAAGCATCTACTTCCTTGAAAAGGCCGAACAGCAAATCATGGAGCTGTACAACGAAAAGCCCCTCATGGTGGCGGGGCGCAAATGCAACAGCTACGCCAGCAACCACCACTACCCCAATGTTATTGCCACATACGAAGCCGAGAAGGAGTACCTTCAGTCGTTTCCGGGCCGGATTCGCGAAAAGGACATCAACCTCAACATTGCGGCTGGCTTCATCAACGTACTGCACCCGACCGCCCATGCTTATGCCATGCTGGGTGACACCGCCAATCTGGAAGAGACCATACGACTCGCCGAATCCATCTACGAGGCTTTTGCGCAACACATCGGCCCCGAAATATACACGGGCTTCTCGGTGTATTATTACATGCAGTCTATCCACCACTACAAACAGTTTGTGCTGCTGCGCGATGAGGCCGGATCTGCCGCCGTACTGGCGAACATGCAACGGGCATTGCACCCGGACACCGTACGGTTCCCTGCCCTTGTCGAAACGCTCCGGTCTACCTGGCTCGATCGGGCCGTACAGCACCACCTCGCATTCCACCACAACGACAGCGCCGCCCATTACTTAGCCCTCCTCAAGGAAACGCGCTCCACCGTGACGCATCCCGCGGCAATCTACCGCTATGAAAGCCAACTGATGGCCAATGAAGGACAATTGGAACAGGCGTACCTGCAGGCGTCTGCGGCATTGGCAAAACTGGATTCCACACAGGCGGTCTTGGTCAATGACATCGACGAATTGCTGTATGCGCATACGGAAGCCGAGTTTGCCCACAGCGCACTGCTTGCGTCCGAACAAACGAAACGAAACCGACTCTATTGGATCTTTGCCATCTCCATATTAGCAATGCTGCTCGTCAGCTTGGTATATTGGATTATGCGACGCAAGCACTTAGCCGCACGCGCGCAAATCGACAAGCTCAACGACATGGCCAAATTCCAAATCACCGCCATGGAGGAAATCCGTGCCGAAGCAGTCCGTGAAGAACAGAAACGTCTGGGACGAGATTTGCACGATGGTCTGTCCGCAACGCTGGCCGGACTCAAGCACCAGCTGGAGTTGCTGATCCTGGACAACCAAGCCTCCCCCGTCGCCGACAAGCTCGCGGAAGTCCGGAACCATATTGAACACGCCTATAACACGTCGCGTGAGAAAAGCCATCAATGGTTTGAGATGCCGGACGAGATGGAGGAAACAGGGTTCAGCGAACGGGTACGCGCCCTGCTGGACACCGCCCTGCCCGACGGGCATTTTGAGAAGGAAGTGATGATCGATAGCCAGGCACTGAAAAACGTAGCGATTGATGTACGGATCGAATTGCTCCGCGTGGTGCACGAAGCCATCACCAACATCATCAAGCACGCCAAGGCCAAATGGATTTCCGTTTTGCTCTACCAGGAACATGACATGTTGAAACTCTCCATTGATGATGACGGGCGGGGCATTCATCCTGCCCACCGATCCGGTTTAGGTATTCAGTCGATGCAGGAGCGGGTCAAGCGTTTCGGAGGTTCGCTCACGGTGCGGCCACGCGAAAAAGGGACGGAAGTTGTCGCTTCCATCCCGTTGTAAATCGTATTGGCTTCGCGGCTTATTTTTCCAACGCCTTCCACGCTAAGGCCGCGGCAACCGCGCCGATGACGGGCGCGACGATAAACAGCCACAATTGGCTCAAAGCGGCGCCTCCGGCCAGCAATGCCGGGCCAAAACTCCGCGCCGGGTTAACCGATGTTCCCGTAATCGGGATAGCAACCAGATGGATAAGCACCAGGGTCAATCCGATCGCCAAGCCGGCCATGGTCCCGTTGCCCCACTTCGAGGTCACCCCGAAAATCACGAACAGAAACAAAAACGTCAGGACGGCTTCGGCCAGAAAGGCTGCCTGCATGCCATATTCATTCTGATAGCCCTCGCCCCAGCCGTTGGCGCCATAGGCCCACTCCCCTGGGGTAAAGCCCCCGAGCTGCCCGCTCAGCACCTGCTGCAGCACAAACGCGCCCAGTAGGGCGCCTAGAAGCTGCGCGACGATATACGCCAACGCTTCTTTGCCGGTCACCTTGCCGTTCACCAGCATGGCAATCGTAATAGCCGGATTGATATGGCATCCGCTAATCCCGCCAATGGCATACGCAAACACGACGACAGCCAGCCCGAAAGCGAATGAAATCCCCAGCAGCCCCAGCCCGGAAAGACCGGCAAGGGTATCCGTACCAGCCACAGCGGCGGCACCACAGCCGAAAAGCACGAGCCCAAACGTACCGACGAGCTCGGCAACGAACTTCGTTGAAGTTTTAATTTCCATGTTTATTGATTTTTGAAAAAGATAAAAGATAGGTGCCGGAGCACATTGGTTTACCTGACAAATATAACGGAATCGTTACCGAATGCAAATAGCAAAAAAATGCGATATGGTGCTGGAAAACAGGGCAAAATAGAAAAGCCCGGACTAACCGGGCTCCAAAGAAGATACAAAACGTCTTTATGCGGCTTATTTCTGCCTAAAATACACCTGAATCGGCACGCCGTTGAAATCGAAGTTCTCGCGCAATTTATTTTCGATAAAACGCTTATAGGGATCTTTGATATACTGCGGCAGGTTGCAGAAGAAGGCAAACATGGGCACCTTGCCGGGGAGCTGGGTGACATATTTGATCTTGATGTATTTCCCTTTGAGCGCCGGCGGCGGATAGTTCTCGATCAGCGGCAACATCACATCGTTCAGTTTTGAGGTCGAAATGCGCTTGGTTTTATTTTCATACACGGCCGAAGCGGCCTCGATCGCTTTAAAAATACGCTGCTTCTCGGTCACCGAGGTAAACACAATGGGCACGTCGTTAAACGGCGCAATCTTGTCGCGGATCATCTCTTCAAACACGCCCGTCGTTTTGTGGTTTTTCTCGATCAGGTCCCATTTGTTCACCAAAATCACTACGCCCTTTCGGTTTTTTTCGGCGAGATGGAAAATGTTGATATCCTGCGCTTCGATCCCTTCGGTCGCATCCAGCATAAGGATGACCACGTCGGCCTCCTCCAGTGCCTTGATCGTCCGCATGACGGAATAGAATTCAATATTTTCCTTCACTTTCGCCTTGCGACGAAGCCCCGCGGTATCAATCAGCATAAAATCATGGCCAAACTGGTTGTACCGAATACGGATGGAGTCGCGCGTGGTACCGGCAATCGGCGTCACGATATTGCGTTCCTTGCCGACGAGTGCGTTGATTAGCGATGATTTGCCGACATTGGGCCGGCCCACAATCGCGTATTTGGGCAGCTCTTCGCCGGCCTCCGGCTCTTCCTCGAAATGCTTGACGACTTCGTCGAGCAATTCGCCTGTCCCCGAACCCGTCATGGACGACACGGGGAAAACTTCGCCTAGGCCGAAACTGTAAAATATGCTGGCTTCCTGCTGCAGCAGGCCATGGTCCACTTTATTGGCGACCACAAAAACAGGTTTCTTGCTTCGTCGCAGCATATCGGCTATCGCGTCGTCCAGATCGGTAATTCCGGTTGTGACGTCTGCCATAAACAAAATAACGCTCGCCTCCTCGATAGCGATGAGTACCTGCTCGCGGATAGCCGCTTCGAAAACGTCTTCAGAGCCCTGCACGTAGCCTCCGGTATCGATTACCGTAAAGGTTTTGCCCGTCCAGTCGCCAATACCGTAATGACGATCCCTCGTGACGCCGCTAAAGTCGTCGACGATCGCCTGGCGGCTTTCGGTGAGGCGATTATATAGGGTGGACTTACCTACGTTCGGGCGTCCGACGATTGCAATGATATTTGCCATATTCTCTGGAATCATACCGGCTTAAGGCGGGCCAACCAAATGGGCACCTAATCCGGCAGTATCGTACAAAGGTACGGATAAGGAACGGAATTGGCGGAAAAAAGGGATGACTATTCGCCCGCGCCGCCGGATTGCCGAACGCAAGACTGGGATAAACGAAAAAGCCGCTCCCTAACGGAAACGGCTTCTTTTTTCTCAGTTTGAAATCCAATGGATCACACTTTGATCTCAACCTCGACACCGCTGGGGAGTTCGAGTTTCATCAAGGCATCTACCGTTTTCGAGTTAGAACTGTAGATATCCAACAAGCGCTTGTAGGCGCACAGTTGGAACTGCTCACGGGCTTTTTTGTTCACGTGTGGTGACCGCAAAACCGTGTAGATTTTCTTCTCGGTAGGCAGGGGAATGGGTCCGCTGACCACGGCGCCTGTAGGCTTCACTGTTTTTACGATTTTCTCAGCAGACTTATCCACTAAGTTGTAATCGTAGGACTTCAATTTGATTCTGATCCGTTGGCTCATGTTCTTATGTTAAAGTAATGGTTGCCCGTTAGAGCTATTATCAACGGGCAACCGGTTATTGATTTGCGATTATTAAGCGTTTACTTTGCCTTTCGCTTTCGCGATCACTTCCTCTTGGACGTTCTTAGGCGCCTCAGCGTAGTGGTCAAACTCCATCGTTGAGGTGGCACGCCCTGAGGTGATGGTACGCAACTGGGTCACGTAGCCGAACATCTCCGAGAGTGGCACCAAGGCCTTGATGACTTGCGCGCCGGCGCGGGTATCCATGCCTTGCAGCTGTCCACGGCGACGGTTCAGGTCACCCATCACGTCACCCATGTTCTCTTCAGGTGTCAATACTTCTACCTTCATGATCGGCTCCAACAATACGGGGTTACATTTCCGCAACGCTTCGCGGTAAGCCGCACGGGCTGCAATTTCAAATGACAGGGAATCCGAGTCGACCGCGTGGAACGAGCCGTCAATCAAGCGTACCTTAAGGTCAGCAATCGGATAGCCGGCCAATACGCCATTAGCCATCGATGCCTCAAAGCCTTTCTGTACGGACGGGATGTATTCCTTCGGAATCGAACCGCCCACGATCTCGTTGATAAACTGCAAGCCGCCTTTGTCGTAATCGGCGTCAACCGGCGAAATCACGACTTGAATATCGGCAAACTTACCGCGTCCACCCGTTTGCTTCTTGTAGGTCTCGCGGTGTTGCGTAGTGCCCGTGATCGCTTCTTTGTAGGCTACTTGTGGTGCGCCTTGGTTGACTTCCACTTTAAACTCGCGTCTCAAGCGGTCGATCAAAATATCCAAGTGCAGCTCGCCCATTCCAGAGATAACCGTTTGGCCGGTTTCTTCGTCAGACTTAACGACAAATGTCGGATCCTCTTCAGAAAGCTTAGCCAGGGCTACACCCAACTTATCCACGTCCGCTTGGGTCTTGGGCTCGATCGCCAAACCGATTACCGGCTCAGGGAATACCATCGACTCGAGTACGATCGGATGCTTCTCATCACACAGGGTATCGCCCGTCTTGATGTCTTTAAAGCCTACCACCGCACCGATGTCACCCGCCTCGATAAACGGAATCGGGTTTTGTTTGTTCGCGTGCATCTGGAAAATACGGGAGATGCGCTCTTTGTTGCCCGAGCGGGTGTTCAGGACGTAAGAACCGGCTTCCAGTTTTCCGGAGTATGCGCGGATAAAGCACAAACGGCCGACAAACGGGTCTGTCGCAATCTTGAAACCTAACGCCGCGAACGGCTCTTTCACGTCCGGCTTACGGAGAATTTCAGCCTCCGTGCGTGGGTCTACACCTGTAACGGCTTCTTGGTCGAGCGGTGAAGGCAACAACTCCATTACGAAGTCAAGCATCGTCTGCACACCTTTGTTTTTAAACGACGAACCGCAAACCATGGGCACGATGCTGTTGTCCAATACCGCAGCACGCAGTGCATCAAGGATTTCGCGTTCGGTCAAGCTGTTCGGGTCGTCAAAGAACTTCTCCATCAACGACTCGTCGTATCCGGCTACCGCTTCGAGCAGTTTTTCGCGGTACTCAGCCACGTCGTCCACCATATCATCCGGAATGGGCACTTCGGTAAAGGTCATGCCTTTGTCGTGCTCGTTCCACACAATACCGCGGTTGTTGATCAAGTCAACTACGCCTTTGAAGTTGTCTTCCGAGCCAATGGGCAACTGCAGTGCTACGGCTTCCGAACCCAGCATTTCCTTCACTTGGTTAACGACTTTCAAGAAGTCGGCACCTGAGCGGTCCATTTTGTTGACAAAGCCAATACGGGGCACGCGGTAGTTATCGGCTAGGCGCCAGTTTGTTTCTGACTGGGGCTCAACGCCGTCGACAGCCGAGAACAAGAACACCAAGCCGTCCAATACGCGCAACGAACGGTTTACCTCAACGGTAAAGTCGACGTGGCCTGGCGTATCGATGACGTTGACGTGGTATTTGGCATCCCGGTAGTTCCAAAATACGGTAACAGCCGCGGAAGTGATCGTGATACCACGCTCTTGCTCCTGCGCCATCCAGTCGGTAGTGGCCGAACCTTCGTGGGTTTCGCCCAGCTTATGGTTGACACCCGAATAAAAAAGAATACGCTCGGTGGTCGTTGTCTTGCCCGCATCAATGTGGGCTGCAATCCCGATGTTTCTTGTGAATTTTAAGTCTCTTGACATTTCTTTTTAGTTTCCAACTTAGCCCGCAGGCCGAGTTATGGGGTTTCCTATTTGATATTTAAATGCGTACACCGATTTACGAGGGTGTCATGATTGTCCTGATAAACCGGTGTATGCATATGGGATTGTATTGCGATTTTAGAATCTAAAGTGGGAGAACGCCTTGTTGGCCTCAGCCATACGGTGCGTATCCTCTTTCTTCTTCACCGCAGCACCTTCGCCTTTGGATGCGGCAATAATTTCCCCAGCTAGCTTCTCGTGCATGGTTTTTTCACCGCGTTTGCGCGAATAGCTGATCAGCCATTTCATGCCTAAAGCGATTTTACGCTCGGCGCGCACTTCGGTTGGCACCTGAAAGTTAGCGCCACCTACACGGCGGGATTTGACTTCGACGGAAGGCATCACGTTATTCAACGCTTTTTTCCAGGTCTCCAGACCATTCTCGCTGGTCCGCTTTTCCACCAAATCAACGGCGTTGTAAAAAATAGAATACGCTGTAGACTTCTTGCCGTCAAGCATCATGTTATTTACAAACCGGGTTACCTGCGTTTCATTAAACTTCGGATCAGGCAGAATGATTCTCTTTTTTGGTTTTGACTTTCTCATTTTGTTATCCTCCGTTTAATTATTTCTTGCCTTTAGCTGGCGCCGCCGCTTGCCCTGGCTTGGGGCGCTTGGTACCATATTTCGAACGGCGCTGGTTGCGTCCAGCTACACCGGAGGTGTCCAGCGCACCACGGATGATGTGGTAACGGACACCGGGCAAATCCTTCACACGACCGCCACGGATCAATACGATGGAGTGCTCTTGCAGGTTGTGTCCTTCACCCGGAATGTACGCGTTGACTTCCTTACCGTTAGTCAATCGAACACGGGCGACTTTGCGCATGGCTGAGTTTGGTTTTTTAGGGGTAGTGGTGTACACACGGGTGCACACGCCTCTTCGCTGTGGACAGCTGTCCAACGCTGGGGATTTACTCTTATCCTCCAGAACTACTCTACCTTTCCTAACTAATTGCTGAATAGTAGGCATTTAATCTTTTTAATTTTTCCTTTTTATCCCTAAAATTGTTTTTAGGACTGCAAAGGTATGAAGTTTATTTTTGATTATCAATAGAGTAAGAGAAAAATATCGCGCCCGACTGCTGGCTATCTTGCCAAAAAACGGAAGCCGATACATGTCGCATCGGCTCCCTCTTAACAAACTAAAAAAGGTTTCTTCGATTACAGGCGCTTGATCCGTATATTTCGGAAATGCACCTCGGATCCATGCCCCAGGAAAGCAATGTGGCCTGACTTGCGTTTCAGGCCGGGGTGGTCGCGGCCGTCTAGCGTACCGTTCTTGGTCGCCTCAGCTAAGTCGCCATCTACGATCGCCGTGCCGTTCAGCGTCACCCGGATTTTATTGCCTTTGATATAGATCTCCTGCTCGTTCCATTCGCCTACCGGCTTCAGGTGGCCGCGCTTGGCTGCGATAATGCCGTAAACCGAACCGTGGTACTGGTGTTCTTCCAGGTTCTTGTACATATCAGCACCGTCATCCAGCACTTGGATCTCCATGCCGAGGTAGGCCGCATCCCCTTCCATCGGCGTACGAATACCGACACCATTGTTGGCGCCGGGAGTCAGCCGGAATTCAAAGCGGTATACAAAATCACCGAACTCTTCCTTGGTGTACAGGTTGCCCCCGGAACCTTGCTTCGGAACGATGGCCAGCGTACCCTCCTCCGAGATACCGTACGAATCGGTATTACCGGTCCACTTGTCCATGCTCGTACCGTCAAAAAGCACTTCAAAACCTTCGGCTTTTTCAGCATCGCTTAGCTCGAACACGGGCTGGCTGGGCAGCTCCCGGATGTAAATATCCCGGTAGGAAACGTGCGTACCATGGGCTTGCAGCTCGATCTGCTCAGTCGGGAAAATCGGCATGCTGCGGTCCCAGAAGTTCTCCAGCACCACGTTGTCCGTAACGAGCTGACCGTTGAGGTAAACCGTTACCTTGTCGCCTACCATGCGGATCAGGAAGGTATTCCATTCGCCCAGCGCATTGTCAGCTACTAACAAGGGCTTGCTTTCGTGCTTTTGGTTGTTGTACAAACCACCTGAGCCTACTTGCGCACCTACTTCAACCCGCGAGGTATCCCAAATCTGGACTTGCGGTGTGCCGCGCAGGTAGATGCCTGCATCGCCATCCTTGCCGTCTTTCGCCAATTTCCAGTCGACCAGCATCTCTATGTCACCATATTGCTTAACGGTAGCAATGTTATCGCCTTTGCCGTTGAAGTGCAGCACGCCACCCTCCACATACCATCCCTCGCGCATCTGCCGATCGGCCGCGGCTTGCTTTTCGGCAAGTTGTGCCGGCGTCATGCGGCTCCGCGCAATCGGATTTTCTACAAGGCCTTTCCAGCCAGTCAGGTCTTTCCCGTTAAACAAGGACACCCATCCTTTATCATCAGGCAATTCGGCAATGTGCCGCATTAATGCTTCGCGTATATAGCTGCTTTCAGATCCGGACAGCATGTCTGCCGCCTGGTTTAACAGAGCTTTTACGTCGTCGCCATACAGATCCTTCCGCTCCAAGCCGATATTCATCACGGTATTCATGGCGGCACCGCGCAACGCTGCATTGTCTAACAGGCTCGCAGCAAACATCATCGCATTATAGGTTTGCGTAGCCTCCAATGCTTGGACGATACGGCGTTGCTGATCCACATCGGCCGCTACGTCAAACGCGTCACGCAGCCACAGCGTTTTCTGTGCTGCGGGCGCTTGGGACGTACGGACCAACCGGATAATGCCGTCGACAATTTCGCGTTGCTGGGGTTCGGTGTTTTGTTGGCGGCTTCGTTCGATCAGCACGGGCAGGGCTTCTTCGTTGCCCCAACGGGTGAGCGCCGAAAATGCGGACGCACTAACCGCGGCATTGTTGCTGGCTAAGTGGGATTCCACCAGTGAAAGCGCGGCTGGTCCACCGACGCCCGATAGGACAGGAAGATATTTGGGCAGGGACTGCGCATCCAACTTGCTGATATAAGCAATGGTTTTGCCATGTTGCTGGCTTGGATTGTCGCTGCGCGTAATGGCCGCAATAATCGCCGACTCGACCAACGCGGCTTGGTCGCCTTCGACCTGGCCCAACTGGCCTAACAAGGCTTCCAAGTCTCCCGGACCGGTCGTTTGTGCAAGTGCTTGGTAAGCCACGGCACGCACGTCAGGCGCTGCACTTCGGTCATTGATAATTTTGAAAATAGCGGGAGTCGCTTCATGGGCGGCTCGCTTGCCAAGGACGTCCAACGCCAACTTGCGCACGTTCGCGTCTTGCGTTTGGGACAATGTATTAATCATTAAAGGAACGACCGTTTCGCCTTCGGAACGCAATAATACATCCTGGATCGTCGCTTGCAGGGACGGTTCCGCGTTAGGGAGCAAACCGACTAACGTTGGCAACGCCGATGAGCCCGACAGGGAAAACAACGACTTCACGGCCTGCTGGCGTACGTTCGCATCGGAACTTTGCAGCAATTGTGTGGCTACCGGAACTACGGCTTGCACACCGTTATTCGACAGGAACCGCAACACGTCGGCCTGCACGTGGGCATCTTGACGATCAAGGCGCGCGAGCAAGGTGGTTGCGATGGCTGGCGTCAAATGCGGCGCTAGCAACCGCTGGCTAGCCTGCCGCACCAGCAGGTCTTTGTCGCGTGCTCCTTTTACTAGGTTTCTGACTTGGCTAGTGCCTTTAAGGCCGGCAAGCAAGTCTAGCGCAGCTACGCGGTTATGCACTTGGCTAGGTCGTTTGGCTCGCTTATAAATGGTATTGGCCACGCGAGTAGCCAGTCTGGTGTTCCCTTCTTCACGAAGGCGGTTGCCATACACAATGTATGCGTCAACGGCATTGGATGGCTCATAAACGTATCCTGCGCGCGCGGCTTCTTTTCGCAATGCGGATTCGGAAGCCGAACCAGCAATTTCAGACAAGGCAAACAGGATCACCCGTTTGTTGCCATCGTCTGCCGTCGCCAAACGCTGGAGCAAAACCCGCTCGGCCGGTGCATACCGCATAAAGCCCAGGGCATTTATCGTCGTAATCGAGGTTTGCGCATCGGCACTCGCCAATGAGGCGAGTAGTGCTTGGCCAGCAGATTCGCTTCCGATTCTGCCTAGGGCGCGGGCTGCTTTCTCAGCCAGATACGAATCCGTCAGGTAGCCGGACAACGCTGGCACAGCGTCGTCCTTGCCAGCGTTTTGCAGCATTTGGATGATAAACCCTTTATTTTCCTTATCCGTGGTTTTCTCCAGCGCGATTAGTGCCCCGGCTACGAATGTTGCGCGCAGGCCTTCCTTGCCGTCCTGCAGGACGTGGTAGCTGTAGCTGTTGGCGGCGTATTCGATTCCGGCGTTATCGCCCGTGCCTTGTGGCTTTAGCTGTCCAAGTAAGGTGGCGATATCCGCGGCGTTGAAGCGTTCAAGCTGAGCCATGGCGTCGTCAAACTGCTGGGTGGTCCCGGCGGGCTGGAGGGCCAGCAGGTCAGCCACCTTGGTGACCGATGTCCGGGTATCTTGTTGCGCGGTGGCCGACAGGACTATGCTTGCCGATAATAGGAGCGCATATAGTATATTCTTCATTTCCGATTGAAATTATATCCGAATGTTATCAAAGGTTAAATGGTCCAAGGCCCACGCATGGGTTGGTCGACCAGCCGGTTGGCTGCCTCGTCGTTAATGAACTCCTGCTTATCTGAATCAAACTGCAACGACCGTCCCAAACGCAAGGCGATAAGCCCCATGTTGACAACCGTACACGAGCGGTGCCCGTTCTGTTCGTTGAGCGCGAATGTCTTCCTCGTCTTAACGGACTCCACAAAGTCGGTCTGCTGGGGATCGGGATCGGGGAAGCTGGCGAGCTTGCGTTCCATATCCGGAATATCCGACACAAAGCCACGAAACAGCTTGCCATTCGGTCCTTCTATATAAGGCATTCCCACGTCTGTTCCCTCGCCATCCAAAATGATTTTGCATCCGTCTGCGTAGGTGTACTCCACCCGTCGCCACGTGCCTACCGCATCGCTATGCTGCTGCGGCGCATCGACCTCAACCGAAATCGGGCTTTCATTGTCCTTGCCGAGGAAGTATTGTACCGGGTCGATGTAGTGCTGCCCCATATCGCCCAGTCCACCCCCGTCGTAATCCCAGTATCCGCGAAACGTCGTATGCACGCGATGGGTACTGTATGGCTTATAAGGAGCCGGACCCAGCCACATTTCATAATCCAGCTCGGCTGGCGGTGCTTCTACCGGCAGGTTTTCTTGTCCGACCCAATAGAATTTCCAGTCAAAGCCCGTATGCTTGCTAATGGTCACTTTCAACGGCCAGCCCAGCATGCCGGAGTCAACCAGCTTCTTTATTTTTTTTACGGGCACGTTCATGCCGTAGAAATTAGCGTCAAACCGGAACCACGTGTTCAACCGGAACATGTTGCCATGTTGCTTGACCAGCTCGGCTACCCGCTTCCCTTCGCCGATGGTACGCGTCATCGGCTTTTCGCACCAGATGTCCTTGCCCATGCGTGCGGCTTCCGCCGCCATCACGCCGTGCCAGTGTGGTGGCGTGGCAATGTGCACGATATCGACATCCTGCTGCTGGATCAGCTCGCGGAAATCCGAAAACTGCTTCACACCGCTGTCCAAGTTGCGCATCGCTAACGCCAGATGGCGCGTATCGACGTCGCAAATTGCAACGGTTTTCGTCCCAGCATAAGCGAAATGCCCACGCCCCATGGCCCCTACGCCAATGACGCCTTTCGTTAAGTGGTCGCTGGGTGCCAGATAGCCGTTGCCACCCAAAACAAACCGAGGGACGATCGAAAACGCCGCCGCCCCGATCATGGCCTTTTTGAGAAAATCCCGACGGGAATTGTTTGTCTCTTTCATAATTTTATTCAGGTATTTTTCAATGTTTAGCGCAGTTGCCAACCCTAACGAACCGCCCGCCTGATGATCGGGCAGACAGGGCAACGCCACATGAGGCACCACGCGTGAATACGTATTGCCAAATCTATCGATTTCTCCGAAAAAAACAAAAAACTTTATCTATTTTTTGCCAAAAGAAACTTTCATTCACGTATTTTATAATAAAATAAATCCTATTTTTGTTTCTATGACAAACGTCTTGGATTTTTCGCTTTTCCTTGATGGGGAATCGGTCGGGCTGATGAATAAGATCGAGCGCAAGAATTATATCCTGCGCCTTAAACTAGTCAGTGCGTTGATTGAGAACCAAGGTATGACTTTTGCCGAAATCAGCAGCGGGCTAAAAATAAGCTCGCCAAAAACACTGGAACTGATTAATGGGCTAATGGCCGACCAGGTGATCGTACAGGACGAGAAGGGCGCGTCTATCGGTGGCCGCAAGCCCATCATTAATAAACTGAAAAGCGGGCTGTTTCATGTACTGTGCGTAGAAGTCGAACGCTTCGGCGTGAAATTGACCGTCATCGACAACAATAACAATAAGGTGCAGCCGACGCAAGTCGTGCCGATCGACCTCAGTGCCGACCAATCCGCGCTAGAGCCATTACTGCTGATTATCGAGCGATATTTGGAGTCCGCAGACGTGTCCCCTGCCCAGTTACTGGGCGTAGGCATGAGTATGCCCGGCCTGATCGACATCCGCCAGGGACAAAACCTGACATACCTCTACGGCGGCGCCGACGGCAAGTCGCTGAAATACGCCATCGCCCAACGGCTGGGAAAACCGGTACACCTGACGAACGACGTGAAGAACGCTGCCATCGCCGAACTCAAATTCGGCTACGCGCGCGATAAAAAGAACGTGCTCGTTATCCTGATGGACTGGGGTATCGGCCTGGGGATTATCATGGACGGCAAAGTCCGCAATGGCACCAACGGCTTTTCGGGCGAAATCGGGCACATTCCGTTTGTCGAGGACGGCGACCTGTGCTACTGCGGCAAGAAGGGTTGCCTGGAAACCGTCGCCTCGGGGATTGCCCTGGCGCGCCTCGCCAAAGAAGGCATCCGTCTGGGCCAAGCATCGTTGCTGACCGGGCTGACCGAAACGAACGTCGACAACATCGAGCCGAAAACCGTTATCCATGCCGCCAACCAAGGCGACCAATTTGCGATCAATATCCTGTCGTCCATTGGCGAAAAGCTCGGCAAAGGTATTGCCACGCTGGTTCAGCTATTCAATCCGGAATTAGTCATTCTGGCTGGCAAGATTGCCGAGGCCAAGCAATACATTACCGTACCCATCCAGCAGGCCATCAACACGTACTGCATGACGCCCATACGCAA
>CAYUIZ010000070.1:0-16494 GCA_964444885.1 uncultured Sphingobacteriaceae bacterium | reverse complement strand
AGCCACGGCTGATTTTGCCCCCGCTATACGGCTTGCGTTATGACCAAACCCACTCATGGCATTTGTGTGTAACGGCTACCGAAATGTCGAGCGGCCTACTGCTCTTCTTCTTCGGGCGATGCATTGACCGTAAAAAAGCGATCCACAACGCGCCCGATATGTTCGTCCTTCGCGAGGAGGTCCCAGATCAGGCCAGTTCGCCCGTTTTCAATCAAAACGGCCACAGCAGCCTGGCTAATGGGGTCAAATCGCTCGGAAACAGTATTGCCCCGGGGGTTAATCCACGACCGGAATCCATAGTCTGTGAACATGTTCCCTCCGTAACGGTCGTAAAACTCCCGCGCGGATTTTAACGCTTCTTTAGGCTGGTACGCATAGCTTGCAATGGAAATCGCAGGACTGACGACAAATGTCTGGTGCCCCAAGGTGTCGGCCCGGTACAAGCCACCCCAGATATCCAGGGAGAAATCGTCCACTTGAACTTCATTGTCGCGCCGCTTATAAGCCTGGAGCAAGTTTCTGTTGTTATCGAAATAATTGGCGAATGTGTCCGCTTTTTCCCGCGGATCGAATGCTAAAAACGGCAATACGGCGTTCCAAGGTGTTTCGTCGATGTTCCCTGCTGATACGGGCAATCCATAAAACACCGTATCTTTTGCCAAAGACGTACGCAAAAAGTAAGATTCCGGCTTCACTTGCTTCTGCTCCTCGGGCTTCTGCTCCTGTATTTCCTCCCCTGCCTCGCCGGCCTGCTCTTCGGTTTGTTCCGATCCTTCCTCCTGCGTTTGCGTTTGCTGCTGCACCTCTTCCCCTAGCGTCGCCGAGAAGAAGCTGTTATTGACTAATTCCAAGTGGTAAGCTGCCGCCGTATCCACCAGCTCACGCTGGTAGCCCATTCCCGTTATATAACTTTCTTCGGGGATGGGAAACGTAGGCGACCCTAATGCGAGCAAATAGCTAACCATGCTCTCGTTAAACCCTCCTAAGGGCTTCGCGTCAGCAAAGCCGTTGACGGGCGACCAGGAATCAAAAAGAAAAGCGTCCTGTTCGTCCTGGCCGACAAATTCCTCCCAGTTCACCCGCTGATATAGCGAATCGATTTGACCACGTAACGCGACTTCTTCTTTTGCCTCTCCATTGAAATATTGCCGGGCGACCAACATCCCCTGAACCAAATACGAGGTGGCGGCGACATCCACCGTGGGCACCGAGTCAGCGCGGTGTATTCCTTCGCCTGTCCGGCCGTTCAGCACCGCTGGGAACGTGCCCAAGTGCTGTTCGGCATCCGCCAAAAACCGCAAAATGCGCAAGGTACGGTTGGCCACCAGGCTACGCGGAACGAAACCACGTTCAACACCAACGATCTGTGCCAGCAAACTCAGGCCCGTATGCTTCACCGATACGCGCGGATCGGCCAATTTCCGCGACAGCGTGTGCATGCCGCTGTTGACCTCCACGTTCTCCAAAAAGTAGTTGACATGGGTTTCCTGGATGAAATCCAGTAGTTCCTCGTCCGTTGCCGTCTGCGTCGCAGCTTCCTTCACGGCCGAAAAAGGCGACTCCGCGTAGTTGTAATCGACCCATGCCACCTTATAATAATAGGTTTTATTGGATACGGGTACGAGGTCTATCGCGTTGCGCACAAATACCGGCTTCATACCCACGGGTTCAAACGTGTCGTTATCTTCAGAGCGATATATCTTGATATACCGTATGCTGGGTGTCATGGGGAGTTCCCACGTGAGTTTTACGTGGCGTTCGTAGGCTTTTGCTGCAGACAGCACGGCGGCCGAAAAGAGCTTCTCGGTCGGCGGCTGGAGGGGCAAAAATTCCACTTGGTCGACGAACACGTGGTGTGCGCCTCGGTCTCTCGTGCCCTGCGCCAATCGAACGCCTTCAACCGACGCTTGCCGCCAGGCGTAACCGAAATCCGCGACAGGAATCTGTACGCTGAGCCAAACGTTGGGCGCAAAATTGGATACGTAACGCGACAAATCGAGCTGGTTGCTCGCATGGCCCTCGCTATAGACTAAACTGACGGCCGGCATGTTGACGGCTTCCGTCTCTGGCGAGTGTACAAAAAGCTTGAGCGATAGCACTTGCTGGTCGTCTGTCTGGTAATTGCCGGTGGCACGTGGAAAAAAGAGGTCCGTCTGCCAAAATCCGGCCTCCCCCGACGTATATTTGAGCGACAAGGCATTGCCTGGCGTAAAAAACAAGGTGTCGGATACCGGTAAGTGGCATTGCACGTTTTCCACCCAGCTTGAGCCTTGGTAATTGACGTGACTATGCGCGTAGCTGCCACGCATGATGCTGTTATCAAACAACACGCCTGGATACGTATCTGCGAACGCAGATCCACCAAATAAAAGCCCAGAAAACAAGAGAAAAGTAAGTCTACGAACCATATATCGCCAAAAAATAAGATGCAACGAAAGTATTATCAAAAACCAAGCCACCACGCCACCGACCGGCCAAACTAAAAAAATGAAAGGCTGCCGCAGCGCTAATTTTAAATTAGCATTACAAATAGCTAACTTTACCGCTTCAATTGGTCGTCAAACAATAGTATGAAAACAACGTTCGATTTCGAAAAGCCCATTGCGGACTTGCAAATCCAAATAGATAAAGTGAATCAAGTTGCCGAAAAAACTAAGGTAGATATGAGTGCAACAATCGCCGAACTGCAACATAAGCTGCAAACCGCCAAGGAAGAAATATACGAGGATCTGACGGGCTGGCAGAAGGTGCAGATGTCGCGCCATCCCGACCGTCCGCAAACGCTCGACTACATCAAACTGATTTGCGACGAGTTTATCGAGCTCCACGGCGACCGCACGGTTCGCGACGATAAAGCCATTATCGGCGGCATGGCCTCCATTGGCGGGCAGTCCGTCATGGTTATCGGTCATCAAAAAGGTAAAAACACGAAGGAACGCCAATTCCGTAATTTCGGTATGGCCAATCCGGAAGGGTACCGCAAGGCGCTGCGCTTGATGAAGCTGGCCGAAAAATTCGGCAAACCCGTGGTTACCCTTATTGATACCATGGGCGCATATCCGGGGTTGGAGGCTGAAGAGCGCGGACAAGGTGAGGCCATCGCACGCAACTTGCTAGAAATGTCCGTGTTGGAAGTTCCCGTGATCTGTATTGTCATCGGTGAAGGTGCCTCTGGCGGTGCACTCGGCATTGGCGTGGGCGACCGTGTGTACATGCTCCAGCACACTTGGTATTCAGTGATTTCACCCGAATCCTGCTCGTCCATCCTATGGCGGAGCTGGGACCATAAGGAAAAAGCCGCCGAAGCCCTCAAGCTGACCGCCAAGGATATGCTGGCCAACGGACTGATCGATGGTATCGTACCCGAGCCGCTTGGTGGTGCTCATCAAGACCACGAACAGATTGCTGAAACCGTCAAAAACCTCATTCTCACCGACCTGAATGTATTAGGAAAAAAGCCGATCGATACGCTCGTCGCCGAGCGCATCGACAAGTTCAGCAAAATGGGTGTCGTGGTGGAGTAGCTCCTACCCGAACCGTCTTTTAGAAAATCACGATTTCATCCACGAAAATCCAGGCCGGATTCGCGGCACCGGGGTATCCGTCGGGTATGGGTACGATGGGTTTGACAACCGCCCGTATATAGCCTACTCCGTCGGCAAATATTCCGATGCTAATCAACCGTCGGGCGGCCGCCTGCCCCGGCGGGGCGAGCGACGGGCTCTTCTTCGCCAGCAATACCGCGTTTGCGGAATCTTTGCCCGCCCAAATCTCGATAAGATGTGGCGGATAGATATGGGGGCCGTAGTCCTGTTTGACGTGAATACCAATCGTATCGACCCGTATGGGCGTGTCAAACGTCATCGTTGCGGCCATTTCCTGACCGTGAAAAGCTATCCATTTACCATCCGCATGGTTGTCGCCTCCGCTTTGCAAATCAAAAAACGCCAGCGCTTCGCGCCCCCGGTAACGCGGATGGGGCCGGGATTCCAGCGAAACTTCCTGAGGCTCGACGGCCGACCGATGAAACGTCTGGGAAACCTCTTCGCTGGCTAGCCACCCGCTTTTATACGCCCTAACCCTGACTTGCGTAGCAGCTCCAATCGTAAACGGATCGACGTAGACCGCTGCGTTGAGGCTATCCGGCGCACTGCCGTCAAGCGTATACCGAAGCTCGACGCCCGAGATGGGATGCTTGAGCAAAACCGACGTTTCATTTCGAAAAAAGCTACTCGCCGGCACAATCGTAGGACGATTTAATGGCAACACCACGTTGCCATCATCTACAAATCCTACCTCGATACGTACGCCAGGATGCTGCTGGCGAATCGTGGCTAGCGCCACGGTATCGATGGGCGTATTCCACACGAAAACCGCGCGGATGCTCTCGGACTGCAACATATCTGACAGCCCGCTCGCCGTGAGCTCGGTACCACTCACGCTGACCCGTCGCAACTTGGGCAGGGAAGCGAGCATGGCCCCCCACGTATCGTCGATCGGCGTATCGTTCAACATCAGTTCGCGCAAATTTGAAAACCCCCGGAGCGTTTCGCTATCCGTAACCGTTACGGGCATTCCACTCAGATTCAGTGAGGTCAGTTGTGTCGCGATGGCGGAAAGCTCCTGCAAGGTTTCGGGTATATAGGTTCCTTTTCCGTAAAAGCGGGCTTCTAGCGCAGGCAAATCCTGAGCCAAGGGGCGCACCACCCGATACGGGGTGTTCAACACGGAAACCGTCAGGCTTTCCGCCGCTGGGAAATCGTATTGCTCGCTAGCTGGCGGACCATAAACCGCTACGGCCAGCTGCCGGATGGTATCCCCCGTTGGCAAGGCGGCGACCGGCAAGGTAAAATCTGCGCCGGACCGCACCCAAGCCTGTACCAGCGCGAGTTCCCCCTCCGTTAGTTGTGGCTTCTCTTTGGGGGGCATCCGGTGCTTGTGATCCAAATCGAGCAACAAGCGTTCGATGATTAGGCTTTCTTCTGCCGATCCCCGAACGAGCGCAGGTCCAGTGTCACCACCTCGCAGCAACGAAGCCGTGTCCGCCAATATCAAACCTCCCTTGGACTTGTTGTCGTCATGACAACCGAGGCACTTCGCCTGCAAGATGGGATAAACCAGGTCCGTGTAGACGATGGCCGTCTCCATATTCAATACCCGTGGCTCGTCGCGACGAAGCGGTTCCAGCAAGTAGTCGGCCCCATGCGTGAGGCTGGCGCCGAAATGGCCGGCCACCAACAATACCGCTACTGCAGCGCTTAGCCCGGCCACAAAAAGCGGACGGTACCTTTCTCTGGCGGTGGCACGCCTGTGGCTCCACAGCAACAGTGCAGCCAGCAGGCAGACGGCTATGCCGGTCCACTTATGCCAACGGAACGTATCCCCGCCATACGATTCTTCGTTTGCGAGGAACAAGCCCGCCAACACGGTAACAGCCGCGCTCCCGGCACTAATAAAAAGCAAAAAATAGACGAAACGGCGCAAAGCCGGCCACGGAAATGCCCAGCTTTTGCCAAAGGCAACCAGCAACCACGCTAATACCAAGAGCACAATCGGAAAATGCAATACCAGCGGGTGCATTCGGCCGATTACCTGCAGGACAGGAGGAATTACTATCCGGCTTTCGAAAAGCAAGAAAAAAAGGATGAATGCGTTCAGGCCGAACAGCAGGTTCACCAACAGCGCGTGAAGTTTTTTCATTTTCGCCTGTTACACCAAAATATCCTTCACTACGTCCCCAAACACGTCGGTCAGCCGATAGCGTCTTCCCAAATGGCGGTAGGTGAGCTTTTCGTGGTCCAATCCCAATTGGTGCAGAATCGTTGCGTGGAAATTGTGCACGTGCACGGGGTCTTTGACGATGTTGTAACTGAATTCGTCCGTCTCGCCATAGACCATACCCGGCTTGATGCCTCCCCCGGCCATCCAGACACTAAAACAGCGGGGATGATGGTCACGGCCATAATTGTCGTGCGCAAGGCTCCCTTGGCAATAGGTTGTCCGCCCAAATTCCCCACCCCAGACCACCAGGGTTTCATCCAGCATGCCCCGTTGCTTGAGATCGGTAATGAGCGCTGCGGATGCTTGATCCACGTCTTTGGCCTGCATCGCCATTTGGCTGGGCAGGTTGTCATGCTGATCCCACCCTTGGTGATACAGCTGTACAAAGCGGACGCCGTTTTCCGCCAGCTTGCGGGCCAGCAGGCAATTGGCTGCGTAGGTACCAGGAACCAAGCAATCCGGTCCGTACAGCTTGACGATATGGTCGGGTTCCTTTGAGGTATCGGTCACTTCGGGCACCGAGGTTTGCATGCGGTATGCCATCTCATATTGCTGTACTTTAGCCGTGATTTCCGGATCGCCAAACGCATCAAACTGCATGAGATTGAGCTCCGCAAGCTTGTCGAGCAGTGCCCGCCGGCTGACTTTATCGGTTCCGGCGGGATTGCCCAAGTAAAGAACAGGGTCAGGGCCGCCCGTGAATTGCACACCTTGGTGTACCGAATCCAGAAATCCGTTGGTCCAAAGCTTGGAATACACCCCTTGCCCATTGCCCTTTCCTTTGGAAACAAGCACGCAGAACGCCGGGAGATTTTGGTTATCGCTCCCCAACCCGTAGCTCAGCCACGCGCCCATACTGGGGCGATTACCTTGTTGCGCACCGGTTTGGAAAAACGTGATGGCGGGATCGTGGTTAATCGCATCGGTATGCAGTGAGCGAATGATGCACAAGTCATCGACCACCTTGCCCATATAGGGAAATAAGTTGCTGACCCATGCCCCGCTTTTGCCGTACTGTGCAAAATCATAGTAAGACCCCACCACCGGAAAGCTGCCTTGCCCGGAGGTCATTCCGGTCAGTCGCTGGTCGCCCCGCACCGAAGTCGGCATGTCCTGCCCCATCATCTGACGCAGGCGAGGCTTATAGTCGAACGATTCCAGTTGGGAAACGCCACCGCTCTGGAACAGATAGATGACCCGCTTCGCCTTCGGTGCAAAATGAGGTAACTGGCTGGCCAATTCCTCCTGCCCGCGCGTGCTTCCCGAAAACAAATCCGGTATCAGCAACGAGCCCAACGCCGCGCTGCCGATGCCAATGCTTAGCTTCGATAGAAATTGACGGCGGTTTTGGAACAGCTTCGCTTGTTCTACTTCCTTTTCAACTGCTTTGTCGTGCTTCATGATATATAGCTTTTTTGGCGGCTAGCACAAGCCCCGTTTCGGGTGCCGTGCTATCGTTCATATCCGCGTGATGGCTTCTTCCAGATTATACAGTGCATGGATTACGGCCATTAGGGCAGCCTGCTCTGGAGCCGGCACACCTTGTACCTGCGGGGCCTCGCCGACAGCCAAAAAGTCGGTTGCTGATTCGGGCGACCCCCGATAGCGATTTAATTCGGATTCATGGTATGCGGACAGGACCGCGATTTCCCTGTCGCTTGCGTCGCGGCTGAGTATCCGTCGAAACGCGCGTTTGAGGTGTTCCTCGGCAGCACGCTGCGGATGCTCCTGCATCAAATGCCCGGACAGCACGCGTGATGCCTCAAGGATAATCGGGTCATTGAGCATCACCAGCGCTTGCAACGGTGTGTTGGTACGTTGCCGTGTTACTTCGCACATGTCCCGGTTGCTGGCATCGAAAATGAGCATGTTGGGCGGTGGCACGGTCAATTTGATAAACACGTACATCCCGCGGCGGTACAGGGCATCGCCGTGGTCTGGCACGTAATTGGCCAAGGCGCCGCGTCCGGAACTCGTCACCTCCCAGATGCCATCCGGCTGGTAGGGCTTGATGCTGGGACCACCAATTTCACGATTGAGCAGGCCGCTGCTGGCAAGGACGAGGTCGCGGATCGACTCCGCATGCAGCCGCAGCCGCTTGGCGCGCGCGAGATAGATATTTTCCGGATCGGTCTGCAGGTGCCGGTTTGTAATGACGGATGATTGCCGGTAGGTACTACTCATCACCATTTGTTTTAGCAAGCGCTGTATATCCCAACCGTTGTCGCGAAAGTCGGCCGCCAGCCAGTCCAGCAGTTCCGGGTGGCTGGGCAACTCGCCCTGATTCCCAAAATCAGCTACGGAAGCAACTAGGCCACGACCAAAAATCATCGTCCAAAGCTGATTAACGAAGACACGGGCCGTCAGTGGATTTTCCTTAGCAAAAGTCCACTCGGAGAGACCCAGCCTGTTCGGTGCGTAGCGTATGCTGTCAAAGGGCAGGATGGCCGTAGGCGTATTGGGGTAAACCCGCTCAGTGGGCGAGTCGTACATACCCCTATCCAATATAAAAGTCGGCCGTACTTCGTCCCGTTCGCCCATCACGGACACAGACACTGCCGTTGTATCGTCCCCTTTGTTGATAAACTGCAGGATATTCTCCACATCGGCTTGGCTGATGGTGAGGCGGGGTGTTTTCGACGGCCCCGAGTCCACTAAACCCTCCAGGCCTTTTTCGAGGGAATTATTGAAAAAAGCGTAGAGCTGGAAATAATCCTTATGCGAAAAAGGATCGTATTTATGGTCGTGGCACTGCGCGCATTCCATGGTAATGCCCAATATGCCCTTCGTGTAGGTGTTGGTCTTGTCCACGGCGTAGGCCACGCGGTATTCCTCCTCGATGACGCCACCTTCCTCCGTGATTTTGTGGTTCCGGTTAAATGCGGAAGCCAGAATCTGCTCCTTTGTTGCGTCGGGCAACATGTCGCCCGCCAATTGCCAAGTGACGAACTGGTCGTACGGCATGTTTTGATTGAACGCGTGAATGACCCAGTCGCGCCAAGGCCACTGTGTACGGATATCGTCATCCTGATAGCCATAAGAGTCAGCATACCGCGCAACGTCGAGCCAATGCATGGCCATTCGTTCGCCATAGGCCGAGGCGGCCAGCAATTCATCTACTACCCGCTCAAAGGCATCCGCGGACTCGTCGGCAAGGAAGCGCGCCAGTTGCTCTTCGGTCGGTGGCAATCCCGTGAGGTCCAAACTTACGCGACGTAGCAAATGCGGCATCTCGGCCGGCGCATTAGGCTTCAATCCGGCGGCATCCATTTTGGCGAGGATGAAGAAATCGATCTCGTTACTGGGCCAGTTTTTGCGCGATGCCTTCGGAAGCTCGGGCTTCTCGGGTGCCGTGTACGCCCAGTGCGGTTTGTAAACGGCTCCTTGCTGTATCCAGCGTTCAATCACCTTTACTTCATGCGTCGTCAGTTCCAAGTTGGACGATACAGGAGGCATGCGCAAAAGCTCATCATCGCTGATGATACGGATATAGGCTTCGCTGGATTCGGGCTGGCCAGGCACGATGGCATGCATGCCTTTGGTTTCCGCTAACGCACGGTAGGCTCCTTCTTCGGTGTCGAGGCGCAGACCGGCTTCCCGGGTATTGTTATCCGGTCCGTGGCAAGCAAAACACTTGTCGGACAGGATGGGGCGAACGTGAAAATTATAGTCGACTATATCCGGCAACGCGGCACTTTGCGGACGGATTTCCCGATTTTTGAAAAAATAAACGGAAACCAGTATAACGCAAAAGCAAAGCGCCATGACGATTAACCATTTTGACGAAAACGACGATTTCATCCTAAGGTAGCTAGGTTTATAACTTTTTTGGTCTCCTGTTCTGTGCCCAGGCAATTAGCAACCCAACCATACAGCAAATGTAATGTTGGTCGCTACTCACAACAAATATAGCATATTTATGGGGAAAAGAAACCCAGGTTTGCTACCGGGGTGCACGACAAATCCTCACAAACCCGTGGTTGGTGTTGTCACCGACCATTTTCCCGGGTCTGGCGGTTGGTCATAAGACACAACCGCAGGTGAGAAGAGAAATATGTCGTGCACGCTTGCTACCGTAACCCTTGATTTTGTAGAAAGCGCCGTCTGGGTGAGCGCCCTTATTTTGTTTTCAATATCGCGCGGTCCAAATGAACATAGCCTCCATCGACATGGATGAGCTGACCGGTGGTGTGGCTCGAGCGCTGTGACAACAAGAAAACCGCCGTATCGGCAATTTCCGACGCGGTTGTCATCCGTTGTTCGAGGGGAATGCGCGCCGTAATTTCCTGAAGAGTTTCCTCCGGATTGGGGAGGGTCTGTATCCAGCGGTCGTATTGCGGGGTAGCGCATTCCGCGACAACAATCGCGTTGACGCGTATGCCGTGCGGCAAGAGTTCGACGGCCCATTCGCGGGTGAGCGCGTTGCGTCCGCCATTTGCCGCAGCATAACCGGAGGTATTGCCCTGCCCCGTCTCCGCGGTTTTGGAACCAATATTCAGTATAACACCTCTACTGGATTTTAGCGCTGGCAAGGCATGGTGCGCCATCAGATAATAATGGACCAAGGAATTGTGCAAACTTTGGACAAAGGCCTTGTAACTCCCGTTTTCCAGACCCACACCGTCATTCACGCCTGCATTATTGACCAAGCCATCGACACGTCCGAAATGCGCCAGTGCTTCACGCACTGCGCGCGCACATGCGTCCGGATCGACGAGGTCAGCACATATCGAAAGACTTTGTTTACCTGACGCCTTCAGTTCATTGACAACAAGTGTGTTGTCTACCTCAGACCGACCCACAATCACGGGAATCGCACCTTCTTCGGCCAGGGCGACGACGATGGCTTTCCCGATGCCTTTGGCGCCGCCTGTGACAATCACTACCTTGTTTTCAAGTTGCAAATCCATATACGTTTACGCTTTAAATTATTACCGGAAAGGTCAAAAAGTACTATACGCGATTCCCGGGAGGCAATTCCGCTGTGGGGATGCCATAAAACCGCAAGGCGTTGCCACCCCAGATGGCTTCCTGTTCGGCCGTCGACAGACCTGCCAGCTGTTTCTCCAGCAGTTCGACCACTTCTTCATAGGCTGCCGCGAGCAAACATACTGGCCAATCAGACCCGAACATCAAGCGGTCAGCACCGAACACCGCCAGCAAATGCTGTACGTAGAAGGTAAAGTCCGAGGGTTGCCACCGCGCGTGATCCGCCTCGGTGACCATACCCGAGAGCTTGCACGATACATTGCTGAAGGCAGCCAGGGTTTTCATTTGGTCAGACCAAGGCTCGGTAATGCCCTTTTCAATGTAGGGCTTGGCGAGGTGGTCGACCACAAAGGGCTGGTCGGGAAACCTGCTGACAAAATCAATTGTGGCATTGAGCTGGTGGGGTTTGACAAGCAAATCGTACGTGAACCCATGCTTGGCCAGGGCTTGTATACCGCGTAAAAATGCCGGTCGCAACAGAAAGTCCGTGTCTGGCTCTCCTTGCACAATATGCCGGAAGCCTTTGAGCTTCGGAAATTGTGCGAGTGCCGCCAACCGGTCCTCAATGTCGGGCGCTTGCAGGTCTACCCAGCCGACCACGCCTGCAATAAACGGATACCTATCCGCTAGTTCGAGCAGAAAATGGGTTTCGTTTTCGGACTGGTCGGCTTGCACGGCCACGCAACCCGCGAAGCGGCACTGCGCCAATATGGGCCCCAGATCAACAGGCATGAAGTCGCGCTGGATAACACGCATGTCATCGGTTATCCAAGCATCCCTTATGGGCTCATACAGCCAAAAGTGCTGGTGGGAATCAATTTTCAGCATGCCGTTGCTTCGTGTCCCTTATTTATTGGCCATAGGCTTTGACGACTTGGCGCGACACGCCCAAACCGTCGGCTCCAAGCTCGACAACGTCGCCCGGTTTCAAGTAAATGGGGGGATTAAAACCAAGGCCTACACCCGCTGGGGTACCTGTCGAAATCACGTCGCCCGGCAGTAAAGTCATAAACTGGCTCACGTAACTGATGATGTAGGGAATATTGAAAATCAAATTGCTGGTGTTGCCGTCTTGGTACATTTTACCGTTTACGCTCAGCCACAGCCGCGCGTTGTTGATATCCGCAACCTCGTCAGGCGTGGCTAGGAAGGGCCCCATCGGTGCAAACGTGTCGCATCCTTTGCCTTTGTCCCAGGTGCCGCCACGCTCGAGCTGGAATTCCCGTTCGGAAACGTCGTTGTGCAAAACGTATCCTGCCACGTATTCCAATGCGTTAGCCTCCTCCACATACGAAGCACGCTTGCCGATGACAATTCCAAATTCGACCTCCCAATCGGTCTTTGTCGAGTTTTTGGGAATGATGATGTCGTCGTTTGGCCCGCAAAGGGAAGTCGTCGATTTCATGAAGATAATCGGCTCCTCGGGAATTTTGGCACCCGTTTCCTCAGCGTGGTCCCGATAATTGAGTCCAATGCATAAAATTTTCGAAGGACGAGCGATGGGACTGCCGAGCCGCGTACCCTCCGGTATTTCGAGGAGTGTATCGCGGTTAGCCTTCACAAACTCCTCCAGCCGCGCCAAGCCGTTGCTTTCGAAAAACGGTTCATTGTAGTCGCCGCCAAATGCAGATACATCGTAATTCGTTCCATCTACCTGGACACCAATCTGCTCCTTGCCTTCAGCACCAAAGCGTATTAATTTCATCGTGTTTTTTGTTTTAATGTATTATTCAACGAATAAGTTTCTTGTTTGGGATCTTGCGGCTTTCTCAGCTGTTCAACTTGATAAAACCCCCATCGATCGGATAATCGTTGCCGGTAATAAAGGCTGACTCGTCAGAACAGAGGAACAGGGCCAACGACGCGATTTCGTCCGGTGTCGCCATGCGGCCAATGGGCTGCGTCTTGGATAACGCGTCGAACATCTCCGCTTCGCGTCCGGGGTAGTTCTTCGCAATGAAGCCATCCACAAACGGCGTGTGCACGCGTGCCGGCGAAATGCTGTTGCACCGAATATTATCCTGAAGGTAATCCTTCGCTACGGACAGTGTCATCGCGAAAACCGCTCCTTTGCTCATCGAATAGGCAAACCTATCAGCCAAACCTACCCATGCGGCAATGGAAGCCACATTGAGGATAACGCCTCCGCCCTGCTGTTTCATTGCGGGAATAACGGCGTAGAGGGCATTGTAGGCGCCTTTGACGTTGACGTTGAAAATGCGCTCGAAGTCTGCCTCCGTCGTGCTTTCGACATTGCCCACGTGTGCGATACCCGCGTTGTTGACAAGTACATCGACTCGCCCCATCGCATTTGCGATGGTCAGGACTTCCTCTTGCTTAGCGACATCGCCGGCATGAACGACGCAATGACCGCCAAAGGAGTCGATTTCGGCGGCTACCGCCGCCCCGTTTTCGGCACTTAATTCGAGGACGTGCACAACCGCGCCTTCCCGAGCAAAACGCGTACTTATCGCCCGCCCGATACCGCTTCCCCCGCCCGTCACTAGAACGGATTTTCCCGCTAATTTATTTTCTGACATGTTTCTAGGTTACAAATAAATGATTTTTTAAGGTTACAACGAAATACCGCGCCGCCAAGGTATAAAATCATCCTGACCTAACTGTACCGCTTTGGGTTGCTCCTCCCCGCTCGCCACGCGAATGACGTAGTCCAATACACGGTGGGCAACCGCTGCAATCGTCTCTTTGCCGTCGATAATCGTCCCGCAGTCGACATCAATGATGTCGGGCATGCGTTGGTAAAGCGTGGTGTTAGTGGATAACTTGATGACCGGCGCAATTGGGTTTCCCGTCGGCGTGCCAAGTCCAGTCGTGAACAAAACCACATTGGCGCCTGCAGCGACCTCGGCGGTTGTGCTTTCGACGTCATTTCCCGGCGTGCATAGCAGGTTGAGCCCGGGCGTATTGGCTAATCCGGGATAGTCCACAACAGCAGTGACGGGCGAGGTTCCTCCTTTTTTTGCGGCGCCGGCCGATTTGATCGCATCGGTAATCAGGCCATCGCGGATGTTGCCCGGCGAAGGGTTGGCATAAAAGCCCGATCCTTCGGCTTCCGCTTTGGCATTGTAAGCCTTCATTAGCGCGATAAACGCGTTGGCCGTTTCTTCGTCCACGCAACGGTCTGCCAGTTCCTGTTCGACGCCGCACAATTCCGGAAATTCGGAAAGGATCACCGAGCCGCCGAGCGTCACCAGCATGTCCGACACATAGCCCAGCGTGGGGTTGGCGGAAATACCCGAAAAGCCATCCGATCCGCCGCACTCCAGCCCGATGACGAGCTTTGACAGGGGCGCGGGCTCGCGCCGTTGCTTGTTGGCAAGCATCAACCCGGCAAAAGTTTGTTTGAGCGCTTCGGTAAGCATCGCCGACTCAGTTCCGGCCAGCTGTTGTTCAAAAACATAAAGCGGACGGTCAAAGCCGGGGTCGCGTTTGGCAATTTCCTCCCGCAGAATAGAAACCTGCGCATGCTGGCAACCCAAACTGAGGATGGTTGCCCCCGCCACATTGGGATGCGTGACGTACCCCGCGAGGAGACCGCAAAGGGCATCCGAATCCAAGCGGGTGCCACCACAGCCCATATCATGCGCAAGAAATTTCACACCATCCACGTGTTCAAATAAACGGCTATTTTTGCGTGTATCGGATCCCTTGCCGAGATCAGCCTGCAACACCTCTTCCACCGTGGCTCCCGTCTCGTACAGCGCGATAAGCTGCCTGACCTCGGGTTCATAATCGCTCGATTGCTTCTTATAGCCCAAGCGATCCTCCAAGGCATCCTTCATTACCTGCACGTTCCGGTTTTCGCAAAACACCATGGGGATGACGAGCCAATAGTTGCCCGTGCCTACCGTGCCGTTGCTCCGGTGGTATCCCATGAACGTACGTCCTTCAAACGCGGAAACATCCGGCTGCTTCCAGTCCAGTTTACGTGTCCCCAGCGCGAAATCGCCCGCCGCATGTTCCACGTTATCGACAGTGATGGGATCACCGAGGAGCAGGTTCTCCGTAGTTTTCCCCACTAATACGCCATACATGATAATCTCCGCGCCGGCTGCGAGCGGCTGTGCCGTAAATTTGTGCTTCGCCTTGACTGGTTTGGGTAGGTTCCATGATCCTCCTCCAAACGCTATCGGGTAGCCTGCGGGCAAATCCGACAAGGCAACGAGCACGTTGTCATCGGCGTGGATTTGTAAATACCTCGGTGTGTTATGTGCTGCTTCCATTACTTCCGTAGTTCGAAAATTTCCTCCATTAATACCCATTTTCCGTCACTATCAACCCCGGGTATGGCTTGCTGGTACGTCGACATCAATGCCTCCCATTTCTGCACCGTTTCGTTGGTTGCATCGGCTTCCGCCTTCGCTTCAAACGTAAACCAGTCCTCCGCCTCAATCAGCATAAACAACCGATTAGACACGCGGTAGAGCCGCATGGACAGAATGCCGGTCGACAAAATCTGCTCCTGAATCTCAGGCCACACGGCCTTGTGCTGTTCCTCATACCCAGCTATTACCGCGGGATCGTCTTTGAGGTCGAGCGCCAATGCGTAACGTTTCATTGCTTAGTTTATCAATTAACAAAGTTAATCCTTATCTATTAATGTCCATCCTGTATCCGTATCGTTTCGGTATTCCGCACATTGGCAACCGCAAAAGCGAGCACAACGGCGAAGCATAATCCCGGAACGAGGTAAGCGGTTTGCATCGTTGTCATGTCCGAAACCTGTCCCATCAGTACCGGTATCAGCGCGCCGCCCACGATTGACATAATGAGAATGGACGAGCCTTCTTTCGTACGTGCGCCCAACCCACTGATGGAAAGCGCAAAAATGGTCGGAAACATGATCGACATAAAGAAGGTCGTTCCCATAAGGGCGTACACGGCGAGCATAGCATCGACCGATACGGCGAGGATGGTAAAGGCAATATTCAGGACTGAAAAAATAATCAACAGCCGGGCGGGCGTAATGAACCGCATTAACCCGGTACCCACAAAACGGCCTACCATAAAGCCCAGCAAGGCGATCGCAAGCAAGTCTGCGGCAGCGCGCTCCGCTACGCCAGCTACCTGCTCTGAAAAGCGGATAAAAAAGCTTAACACACCGACTTGCGCACCTACGTAAAAGAACAAAGCCGTGACGCCGAAAACAAAATTCCGGTTGCGGTACAAGGGCTTACCGACAGGCCCGGTGCCAGGCTCATCGGCCTCCTCCTTGATCTCCGGCAGTTTTGTCCAACGAAGCAATATGGCGACCAGCAACACCACGCCGCCAATGACCAGATAGGGCACGATCACCGAATCGGCTTCGGACTGGAGGTACGTCTCCAGTGCCGCGGGCGACATGCTGGCCATCTCTGCTTCGGAGAGTTCCGTCCCCGAAAGAATGAAACGTCCGCCCAGAAACGGTGCTAAGGTAGCCGCCAGGCCATTGAACGATTGGGCGAAGTTCAGTCGTTGTGTGGCCGTTTCCGGCGTCCCCAGTACGGTCATGTACGGATTGGCTGCTGTTTCAAGGAAGGTCAGCCCGCTGGCAATAACGAAAAGTGCAACCAGGAAAAGTATGTAAGCCCGTGTTCCCGCCGCCGGCACGAAAAGAAACGCCCCGAGCGCAAACAGCAACAAACCCAGAATAATGCCTGCTTTGTAGCCAAACCGCTTCATGTACAGGCCAGCCGGTATGGCGACCAGAAAATAAGCGATGAA
>CAYUIZ010000069.1:0-16538 GCA_964444885.1 uncultured Sphingobacteriaceae bacterium | reverse complement strand
AACCTTCTTTTTTGTCCCCAATCGTACCAACCATGCTTCCCAAGTCGGAAAGCCCACAAAAACTTCCTAGCTTTACCCGAACCAACGTACCAGACCATGCTCATCGTTACCTGTGCCGTCATTACCCACCACCGCAACATACTCATCTGCCAACGGAGTACCGCAATGAGCCAGCCGCTCAAATGGGAATTTCCGGGAGGGAAAGCCGAGCCAGGCGAAGATGAACGGCGGGCTATTGTACGCGAAATCAAGGAAGAATTGCATCTGGATATTGAAGTCGTGGGACGCCTTCAACCGGTTGAGCACGCTTATCCGGCATTTCGGATACGGCTCATCCCTTTCATTGCCCGGGTCACTGGCGGCAAGCTTTTTCTCGAAGAGCACCGCGACGCGCGCTGGGTTTCTATAGCCGAACTCAGCCAATACGACTGGGCACCAGCGGACATACCCATCGTGGAACAAATCCAAGCGCGGGCAAACGACATCCATGATCCAGAAAAAGAAGGGTAGGCAAGCTGCGTCAATAATCCGCGGGATACGGCACCCGCCCCACCCTGGCCGTTTCGATGTAGAGCAAGATCAGGTTGACGCACTTTTGCAGATGTTTTTTGACGTCACCCGCCCAGAAGCGAATAACCGTATAACCCATCGCGTTGAGCGCCTTGTTGTTTTCCCGGTCGCGCGCCATATTGCGCTCGATTTTAGCAATCCAAAAATCGCGATTGGCGTCCAGTCGCTCGCGCACCGTCGCCCATTGGTACCCATGCCAAAACTCCCCATCGACGAAAACAGCTAGTTTGTATTTCTTGATAACGATATCGGGTTTTCCGGGCAAGCCCCGGCCGTGAAGGCGGTAGCGGATATTCCGGATCCATAACGCCCGCCGCAGCATCAGTTCCGGCTGGGTGTCGCGACTGCGGATGCGGCTCATGATGTAGGAGCGCTGGGGTGTGGTGACGATATCAACCATGGTAGCGTAGACGTTTACGGCTGCGTTTAACGCAATTACAAAAAAGGCGCCATACGCATCCCTTTTGCCCTTACGTTGCTACGGCCCGTTTGCAGAGAACACGCCAGACTAAGAAAAGGTCGTGCCGTTGGGTACTTTATAAGCAATGGCATTCATATTCACGCCTGCCCCCATAGCCGCCATTACGATTACGCTTCCTTCCTTCAGGACCTGCCCGTCCAACTCCCCTTTTTGCATCAAATCATACAGTGTGGGCAACGTAGCCACCGAGCTGTTGCCCAGCCACGAAATGGTCATCGGCATGATATCGGCCGGCGAATGGTCTAGCTCGTATACGTTGAATAGGTTCCGCAAGATCGCTTCATCCATTTTTTCGTTTGCTTGATGGATTAGTACTTTATTGACGTCTCCAATGGATAAACCGGCCTGATCAAGCGCCTCCTTGATGGTCTGTGGCACGGCTTTCAACGCATATTCATACAGTTTACGGCCGTTCATTTTAAGGAATAAGTGGTCTGTGGCGTATTCGGGGTTATAGGACTTGTCCATACGCAATACATACGCCAATTCGGTGGCGAAGGACTTAACCGAATGGCTCAGCACACCCATCGGCGTATCGCTTTCCCTGGCTTCGAGGACGACAGCTCCCGCGCCGTCGGCGTAGATCATGCTGTCTCGGTCGTGGGGATCGCAGATTCTCGACAGTGTTTCGGCGCCAATCACCAATACGCGGCGCGCACCACCCTGGCGGATATAGGTATCGGCCTGGATCACGCCTTGCAGCCAGCCCGCGCAACCAAACGGCAGATCATAGGCGACTGTAGACGGATTGGTGATTTGCAGACTATGCTTGACGCGGGAGGCCAATGCCGGCACGAAGTCACTCCGGCGGTTATCGGCACGGATATCTCCAAAATTGTGGGCCACAATAATGTAATCCAAGGTGTTGCCATCGAATCCGGCCGATTCCAATGCTTCCTGGGCGGCGAAAGCGGCAATATCCGAGGCGACGAGGTCGTCGGTGACGTATCTTCTTTCCTGAATACCCGTAATACGGCCAAACTGCTGGATGATATCGGCGTTCGCTTTTTCCAGCTTGACGCCTTCGGCATCATAGAACACGTGGCCGAGGAAATCGGCATTGGTGATTTTTCTTGTCGGAATATAGCTTCCGCTTCCCGCGATAACCGCATATGATAACTGGCTCATGGCTTGTGTTTATTAGAAGTGAATCTGATGCACCGGCATTTCAATCTCCCCACCGAAACGTGAATACTGGCTTGCTGCTTTACGCAGTACAACCTTACAAAAAAACATCCATAAAACGAGTGGATTTTAAACATTGGCAAATAAATACCCCGAGGGCATGGCGGTGACGGAGCGGTCGGGCCACAAAAAATGCCGCATACACCTGAAGCGGTATGCGGCATGTATATCCTTTTAATCAGTGGCTTTCTAGGCCTGCAGGCTCTGCTGACGGATAATATTAAGCGCTCCGCCTGCTTGGAACCAGCCAATTTGCTGCGCATTGTAGCTGTGATTGACTTCGATTTCGTCCTTCGTGCCATCCGCATGGTTCAACACCAAGGTCAATGGCGTATTCGGCGCGAAAGCAGTCAGCCCGAGGATATCGATGGTATCATCCTCTTGGATTTTGTCGTAATCCGCTTTATCGGCGAAAGTCAGGGCTAGCATCCCTTGCTTCTTCAGGTTGGTCTCATGGATACGGGCAAAAGACTTGACGAGCACGGCGCGCACGCCGAGGTGCCGAGGCTCCATCGCGGCATGTTCGCGCGACGACCCTTCGCCGTAGTTTTCGTCGCCCACGACAACGGACCCGATTCCTTGGGCTTTGTACGCCCGCTGTGTGGCCGGAACAGGACCATATTCGCCAGTCAGCTGGTTTTTAATATAATCCGTTTTATCGTTAAAATAGTTAACCGCTCCAATCAACATGTTGTTGGATATATTGTCGAGGTGTCCGCGGTATTTCAACCAAGGGCCGGCCATGGAAATGTGGTCCGTCGTACACTTGCCTTTCGCTTTGATCAGGAGCTTCAAGCCGTGCAAGTCGGTGCCTTCCCAAGGTGCAAACGGCTCGAGCAACTGCAAGCGGTCTGAGGTAGGCGATACCGCTACTTCAACTTGGCTTCCGTCCTCGGCAGGCGCTTGATAACCGGAATCCTCTACGTCAAAACCTTTTTGTGGCAACTCGTCGCCCACAGGCGCATCAAGCTTCACGCGCTCACCCTTGTCGTTCACAAGCGTATCGGTAATGGGGTTAAAGGAAAGATCGCCCGCGATGGCAATGGCGGCAACCATTTCCGGCGAGGCGACGAACGCGAAGGTATTCGGGTTACCGTCGGCTCGTTTCGCGAAGTTGCGGTTAAAGGAATGCACGATAGTATTCTTTTCGGCTTTCTCGGCACCTACCCGATCCCACATCCCGATACAAGGACCACACGCATTCGTGAAAATCGTGGCATTCAGGTCGGTAAAGTTATCAATCAGGCCGTCGCGATCCGCGGTGTAACGCACTTGTTCCGAACCGGGGTTGATGCCAAACTCGGCTTTGGTTGACAACCCTTTTTCTGCCGCTTGCTTCGCGATGGATGCTGCCCGCGACAAGTCTTCGTACGACGAGTTGGTACAGGAACCGATCAGTCCCCATTCCACTTTCAGCGGCCAGCCATTTTTGGCGGCCTGCTCCTTCATTTGGGATACGGGCGTAGCCAAGTCTGGCGTGAAAGGGCCGTTCAGGTGCGGCTCCAACTCAGACAGGTTGATTTCGATCACTTGATCGAAGTATTTTTCGGGTGTTTGGTATACTTCCTCGTCGGCAGTAAGGTGCTCCTTGATGGCGTTAGCCGCATCGGCCACATCGGCGCGGTTAGTAGCCCGCAGGTAACGTTCCATCGACTCATCGTACCCGAAGGTAGATGTGGTCGCGCCGATCTCAGCACCCATGTTACAGATCGTGCCCTTTCCGGTACACGACATGGCTTTGGCGCCCTCGCCAAAATACTCCACAATACAGCCTGTACCGCCTTTGACGGTCAGAATACCCGCTACTTTCAGGATCACGTCTTTGGGGGCCGTCCAACCGTTCAGTTTGCCGGTAAGCTTCACGCCGATCAGTTTGGGGAATTTAAGCTCCCACGGCAATCCAGCCATTACGTCGCACGCATCAGCACCGCCCACGCCGATGGCGAGCATGCCCAATCCGCCGGCGTTGACCGTGTGTGAGTCCGTACCGATCATCATGCCTCCTGGGAACGCGTAGTTCTCCAAAACGACTTGGTGGATAATGCCCGCACCGGGCTTCCAGAACCCAATGCCGTATTTGTTGGACACCGAACCCAAGAAATCAAACACTTCCTTGCTCTCGTTATTCGCGCGGGCCAAATCGGTTTCCGCACCTACTTTGGCTTGGATCAAGTGGTCGCAGTGTACCGTCGAAGGCACAGCGGCTTGAGACCGGCCTGCCTGCATAAACTGCAGGAGCGCCATCTGCGCAGTCGCGTCTTGCATAGCCACGCGGTCGGGCGCAAAATCCACGTACGACTCGCCACGCTGGTAAGCTTCGCTAGCCGAGCCGTCCCACAGGTGGGCGTACAATATTTTTTCAGTCAGTGTGAGGGGTTTGTCTATCACCTTACGCGCGGCGGCAATCCGCTCGCCGTATTGGCTATAGACCTTCTTAATCATGTCGATATCAAATGCCATGTGCGATCTTATTTGTATTACGTTAATATCTCTCTGTTACTCGCCAAGCCAAGGACTGCTTTTGGAAACCCGAACCGGGAGCGAATTTTGGTGCAAAGGTACGAAAAAAACGCGTCTTAAACGAATGTAGCGAAGGTTATCGGCGTGCGTAGATTCAACGGCCTACACGAAGATATAGCTCGCGATCTATTCGCTTTGCTTGTTTTATATTCTTCCGAGTTACAAACTAACGATAAGACGCTAACGAAAAAGAAATCCTGCCATTAGGCAAATTCGCCCATTGAGCGGGGTGTGTCCAACGTCGCCTTTCGCCGCCAGCGGGCAGCCAGGCGCACTTCGGTCTCCGGTCTCCGCCCCGTCTTCGCTCTTCCGTCTCCGGTCTTTAAAAATTCTTTTCCCCAGAATCCGAAAAAACCCCTATCTTTGTGCCCCGTACATACACGTGCTGGCCGGATCATTTTTTCTGAATACACGTGCAAAAATTCCTTCGCTTTAGTTATGGCTAAATACATTTTTGTTACGGGCGGCGTTACTTCGTCGTTAGGAAAGGGCATTATTTCGGCTTCACTGGCCAAATTGCTGCAGGCGCGTGGCTACCGAGTCACTATCCAAAAGTTCGACCCTTACATCAACATTGACCCCGGCACCCTCAACCCCTATGAGCACGGCGAATGCTATGTGACTGAGGACGGTGCAGAAACCGACCTCGACTTGGGGCATTACGAGCGTTTCCTCAATTATCCGACTTCCCAGGCCAACAACGTGACCACGGGCCGGATTTACCAGCACGTCATTGACAACGAACGGGCGGGCGTATACTTGGGCAAAACGGTACAGGTCGTACCGCACATCACCGACGAGATCAAACGCCGCATGCTGCTGCTGGGCGCGGATGAAAAATACGACATCATCATCACCGAGCTGGGAGGCACGGTGGGCGATATCGAGTCCCTCCCTTTTATCGAGGCAGTTCGCCAATTGCGCTGGGAACTCGGCAACAACGATTCCCTCGTCATTCACCTCACGCTCGTCCCCTTCCTGGCGGCGGCAGGCGAACTGAAGACCAAGCCGACACAGCACTCCGTGAAGACCTTGCTCGAATACGGCATACAACCCGACATCCTGGTCTGCCGCACGGAGCATCACCTCAATACCGAGATCCGGAAAAAACTGGCGTTGTTTTGCAATGTTAACATCAACGCGGTCATCGAGTCGATTGACGCGCCGTCGATCTACGACGTGCCGTTGCTCATGCTCAAAGAACAACTGGACAAAACGGTGCTGACCAAGCTTAAGCTTTCGTCGAAGAACGCGCCCGATCTGGAAAACTGGAAAGCGTTCCTCGGGAAGCTCAAAAACCCCACCACCGAAGTCAAAATAGCGCTGGTAGGCAAGTATGTCGAACTTCCGGACGCGTACAAGTCGATCACCGAGTCCTTTATACATGCCGGCGCCGTTAACGAGTGCAAAGTACGGGTCAAGTGCATTGCAGCCGAGAGCATCAACGACGGCAACGTGGCTGAGCTGCTGCGTGGCACGCACGGCGTGCTGGTAGCCCCCGGATTTGGCGAGCGTGGCCTGGGCGGCAAGCTGGAAGCGATCCGGTATGTCCGCGAAAACAACATCCCCTTTTTCGGAATCTGCTTAGGCATGCAATGCGCCGTGGTCGAGTTCGGACGCAACGTCCTGCAGCTGAAAAACGCCAACAGCCTCGAAATGGACCCCAAAACGAAGCATCCGGTCATCACCCTGATGGATGAGCAACGCAAAATCAAGAAAATGGGGGGCACCATGCGGCTGGGCGCGTATGACTGCGAACTTAAAAAGGGCACGAAAGCCGCAGCGATTTACGGCAAATCGCGCATTTCCGAACGCCACCGCCATCGCTACGAGTTCAACAACGCCTACCTGGCTCAATACGAAGCCGCAGGCATGATCGCCTCGGGGTTTAACCCCGAACGCAACTTGGTCGAAATCATGGAACTGAAAGGCCATCCGTTCTTTGTGGCGGCACAGTTCCACCCAGAATTAAAGTCAACCGTTGCTAATCCTCACCCACTTTTTGTTAGCTTTGTGGCCGCTTCGCTAGCGCACCGCAAGGCATCGCCAACACGGGTGTAGCATAGCAGGACAGAAATGATAAGAGAGTAATTGAATATAATGGATAGAAACACCCTAACTGGTCTTGTTCTCATATTTATTGTCATCGCTTCATCGGTGTTTTTCCTGAAGCCATCGCAAGAGCAGATCAACCGCGAGCGCCTATTGCAAGATTCCTTGGCCTTGGTGCGCGACGGCGTGCAGCCCGCACAACAAACCCAGGCGGACACAACGCCTGCCATGCCCGACTCGATCGCCCTCAGCGGCCCCTTCGGTGGCGCGCTAGTCAGCGAAGAGCGGATCATCACCCTTGAAAACGAGCTGATCAAAGCCAACATCAGCACCAAAGGCGGACGCGTTGAGTCCGTCGAGATCAAAAACGAAACCACCTACGATGGCCAGCCCGTTATCCTGTTCCAAGGTCCGGAAAACAAATTCGGGCTTTATTTTTCCTCGGCCGGAAAAAACATCGCCACCAATGATCTGTACTTCGACACGCAAGCAAGCAGCCTAGTCGTCGCCGGAAGCGATTCCGCCTCGGTGACCATGCGTCTCAGCTACGACGCGGACAAGTACGTCGACTACATCTACACGCTGCAAGGCAATGACTACACGCTTGGCTTCACCATCGTGACCAAGGGCATGCAGGATGTCGTAGCACCCACCGAACGGCACCTGGTGCTGAACTGGGAAGCCGTGCTCGAGCAGAAGGAAAAGGACATCAAAAGCGAACGCGAACGCTCTACCGCTTACTTTGGACTCAAAAACGGCAGCATAGACGACCTCAGCACCTCCAAAGATGACGAGGAGCAGATCAGCGATCCGCTGGAATGGGTTTCGTTCAAACAGCATTTTTTCTCGAGCGTGCTCATTGCTGACGGAAGCTTCAGCGGCGGGCAGATTAACGTGTACACCGCTTCGGATTTCCACACCGTAAAGCTTTTCGAAGCCAACCTGAATTTGGAGTTCGGACGCCAGGACATCAACGCCTACCCGATGCGCTTCTTCTTCGGCCCTACCCAGTACAAAGTGCTCAAAGCGCAAGGACATGGGCTGGAAAAACAGGTCAACATGGGCTGGGGGCCGATGCAATGGATCAACCGTTGGATCACCGTCCCCGTGTTTGACTTCCTCGACGGGTTTAATATGGGGTACGGCCTCGTTATTCTTATTCTGACGGTCCTGCTCAAGCTAGTCCTGTCGCCGTTGACATACCGCTCCTACGTATCCATGGCCAAAATGCGGGTGCTTAAGCCCGAAATGGACCAGATCAAGGAAAAGGTGGGGCAAGACAACCCAACGTTGCTGCAGCAGGAGTATATGAAGCTCTACAAGCAAGCCGGCGTCAACCCGCTTGGTGGATGTATTCCGCTACTGCTGCAAATGCCATTCACCATTGCGTTCTTCTTCTTCTTCCCCAACCTCTTCGAGCTCCGGGGCGAGAGCTTCCTGTGGGTCAAGGATTTGTCTACTTACGACTCGGTGTTCACCTTCCCGCCAGTCTTTGGCGTAGGCCACATCAGCTTGATGTGTATCCTGATGACGGTGACCACGATGATTTCTACGTGGTACAACAACTCCATATCGGGCGCCACCGGGCAAATGAAGTATATCGGGTATTTTATGCCGCTGATTTTCCTGTTCGTACTGAATAGTTTCCCCGCAGGTTTGAACTATTATTATTTACTGTCGACGATATTCACCTTCGGGCAACAAATCATGATTCGCCAGATGATCAACGACGACAAGATTCTGTCGATCATCGAGAACAACAAGAAAAAGCCAGAAGCCCAGAAAAAATCGAAATTCCAGCAACGCATGGAAGATTATATGCGCCAGCAACAGCAAAGCCCAAAATCCGGCGCGGGCCAAAAAGGCAAAAGCAAGAAATAAACGCGCTGCGAACAGTGCGCCCGGCGGGATCCGCCCCCAAAAAAACCGCTTCACTTCTGGTGAGGCGGTTTTTTTATGCCTTCGATGTGGCCTTATTCGCTGGTCATCTCGCCAATGTCCGGTCGCCCCTGCCTCCCCTTTTCAAAAAAAATTATGGAATTTACAAACCTGTCGCATCCGACTGATGTAATACGTTTGTACCGTAGCCACAGACTTTTTTTAAGTAAGTTTGCAAGGCAATGAATTTGCACCTTAACACGCTGAGTATGATCCGCAACACAATAATTCTTTTGGTGATTTTCGCCGCCACGACTATGACTTCAAAATCCCAACCAAAACCCACCGACCCCTACGCTAAGGAATGGAAAGACATCGATTCGTTGGTGAATCAGGGATTGCCTAAGTCTGCCGCTGAAATCGCCCGTACGGTATTGGCCAGCGCACGCCAGAAGCAGGAATCCGCCCAAGCGATCAAGGCCCAGCTATTCTTGCTGGGTGCCGATGACTACGTGCAGGAAGGCGCGGAAGCGGCTAATATCCAGCATATCGACTCCATGATTCAGGTCGCCCAGGGTGCGGAAAAAGCCATTTGGCAAAGTATCCAGGCTGAACTTTACTGGGATTATTATCAGCAAAACCGTTGGACGATTTGGAACCGTACGCCGGTGGCCGGCGAGCTGCCAGCCGATATTGCGGCGTGGGATGGCGCTTCGCTAATCCGCAAAGCCAGCGAACTGTACCAAGCCTCGGTCGCCGACGGCGAAACGCTGCAAGCTATCCCCGTCGAACGATATACGCCGCTCCTCACCGAAGGTGTCAACACGCGCCACTTGCGGCCCACCCTGTACGACTTTCTGGCATTCCGTGCCATTGGCTTTTTTGAAAACGACCAAAAAGACCTCATCAAGCCGGCCTACCAGTTCCAAATAGCGGACGAAACGTGGTTTCAGCCCGCAACGGACTTTACCGTCGCACAGCTCGCATCCCGAGACAGCGAATCCCTGCATTTCCAAGCTTTGTTGCTGTACCAGCAATTATTGGCTTTCCACGTCAATGACCCGAAGCCCGATGCGCTAATTGATGCCGACTTGCGGCGACTGTCTTTTGTGTACCAATATTCCATCCATCCGGACAAAGACAGCCTGTATAGGGATGCACTCCAGCAATTGGCCGCGCGCTACCCGAACGAACCTGCCGTAGCGCAAGTTCACTACCAAACCTTTCAATGGCAGTACGACAAAGCGCTGGAAAACCCGAGTGATTCGATCGACCTCGTTGGCCTCGTGGCCGAGCTGGATGCATTAATCGAACGCTTCCCCCGCACCGAAGGGGGCACCAACGCGGCTGTGCTTCGCCACTCCATACAAAGCAAATCGCTCAACGTACAAGCTGAATCAGTCGTATTGCCCCAGCAAAACAGCAAGGTATTGCTGACCTACCGAAACCTTAGCCACGTCTTTTTCTCCCTCTACGCCATTCCCGCGGCAGAACATCGTGATAACGTCGGGGCGACCACCGAGCTGCAGGAGCGAATCCTCAGCCGGACACCGGTACGGACGTGGGAAACTACCCTGCCCGGCACAGTTGACCACCGGGAACACAACACGGAAATCAAGATCGATCCCTTATCAGCAGGAAGCTACATACTCGTCGCATCGGCCTATCCCACTGAACAGCGGCAATCGAACGTCATGTATGCCGTACCGTTCCAAGTCTCCGCACTGAGCTTGCTATCACTGCAAGCCGCGGAGGGCAGCCAGTTCCTAGCACTGCACCGCCAATCCGGCATGCCCATCCGGGGTGCAGCGGTCACTTTTTGGAATAGCCAATGGAACAACCGAACGAACGAATACGAATACGTCAGGGGTGGCCAATCCCGCACCGATGAGGACGGGCGGGTACACCTTCCGCGGACGGACGATCGGCCCCAGCGAATCAACCGCATCACGCTTGTTCAAGGCACTGACACACTGCAGTCAGACAGCTATTACCAGACTGGTCGCCACACGAGAAACCCGGATAGCGTCCGTACGCACACGTTCTTCTTTACTGACCGGGCCATTTACCGCCCCGGGCAGACCATCCATTTCAAGGGCATTATCGTAGACCAGCACATCATCGCCAACAAAAATGAGGTGCGCGCCAACGAGAAAAGCAAGGTGACGCTCTATGACGCTAACCGGCAAGCCGTAGCCGAAATCGACGTGGTAACGAACGAATACGGCTCGTTTGCAGGCAAGTTCATCGCCCCGTCTACCGGAATGACCGGCCCAATGCGCATCGCCAACCCACATGGAAACGGGTACTTTTCCGTCGAGGAATACAAAAGGCCACGGTTCCGCGTGGAGTTTGATACCGTACGGAGGGCGGCAGGCCTTGACGAGGAAATCGTCCTGACGGGACGGGCCTCGGCCTATGCCGGCAACAGCATCGATGGCGCGCAGGTCAGCTACCGCGTAGTCCGTCGGGCGCGGTTCCCGTTCTTTTGGTCATTTTTCCGGTGGGGACAACCGTTCTCATCGGAAATGGAAATCGCGAACGGCACCCTGGAAACTCGGCCGGACGGATCCTTTGACGTGACCGTGGCGACTATTCCCGACAAACAAATCGCGCCGGAATCGCTCCCCGTATTCTCGTACACCGTGTACGCCGATGTGACGGACCGCAATGGAGAAACCCAAAGCGGATCGACACAGCTCCACGCCGGCTACCGCTCCCTGCAGCTCCATACCGACCTGCCTGAGCAGTTGGACGCCCGAAAACAGGATAATTCACTATCCATCATTGCCCAAAACCTGAACGGCCTCGCCGTGCCTACCGACGTGGAAGTCTCCGTCGCTCCCCTGCAGTTTCCCGGCAAGCTCTACCGCGAACGGCTCTGGGATAAACCCGACCGCCCCTCAATGGATGAGGCTACCTTTCGGCAGGCCTTCCCGGAGGACGAATACAACGACGAATCGGATTATCGAAACTGGCCCGAAATGGCACCGACATGGCAGACCACCGTCAATACCGGCGAAGAAACCACGGTCAAACTCCCGGCCGAAGCCTGGCTGCACACCGGCTGGCATGTTGTCCAGTTAAAATCCATGGATCCCCAAGGCCGGGAGATCCTGGATAAAAAATACACCTACATCCACCGGCCCGGAACTGACCAAGTGACTCAGGCGGCATTGTCCGTCCTTCCCGAGCGTACGGCTCTGCAACCCGGCGACACCTTGCGCATTGACGTCAGAACAGGCTTTGAAAATACGTATGTGCTGGAAAGCAGTACCGATCTCCAAAACGAGTTCGTGACATTCGCTGCACAGAAAACCATCGATAGGCCCATCACGGAGCCCGATCGGGGCGGCGTTAGCTACCAATGGCTGTACGTGCACAACAACCGCGTGTACACCGCCACCTGGCGGATCGACGTAGCGTGGTCTAACCGGGATTTGCGGATCGAATGGGCAACCCATCGCGACAAACTTCTGCCCGGAGAGCCCGAACAGTGGCTGCTCACCATCAAAGGCGATAAGAAAGAAGCGGTGGCTGCCGAACTCCTCGCCGGACTGTACGATGCCTCATTGGATGCTCTCCGCCGTCATTCCTGGCAATGGAACCCACTGTCGCCGTTTCGCCACCTCAATACATGGACCACTCAAAGCGGGTTTGGCACCAGCTATGGTACCACATGGAACATGTCTGTCAATTCGCCTCATCCGCCTTCCTACGACAAACGATACGATTATCTGTTCGGATACCACAAACTGCTAAGAAACGCCAGGGCACCTCAGATTTATGTGCGTGGCGTGGCGTCCAATGCCAGCGCGGACATGGTATTTGAAAGCGCGGCTGCGCCTGTCGCAGAGGAGACTGCGGTAGTCGGCTACGGCCAGCAGGCAAAGCAAGCGCTTACGGGCTCGGTGACAAGGGAATCTGAAGAAGCCCCACCGGCGGTAGAAAATATAGAAAACGTGCCTGTACGGACAAATTTGCAAGAAACTGCGTTTTTCTTCCCCCAGCTTAAAACCGATGCCGAAGGAAACGTAACCTTGGCTTTCACCATGCCCGAAGCCCTTACCGAATGGAAATTCATGGCGTTTGCCCATACCCCGGATTGGAAAACGGGATTCCTACAGGGACAGGTAAAAACCCAGAAGGATCTCATGGTCATGCCTAACCTCCCCCGTTTCCTGCGCCAAGGTGATGCCATCCGGCTAGGCAGCAAAATCAGTAACATCAGCGCAACACCGCTGGACGGCACAGCCCAATTGGAAATCCTCGATGCCGAGACGCTCGAGCCCATTCCGGGCTTTGGCGATGGCCTGCAAACGGTTTCCTTTCAGGCCCCGGCAGGACAAAGTACGTCAGTATCGTGGCTAGTCGACGTTCCCGAAACCTGGACACAACCCGTGACAATCCGTGTGCGGGCGAAAGCAGGAAACTTCACGGATGGCGAAGAACACATATTGCCGGTGATTTCCAACCGCATGCTAGTGACCGAAACCTTGCCTCTGCCCGTCCGTGGCAACGAGCGCAAAGCATTCACCCTCGACAAGTTAGCCGAAACGAGCAGTGATACACGGATAAACCACGCGCTCACGGTCGAGTTTACGAGCAACCCGGCCTGGTATGCCGTGCAGGCACTGCCCTACCTCATGGACTACCCCTATGAATGCGCCGAACAAATATTCAGCCGCTTCTACGCCAATGCGCTGGCGTCGCATATCGTGAGCCAGTCTCCGCGGGTCAAAGCCATATTCGACCAATGGCTGGAAACGGATACGGCCGCCTTGCTTTCCAACCTGGAGAAAAACCAGGAACTGAAATCGGCCCTGCTGGAGGAAACGCCTTGGGTGATGGAGGCCCAAAACGAAAGCGAGCAAAAACGGCGGATCGCCCTCTTGTTTGACAGCCATAAACTGACCCAAGGGCTTCGCCAGAACCTTGACAAATTGGCCGAGCTCCAATCGGCTGACGGCAGCTTTCCGTGGTTTATGGGCATGAGCAGGAACCGCTACATCACCCAGCACATCGCCACCGGCATCGCGAAGCTCCAACAGCTCGGCGTGGCGGCCGCAAGCGAAGCCAAAGCCCACGAAATACTCGAAAAAGCAGTGGCTTTCCTCGACAGCCAAACTGCGGCGGACTACACCCGCCTTATCCAAGACAACGCTGACCTAAACAAGCAGCAGCTCAGCAATATCCACGTCCACTACCTGTATATGCGCAGTTTCCTTCGCGACCTGCCTATCCAGGACCAGCACCGCAACGCGCACGACTATTACCTTAACCAAGCGGGCAGTTTCTGGGTACAATTCAACGCTTACCTCCAGGGGCAAGCCGCACTCGCCTTACATCGCTCGAGACGCGACAAGTCCGCCCAGACGATCCTTGCTTCCCTGCGCGAAACGGCCATCAACGATCCGGAGCTGGGCATGTTCTGGAAAACCATGCCTCGCGGGTATTGGTGGCACGAAGCACCCATCGAAGCCCAATCGGTGCTGGTAGAAGCATTTGCCGAAATTGCCAATGACATGAAGGCGGTAGACGAAATGAAAGTATGGCTGATCAAGCAAAAGCAGACCCAGCATTGGAACAGCACGAAGGCCACCGCAGATGCCATCTACGCCTTGCTGCTGCAGGGCAGCGACTGGCTGGCGGCCACGCCTACGGTAACCCTGACCCTAGGCAACGAAACGATTCGCTCCGCAGACGAGCAAACCGAAGCGGGAACGGGCTATTTCAAGAAGCGCTACGAAGGTGACGCGGTGACCCCGGCGATGGGAAATATCACGGTGGCGGTAGACCGCGCCAAGGATGAGGGCGTGGCCTGGGGCGCGGTATATTGGCAATATTTTGAACAGCTGGACCAAATCACTCCCGCAGCCACGCCGCTGAGCCTACGCAGGCAGCTCTTCATCGAGCGCCATACCGACCGCGGACCTGTGCTGACGGAAATAACGAAAGAAAACGCGCTGCAGGTAGGCGACAAAGTCATCATGCGGATTGAGGTGCGGGCAGACCGCGATATGGAATACGTGCACCTCAAGGATATGCGCGCAGCCTGCTTCGAACCGGTGAACGTGCTGAGCGGATACCGCTACCAAGGCGGGCTGGGATATTACGAAAGCACGCGCGACGTGTCGACGAACTTTTTCTTCGACTACCTGCGCCGGGGCACATACGTGCTGGAGTACCCCGTCTTCGTGTCACAGGCCGGCGAATTTTCAAACGGCATATCCACGATCCAAAGCATGTACGCGCCGGAATTTAGCGCCCATTCCGAAGGCGTGCGGGTCACGGTGGAGTAGTTAAATTACCTCATCCCCTTTTCCAAAGTTCAGAACTTTGGAAAAGGGATATTTTTCTAGTTGATGTACTTCTTGAGATTAGGCAAAAATGCGGCGACGATCCCGATGAGCGGTAGGAACGAGCACAGGTGGTACACGTAGGCAATACCCTCACGGTCTGCCAATTGGCCCAAAACCGCCGAACCGATGCCTCCCATCCCGAAAGCGAAGCCAAAAAACAGTCCGGAAACCATGCCGACATTGCCTGGCAACAGCTCTTGGGCGTACACCAAAATCGCTGAAAAAGCCGAGGCAATGACCATCCCGATCACGAAGGACAGGATGATCGTCCAAAACAAATTCGCATAAGGCAGTGCCAAGGCAAAGGGCGAAGCACCGAGGATGGATAACCAAATCACGTACTTCCGCCCAATCCGGTCGCCCACGGGTCCCCCGATCATCGTACCGGCGGCTACCGCAAACAAGAAGACGAATAAGTACAGCTGGGACTGCTGCACCGTCACCCCAAATTTATCAATGAGGTAGAATGTATAATAGCTCGTCAGGCTGGCAAAATAAAAATATTTGGAAAAAATAAGCACCAGCAACACAATCACGGACACCACGACCACGCGCTGCGGCACATTGTTCTGTATGACTTCCTTCACCTTATTCTTGCGCAGGATATAATTGCGGATCGATTTGGGCTTGTACCATTTGCCAATCCGGTAGAGAATGACAATGGCCACAAGCGCCGCAATGCAAAACCAGATGACGTTAAACCGCCCAAACGGCGCGATCACCATCGCCGCCAGCAAGGGACCGATGGCACTGCCCGCGTTGCCACCTACCTGAAACACCGATTGGGCCAGCCCACGCTTGCCACCGGACGCCACGTAGGCCATGCGCGAAGCCTCGGGATGGAACACGGACGACCCCACGCCTACCAACGCTACCGACACCAAAATCCATAAATAACTCGGCGCCAAGGCCAGCAACACCAGTCCGCAGAGGCTGAAACCCATGCCTACCGGCAAGGCATAGGGATACGGACGACGGTCCGTCAAAATACCCACCAAAGGCTGGAACAAAGAGGAAGACATTTGGAATACCAAGGTAATGATGCCAATCTGCGCAAAACTCAATTGGAAAGAGTCTTTGACCAGCGGATAGATCGAAGGAATCAGCGACTGGATCGTATCATTCAGCAAATGCGAGAAACTCAGTGCAAAAAGCACGGGATAAATCGTCTTTTCAACAGGATAAGAAGCACGGTTCGAAGAGACTGCCATAGCATACACTCAATAGACACGCAAAGCTACGAAGTATGTTTGACTATCCGCGGACGCCGGACAAGCGAAACGGAACGCCAGCTGGATCAACAATATATCGAAAAAACAGGAAGGAATACCAAAAGTGAGAAAACAAAAAATGGGTAAGCTACTTTTATCGCACCGCTACAACCTAATACCCTTGCTGTGTTCCCACCCTGGGGGAGTCAAAGGGAGCTGGTCGTAAAAGACTTACCCACGGCAAAAGTAAGGAAAATCGGGGTGTTTTCATAACATTGC
>CAYUIZ010000068.1:0-16656 GCA_964444885.1 uncultured Sphingobacteriaceae bacterium | reverse complement strand
GCCAAACTGGGCTATGAGTTTCTGACCCGGCATTGCTTTGATACGGATGGGCAGATGTTTTTTCACGTCACCCGCGACGGGCAACCGATACGCAAGCGGCGATATTTCTTTTCCGAAACGTTTGCGGCAATCGCCTTTGCGGCATATGCACAAGCCAGCGGGGATGGCGAGGCGGCACGGCGGGCGCGGGAGCTCTTCGGTGTGTGCATCGATTATGCCGAGGGCAAGAAAACCCTGCAGCCCAAATACACGGACACCCGCCCGGTCCGAGGCATTGGCGTGCCCATGATTATGACCAATACGGCCCAGCAAATGCGGGAAACGATTGGCGATACGCGTTGCGATGATGCCATTGCTGCATGGGTAAGCGACATTGAGACCTTATTTGTTAAAGACGACATCCGCTGCGTGATGGAGCAAGTAGCGCCCGATGGAAGCATTATCGATCATATTGACGGGCGCACGCTCAACCCGGGCCATGCCATCGAAGGGGCTTGGTTTATCCTGCACGAGGCCAAGGCACGGGGCAATGACCCCGAGCTGATTAAACTCGGATGCAAAATGCTCGACTACATGTGGGAGCGCGGCTGGGATGAAGAACACGGAGGCATCCTCTATTTTCGCGATGTGTACGGCAAACCCGTGCAGGAATATTGGCAAGACATGAAGTTTTGGTGGCCCCAAAACGAAACCATCATCGCCACCTTGCTCGCTTACCTGATGACTGGTGATGAGAAATACGCCCGCTGGCACCAGCAAATACACGAATACGCCTACAGCCACTTCCACGACACGGAGCGGGGCGAATGGTATGGATACCTGCATCGCGACGGACGCATCGCGCAAACGGCCAAAGGCAACCTGTTTAAAGGACCATTCCACTTGCCGCGACAGGAGTGGTATTGCTACCAACTCTTGGAAGCATATCTGTCGAAATAGCAACCTGATACAGGGGCGCTAGGAACGTCCCTAATTTTGCAATTAAATAAAAATGAACATGAAGAAGATTTGGTTAGTAACATGCGTGCTTGTGGCGACATTTGCAGCACGGGCGCAGGACATCCCGGTGTTTGTGGCGGGCGAGGACGGCTATGAGAACTATCGTATACCCGCGATGGTAAAGGCGCCGAATGGCGATTTGCTTGCCTTTGCGGAAGGGCGCGTGCACCATGCCGGGGACTTTGGCGACATTGATATTGTGATGAAACGCAGTACGGACAAGGGCAAGACGTGGGGTGCGTTGCAGCGCGTGGCCGAGTATGGCGACTTGCAGGCGGGCAACCCAGCCCCGGTGGTCGACTTGCTTGACCCGGCACATCCGCAAGGCCGCATTTTCCTGTTTTACAATACGGGCAATAACCACGAAGGAGAAGTGAGAAAAGGCCTGGGCCTGCGCGAAGTGTGGTACGTCGTTTCTGCCGACGGCGGGCATACGTGGTCCGATCCGGTCAACATCACCACGCAGACCCACCGTCCCAAGAGTCCGCAAACGAATCCCGCCTACAATTTCAGCGAAGACTGGCGCAGTTATGCCAATACGCCCGGACAGGGAATGCAGTTTGACAAGGGGAAGTTCAAAGGGCGGATTTACATCGCGGCCAACCATTCCGAAGGAGAGCCGTTGAGTGCTTTTCGCGATTACAAAGCGCACGGCTACTATACTGACGACCATGGCAAAACGTTTAAGCTATCCGCAATCGTGCCTTTTGAAGGCAGCAACGAGTCGATGGCAGCCTTGATCGATGGGGACAAGTTGCTGATGAACTCGCGCAATCAGCAGGGAAACGTGCGTTCGCGTATTATTTCGATCAGCAGTGATGGGGGTGCCACGTGGGACACAACGTACTACGATCCGCAATTGCCCGATCCGGTTAACCAAGGCAGCTTAATCGCGTTTGACCTGAAGGGCAAGCGCTATCTGGCCTTCTGCAATACGGCCGACACCCAGCACCGCAATAACCTCACCCTGCGCCTCAGCCGCGATGGCGGCAAGACCTGGTTTTTCAACAAGAATATCGCCAAGGCCCCTGAGGGGTACGAAGGTGCTTATGCCGCTTATTCTGACTTGGTGCACCTCAAAAAGAAGCGCATTGGGGTGTTATTTGAAAAAGAGCATTACGGAAAGATTGTCTTCACAACAGTCAAGTGGAAATAAGATGACGCGGATCGTCTCCATGTTTGCAGGGGGTCGTGCTGGGACATGTGTAGCGCGACGGTGAACGTACACGCCGATAAGCCCGCGCTCATCCCGCAACCACGGCATTTGGCCTGGCGGAACGCTTGCCCGGCGAATTCCAATCCCTTTCGGAAGAAGGCTATTCGCTACTGAGCGGATGAGACAGAAGCTAAGCCGTTTTGGATTAGGATTTGACAACTTTTCCCGTTCCTACGCGTCAGATGCACCACAATCAGGCACATGGGACGACCGCTGAAGCCAATTGTTGGTCAATGGAGAAGAAGTGGCGCCACCGGATTAGGCAAATGCGGGACGTCGCGGAATGCTGGAAGAACCGATGACAGACGAAGGTTACTCGTTTCGGGAACCGACGCTGATCAATAGGAAAAAAGGATGGAATAAGGTGCGGGTCAAGCTGCCAGTCGGCACATTTAGGGGGAAAGACCGGCAAAATCCCGTCAAATGGATAGTTTACCTTCGCGCCAGCGGAGACAGGCAGGTAACGCGACATGAATACAAACAAGGGCGGTTCCGCAAGGTTCAAGAACCTCGGGTGCCGCCCATTGAAATTATACGTTTCTTTGCTTAAAACCGCTCGAACTGCGAGAAAAAGAAGTTTCCTTCGATCGCAGCATTTTCGTCTGAGTCCGAACCATGTACGGCGTTGGCATCGATGGACTTCGCATATTTGTTGCGGATGGTGCCAGGGGCGGCTTTGGCTGGGTCAGTAGCACCGATGAGTGTACGGAAATCTTCCACAGCGTTCTCCTTCTCGAGGATCGCTGCCACGATGGGTCCGGATGTCATAAACTCGACCAAATCGTTGTAGAAAGGACGCTCGCTGTGCACGGCGTAAAATCCACCCGCCGTTTCGTTCGTCAAGCGAATGTACTTCATCGCGACGATCTTAAAACCTCCTGCGATAATATCGTTTAAAATAGCCCCGGTGTGGCCATTGCCCACCGCATCGGGCTTAATCATTGTAAATGTTCTGTTTGTAGCCATTTGTCTGCTGAAAATTTCTGCAAAAGTAGTTAAATAATACGCAATTAGCAATAAACAGCGATGTTGAACTTACGCGAATATCTCAAAGCGTCTCTAATCCCGAAGTAGCGTCATCATCGTAGCGCTGGGCCAACGGCCAGCGTAAAGGTGGTGACGGCCACGAATATTTTAGGGTGTGTCTTTGTTGCATAGCTAACAAAATCCGTCAAAATCCGATTGTATCGTTAAAGGCAATTCCCCTGCGATGCGGAATCAATGCAGGGCGGACCTGCGTAGCGCGGTAACTTCGGACAGTGCAAAAAAAGCAAAAAAGTGCAAGCCCGTAACGGCCGGTTTGTGGCCGGATATCCTTAACTTCGCACTAAACTACTACGAATCACTATGCCACACCTCGAAACCGATCTGATCCACGGCGGAGACGCGCTGAACGAAACCCACGCCGTTGTGCCGCCGATATACCAAACTGCTACGTATTTCGCTTCAAACGATTTGGATGAATACATCCAAGCCGCGACGCAACCGCGGCACCCCTATTTTTACCACCGTCATGGCAATCCGGTTAGCAACCAAGTGGCGGAGATTATTGCAGGGCTTGAGGGCACGGAAGCAGCTTTGCTGACCGCGACGGGCATGGCGGCGATATCCACGGCCATTCTCGCGGTGGTCAAAGCGGGCGACCACGTCATTGCGCAGCAATCCCACTATTCAGCGGCTGGTATTTTTCTAAAAGAATTCCTCCCAACGTATGGCATCACAGTTTCTTACGCCGATCAAACGGACAACGCTTCCTTTGAAGCGCTGGCGCAGGAGAATACCACGCTCGTGTACTTGGAAACACCCTCTAATCCCAATTTGGCCATTACCGACTTGGCTTTTGTGGGCGAGTGGGCACGGCGTAAAGGCATCACCACCATCTGCGACAACACCTTTGCATCGCCGATTAACCTACGGCCTGGCGATTTTGGAATAGATATTATTGTGCACAGCGCAACGAAATATTTAGGCGGGCACAGCGACTTGACGGCTGGCGCCATCTGCGGGAGCAAAGAACAGGTAAACAAAGCCTGGAAGCGATTGCTGTCGCTGGGCGGAGCCCTAGCGCCCTTCGATGCATGGTTGCTCCTACGCGGCATCCGTACGCTTTCCATGCGGGTAAAGCAAATCAACGCGAATGCCCTTCGTTTGGCACAGTGGCTGGAAGAGCAACCGCAGATAAAGAAAGTCATTTATTGCGGCCTTCCTTCTCACCCCCAGCACGAGCTTGCCAAAAAGCAGATGAGCGGGTACACGGGTATGCTTTGCATCGAAGTGGCGGGTCAGGATGAAGCTGGGCAGTTCCGTAATGCCCAAGCCGTCATGGGCAACTTGCGCGTTTTCGGCAATGCGGCTAGTCTTGGGGGCGTCGAGTCGCTGATTGTGCATCCTGCAAGTATGTGGGGCCTTCACCATTCGCCCGAGCAAAAGCTAAAAGCAGGCATCAACGACGGCATGCTGCGCATATCCGTCGGCATCGAACATATCGACGACTTGATTGGCGATTTCCAGCAAGCTTTCGACTTTATTCCTTCGGGAGCATAAGGTGGTTGCGGTGCAGGGCGTCATTCGGGTACCGATGTTTCCGAGTGCGTTCGCGCGGTTCGTGTTTTCGAATTCGGGGAGCATGCGTTATATTCGCTTTTCATAAACAGGTGCATGCACAAAATATTTACTTTTGGCGAACTATTGCTTCGTCTTCAAACTTCTACCAGCAGCTTTTTGGGCACCGAGGACAGCGTCACCGTATATCCCGGGGGCTCCGAAGCCAATGTGCTGGCCTCCCTGGGGCAGTGGGGCGTGCCGTGCAGTTACGTCACCCGCCTACCGGATCACGAGCTGGCTCACCGCGCATTGGACACCCTTCGCAGGCTTGGTGTTGATACGGGGCAGTGCCTTATAGGCGGAGACCGGGTGGGATTGTATTTTCTCCTGTCGGCCGATGGGCTGACGAAAGGCGAGGTCATCTACGACCGCAAATATTCATCCTTTGCGGCATGGACGCCGGATCTGGTCGACTGGGACACGTTGCTGGAGGGGCATACTTGGGTGCACTGGAGCGCATTGACGCCCGCGCTGAATCCCGATCTTGCCAGCACATGCTTAGCGTTGCTTAAAGCGGCCTCCCGCAAGGGGCTGACCATCTCAGTTGATCTCAACTACCGCAATAAACTATGGGACTACGGTAAGGCACCTATCGAGGTAATGCCCGAACTGGTGAGTTATTGCGATGTGGTGATGGGCAATATATGGGCGGCGAACAAGATGCTTGGCACGCCCGTCAGCGATGCGCTTGCGCGTGATACGCCGGCCGAGGAATATTTCGAACAGGCTCGCAGGACGGCCAATGCGATATGGCGTGCTTTCCCGCGATGCAAGCATGTGGCAAACACGTTTCGGTTTATGGACCGGCCCACGCATAATTTATTTTACGGGAGCTATCACACCCGCGACGGCGACTACTTGTCCAGTAGCTACGAAACGGATGCCGTGCTGGACCGCATCGGTAGCGGGGATGCGTTTATGGCTGGGCTGATCTATGCGTTGACCGAAGGGAAAGAACCGGAACAGGTTGTGGAAATAGCTACGCATGCCGGTTTCCAGAAGCTCTTTGCAAAGGGAGATTTTGGGAATGGAGGGCTTTAAAAGGACGAGTTATATAGGCACGAATCAGGGGGTTCGCGCCTGCGACACGGAAGAAAAAGACATAAAGATGGAAAAAGCACTGCAACACATTCTGTCGTACCCAGTACTGCCCGTTTATTATCATGACGACCCCGCAACCTGCCTTGCGGTAGCGGAGGCCTGTTACAAGGGGGGCGTGCGGGTGTTTGAGTTTGTGCATCGCGGCGCGAACGCACCTGCGAATTTTCAGGCGTTGCTGGCGCATCGGCAACAGCATATGCCTGGATTATTGCTGGGAATCGGGACGGTGAAGGATGCATTGACCGCGCAGCGTTATATCGGCCTCGGTGCCGATTTTATCGTTAGCCCCGTGGTTAAGCCCGAGATTGCACAGGAGACCCTTGCGAACGGGATTCTTTGGGTTCCGGGCGCGATGACACCCACCGAAATAAGCCTTGCGGAAGATTTGGGTGCCCCCTTGGTAAAGATATTCCCAGGAGACACGCTTGGGCCAGGATTCGTGAAAGCGGTGAAGCCACTGTTTCCCGCCATGCATTTTATGCCAACGGGTGGTGTAAGTGCCGAAGCAAGCAATATCGCGCAATGGTTTGCCGCAGGGGTTAGTGCCGTGGGCCTCGGGTCCAAACTGTTTGACAGGCCAGAGGGAGCCGAGGGTCTGGGCTGGCTGGAGGAGCGGGCGAGCGCCGTGATGCGCTGGGCTAGCGAAAGTAGCTGACAAAACGAAAGGTGGGCATCTTCCGCGCATCGTACACGGCGTTTTGCCGCAAACGCTGTCGCCGGCTCATTTCACGACCGCATCCCCAGCCGCCCCGTACAGGTTATCGACAACTCGAGTCCGTTCGTACCCCCGCTCGTCTGCCTTCGCCCCATAGATGCGGTCGTTTATGCGTTTGTGGGTTGTGCCTACCGGTGCCGTGCGGTCATGCTTCGTGCACAAACCGGAAGGCGGATGTTGTTTTGCTGCCCATGCATTGCCAGCAAAAGAATTACTCTTGCACGATTTGACCATATCCCGAGAGCCGTTAGTTCATTTACGCAGGGAATTTCGTTACATAACCTATTCGCTGTAAGCGTCTTTGCACTAAACGAATTGTTTTCGGGTAAAGTAGGCTCCTCGCGGACGAGGCCTTCGCGATTACCCAAAGCTCGGATTTTGAAATTATTAATGCCTGGCTGCAAATTGGCCTTTTTTTTGACTAAATTGCCTCACAAATTAGTATCGAATGTTATGAACGCAGTAGAAGCAGTACCGATGACGGTAGAGCGGACGCAGCACTCGCGTCTGTCCGAAGTTGATTTCAATGATTTGAAGTTTGGCAAGATACTGTCTGACCACATGCTGGTGGCAGACTATGACAATGGCGCCTGGGATTCGGCCAAGATCGTGCCGTATGGCAACCTGACCATTAGCCCGGCGATGTCGTCGCTGCATTATGGGCAGGCCATTTTCGAGGGGATAAAAGCGTATAAGCATGCGAATGGCACGGTGAGCATATTCAGGCCGGAGAGGAATTTTGAGCGGTTCAACCGGTCGGCCGCGCGGTTGGAAATGCCGGCAGTGACCGAGCAAATATTCCTAGACGGCATGAAGCAGCTGATTGACATCGACCGCGACTGGGTGCCGGCAAACCAAGGTGCCTCGCTGTACATACGCCCATACATGTTCGCCACGGAGTCTGCCTTGGGTGTCCATCCTTCGGCTTCTTACAAATTCCTGATTATCACGAGCCCGGTGGGCACGTACTACAACAGGCCCATTCGGCTGAAAGTGGAAACCCGCTACACGCGCGCGGCCGAAGGGGGCGTGGGTTTTTCCAAAAATGCGGGCAACTATGCCCTTTCGCTACATCCCACCAAACTGGCACAGGACGAAGGTTTCGACCAGCTGATTTGGACGGACGCCAAAGAACACCAATACGTGGAGGAGGCCGGTACGGCCAACCTGATTTTTAGGAAGGGCGACACGATCATCAGTCCATCCTCCGAGACTATCCTCCACGGGGTGACACGGCGGACCGTGATGGAACTGGCCCAGCACTGGGGGTACCGGGTAGAGGAACGCAAAGTGTCAGTAGCGGAACTGCTCGAAGGCATTCGCAACCGTACGATCACCGAAGCGTTCGCGGCTGGTACTGCGGCCACGCTCACCGCCATTTCGGAGATCAGCCACGAAGGCGAGTTATACACGCTGCCACCCACTGAACAGTTCGAGTTTGCAGCCAAAGTCATGAACTACCTCAACGACCTGCGATACGGAAAAACCAAAGACGAATTTGGGTGGAATTTGATTGTGTAAGGATAGCGTAGGCGTTTTTTTGCTAACGTTTATCAGGGGAACGGGTGGCCACTCAAAAAGGGGTCACCCTTTCTTTTTACCAAGCAAGCGCTTGCGGTATCGATGGAGGATAAAAACGACGAAACCCAGCCCAATGGCAGTAGGTACAAAGGGGTCGTTAGCGGGTAACGCTAGCAAGGCCACGATGCAGAAGACGATGGTAAACAAATAAACGTAAGGGAAATACGGGTGCAATACGAAACGTTTCAAACCTTGCATACCTATGGGGTGTGGGTGGGCGCAATCCGGATACCGACGTCAGCGACCTCGAGTAAGGGGTTTTCGCGCATGTTTTGTTCGAACGAAAAGACATACCGTCCCGTATCGGGAAAGGCGTAATTGCTGCGCACTACGTGCTGGTGGCTGAATAGCATACCCGAACCCCGCCCCAGCCATCGGCCGTCGGGCGCGGCGAGCCGCATTTCCACGCGCGCGGTGTCGCGGGAGCCGTCGGGGTTTTGCTGGTGCAGCAGCACGAAAATATTCGAGTAGGCGTATTTATCGGTGTGGCGCAAGTTGACAAAGAGATCGTAGCGCTGGGTGGCGTCCGCTACATCGACCTCGATGTGCGGTTGGTTGTCGTAGTCCCACGCCCGCCCTTCGATAGCGATGTTCGTGTCGGTCAATGCGTTGTCGCTACAGGATGCAAGCATGCTGCCCGCCACGCATAATAGCATATAGGAAATCCTCCGGCTTAGGCGGTTTGCGCCCCGCCGCCCGATACGGCTTACGTCAACGGTATTAGCCATTGGTGTTGGTTCCGCCTTCTGTTCCACCTTGCTTAGGCCTGTTGCTGCCCCGCGAGCGTTTTTTTCGTGGTGCTTGCGTTTTGCCTGCGGCGTCAGCTGCCGGCCCGCCATCGCTTTTGGGAGTTGCGCCGCCTCTGTTGCCTTTACCTTTCGTTCCCGTATTGGACCGTTGCTGGCCGGGTTCCGCTGCTGATTGGTTCCTGTTGCCCGGTTTGCGCTTGCCGCGCTGCTTATTCCGCCGGTTTTTCTCATCCAGCCGGGTCAAGCTGTCTTGGCCCACCACGTTTTCGTAGTCCAGGATAACGGGTTTCTTCGTTTCTTTTTCTGCAGTTGGTGCTTCGCCGATGTCTTCGGGCTTGATGCCTTCCTTGTTTTGGCGGACGAGCTCGCGCACGACCTCCGTGTTGAGCGGTATCCAGTTTTCTTCGCCGGGGTAGCTAAACCACATGATTTTTTTGAAGATATCCGTTTTTTGTAGCCAGGCCGTCCCTTTTTGGGTGTCGACGCGTTCGATGTTGTTGGGGATATCCTTGAGGGCGTCCATGTAGCTGTCCAGCTCGTAGTTGAGGCAGCATTTCAGTTTGCCGCACTGGCCAGCCAGCTTCAGCGTGTTAAGGGAAAGATTCTGGTAACGCGCAGCCGAGGTTGACACCGTTTTAAAATCGGTGAGCCAGGTGGAGCAGCATAGCTCCCGCCCGCATGAGCCGATGCCACCCAGGCGGCTGGCCTCTTGGCGCATGCCGATTTGGCGCATTTCAATGCGAATCCGAAAGGCCTCCGCCATCCGCTTGATGAGCTCCCTGAAATCGACGCGCCCTTCGGCGGTGTAATAGAAGGTGGCTTTTGACTTGTCGCCTTGGTAATCGACATCACTGATTTTCATCGACAGGCCCAGGTCGAGCGCAAATTTCCTTGCGCGGTGCATGGTTTCCCATTCCGAATCCTTGGCTTCTTGCCATTTTTTGATGTCAATGTCGCTGGTTTTTCGGTATATTTTCTTCGTGACGCTTTCTTCCGAAACCCGGTTCTTCTTGAGCTGCAGGCGTACGAGCTCGCCAGTGAGCGACACGTGGCCAATGTCGTAGCCGCCTGTCGCGGGCTCGACGGCTACCGGTTCCCCGATCTCCAAGTACAGGTTGCCCGTGTTGACGAAAAAATCCTTTCGCGAGCCTTTGAACCTGACTTCAACAATGTTAAAAGGGGTATAATTGGTTGGCATGTCCATGTGGCCCAGCCAATCGTAAACGTCCAGTTTGTTACATCCGCTCGTCATGCAGGCGCCGTTATTCTGGCATCCTGCCGGTGTGGTACCACACCCGCCGCCGGATGAGCAACTACTACATCCCATAGTCTTCGTTTATATTGTGTCCGCTTTTGGGCGGATCGTTGCATACTTAAAAATCAACGCCAACTGCAAAGATAAATCTAAAAACAAGATTTTCGGGTTTGCATTGCGTTCTATATGATAATGCGCATCTTCAAAATGCGTGATACTAGCCGTGATCTGATCGCTGTGATAATGCGCGACGAACTTGCCGGCAAAGTCACGCTCGGCTTGCTGTAGATGCACTAAGTCTGTCATCCCCAAGCGCAACAGCAACAATTGCCGCATCATATTCAGTGCGTAAAGTAAGAAACTTTTTTGGTTTTCGCGTCCAGCACCCGACAATTCTTCCTCACAGATACGCAGGATATCCAAGCCCGCGTCCGTGACACAGGCGCGCAGCCACCGCAAAAAAAGATCGAAGTGCCCCGTACCGCCCTCCGTAGCAAGCTCCAGCGCTACCTTGACGTTGCCGTTGCTGATGAAGGCGATTTCCGATGCCTGCTCGGCACCGATACCCGCTCGGGTTTGGATATGCTGCCGGATTTCCTCATGGCTCGGCGGCTTGATCTTAACGAGTTGCGTTCGCGAAATAATCGTGCTCAGGATTTTGTCCTGGTTTTCGCAGACCAGCAGAAACAGCGTTTTGGCCGACGGTTCCTCGATCAGCTTGAGCAAGGCGTTGCCCTGCACTTCGAGGTATTCCGGCAACCAGATGATCAATACTTTGTACTCCGATTCGAAGGCCTTCAGGCTGAGCGCCTTGATGATTCTGTGGGCTTCCGCCATGTTGATGTTGGCCTGCTTGTTTTCGGCCACGAGCTGCTCGCGCCAATAGTCCATATCCATGTAGGGCTGGGCGAGGAAGGCGGTGCGCCACTGTTCGATAAAGTTGACCGCGGTGTTCGGTTCGCCTTTGTTCGTTGTCGCAAAAAACGGATACGAGAAATGGAGGTCTGGATGGATGAGCTTGTTGTATTTCCGGCACGAGGGGCACACGCCGCAGCTGTCATCCGGCTGGCGGTTCTCACAGTTGATGTACTGGGCGTAGGCCAATGCCAGGGGCAGTGCACCGCTGCCGGCGTTGCCCAAGAACAGCTGCGCATGGCTCACCCGTCCGTCATTCACCGTTTTGATGAGCTGTGCCTTGACGTGCTCCTGACCGATAATATCCTTAAAAAGCATTGATTCCGCTAAAAACCTACCGTTAAACAACCACAAATCTACTGTTTTTTGTGAGAATGAGGCAATGGTTTTATTCGTGGGCAGCCAGTCAGCGGCCGCCTAGTTTCAGTAGTTTGGCCCTTTCCGGCGCTCTTGTGATGCGCATGGATACTAAAAAAATTATCCGTAATTTTGCACCCCTCACGCCTGATATGCGTGGGCTTATCCGTATGAATGAAGAAGTAGGCACGCTCGACCCCAAATCACACATTATCATCAAAGGCGCCCGGGTACATAACCTGAAGAACATTGACGTGGCGATCCCCAAAAACAAGCTAGTCGTGGTGACGGGCATGTCCGGCTCGGGCAAGTCTTCACTCGCGTTTGACACGCTGTATGCCGAGGGGCAACGGCGCTATGTGGAGAGCCTTTCTTCCTATGCCCGGCAGTTTATGGGGCGGATGAACAAGCCCGATGTGGACTATATCCGGGGCATTGCGCCGGCTATCGCTATCGAACAGCGCGTCATTACCAGCAACCCGCGCTCTACGGTGGGCACGTCGACCGAAATTTACGACTATCTCAAACTCCTGTACGCCCGCATCGGAAAAACCTATTCGCCCATCTCGGGCGAGGAAGTCAAAAAAGATACGGTAAGCTCGATCACGGGTTGGGCCAGCGGTTTGCCCGAAGGAACCGCCATCACGGTAGCGGCACCCCTCCATCCGACCAACGACCGTAAGCTGAAGGAGGAACTGGCTATTCTTTTGCAAAAAGGATTCGTACGGGTTGTCTTTGGCGGTACCATACACAAGATCGAAACGCTGCTGGACGATGCGTCCGTTGCCAATAGCGATGTAAAAGCGGGGGATATACAGACGGTCATCGACCGAATCATGACCGACCAGGAAGAAGACACGCTCAGCCGCATTGCCGACTCCGTGCAAACGGCCTTTTTTGAAGGAAAAGGCGAATGCCACATCGATGCCGAAGGCAAAACCCACTTTTTTTCCGATAAGTTTGACCTGGACGGCATTACGTTTGAAGAGCCCTCTCCCAACTTTTTCTCCTTCAACAACCCCTACGGTGCCTGCAAGCGCTGTGAGGGATACGGCAAAGTCATCGGAATAGACCCGAACCTGGTCGTCCCCGACAAAGGGCGGTCTGTCTACGATGGTGCTATTGCGCCGTGGCGGGGCGAAAAGATGGGCGTCTGGCTTCAGCAATTTACACGCAACGCCATCAAATTCGATTTTCCGGTGCATCGGGCCTTTGCTGATTTGACCGATGCCCAGCAGGCGTTGCTGTGGACAGGCAATGAATATTTCCAAGGGCTCAACCAGTTTTTCAAAGAACTCGAAGAGCAGACCTATAAAATACAATACCGGGTGATGCTGAGCCGTTACCGCGGCAAGACCAGTTGCCCGGAATGCAAGGGCACCCGCCTGCGCAAGGATGCTTCTTATGTCAAGATCGCGGGCAAATCCATTACCGACGTGGTGCTTATGCCACTCGACGAAGCGCTGGGCTTTTTTGCCACGCTGCAGCTGCCCGAAAATGACGCGAAGATTGCCAAACGCTTGCTGGCCGAAATCACCAACCGTCTGCGGTTTCTTGCAGACGTGGGATTGAGTTACCTTACCCTCAACCGGCTGTCCAATACACTGTCGGGTGGCGAATCACAGCGGATTAATCTGGCGACCTCGTTGGGCAGTGCGCTGGTGGGGTCGGTTTATGTGCTCGACGAACCCAGTATCGGCCTACATCCACGGGATACCGCGCGCCTGATCAATGTGCTGAAATCGCTTCGCGATGTCGGGAATACGGTGCTGGTCGTAGAGCACGAGCAGGAAATGATGCAAGCAGCTGACCACCTGATCGATATTGGCCCGGAGGCCGGGGTCAATGGCGGGCAGCTTATCTTCCAAGGCGACTATGCGCAGATTCTCAAGGACAGCGAGAGCCTGACGGGCAAATACCTAAGCGGCACGGAGTCGATTCCAGTACCTAAATCGCGGCGCAAATGGCACGATGCCGTAACCGTCACGGGCGCGCGGGAGAACAACCTAAAAGGTACCGATGCTTCGTTTCCGCTCAATATTTTTACGGTGGTGACAGGCGTGTCCGGGTCCGGAAAAACCTCCTTGGTGAAACGCATCCTGTACCCCGCGCTTCAGAAAGCGATTGGGCAATATTCAGGGGAGCAAACCGGCCTGTACGATGGCATCACTGGCGATATACACCAGGTAGAAAACGTGGAGCTGGTCGACCAGAACCCCATCGGGCGTTCTTCGCGCTCCAATCCCGTCACATACGTCAAAGCCTGGGACGAAATCCGTGCGCTATACGCATCTCGGCCGGCCGCGAAAGCCGCTGGCCTGAAGCCGGCCTCTTTTTCTTTCAACGTGGAGGGCGGCCGTTGCGACAGTTGCCAGGGCGAGGGCGAAGTGAAGATCGAGATGCAGTTCATGGCAGACATCATGCTCCCCTGCGAGGCTTGTGGCGGTCGCCGGTTTAAGCAGCACGTGCTGGACGTCACCTGGAAAGACAAGAGCGTAGCGGACATATTGGACCTCAGCATTGACGAGTCGTTGGCGTTTTTTGCCGACCAGCCCAAGATATTGGCCAAGCTGCAGCCCCTAGCCGATGTCGGGCTCGGCTACGTGCGCCTGGGGCAGTCGTCGAGTACCCTCTCCGGCGGGGAGGCGCAACGCATCAAGCTGGCTTCGTTCCTGATCAAGGGGAACAACAAGAGCAAAACGCTGTTTGTCTTTGACGAACCGACGACAGGCCTGCATTTCCACGACATTAAAAAGCTGCTGAAGTCATTTGACGCGCTGATTGCCCAAGGTAACACCATATTGGTTATCGAGCACAACATGGACATGATTAAAAGCGCGGACTGGGTGATCGATATCGGTCCGGAGGGCGGGGAGCGAGGCGGGCAACTCGTGTTTGCCGGCACGCCCGAAGATCTGGCCAAGGCCGAACATTCGCATACGGGAATGTACTTGAAAAAGCACTTGGGGTAGCCTGTTGGTGGATTTGCTTAATTCCTGTTTGCCCTCGGCAGATGGGCTCGAATCGAATTCGGTCGTTTTAGGCCACACAGGTTGTTGACCAAAAAGACAGACCTTCCGCCCCGATACAGCTTCGCTGGGCGGGTTGCTCCGCGAGTCGGCCGTATTGCTTTGGCACGATGCCACCGACGCGAGCCGCGGAGACAGCGCTAAAGTACGTATCCCGGTGGCGTTCACAGCCGAATTTCGGGTGGCCGGGGCAGACGGCGCCAAGGGTGCGCAGGTAACGGCTTACGTGCGCGCACTGCGCATAGCGGATGCCGAATGGCGGTTTAACTTGCTGACATTCCACCCGGAGGATACCGAAAACCTTGAACGGGGCTTCACCGGCACGGTATTGTCAGAAGACTGGTTCACGGGCAAGGGCGGTTACAGCCATGTATTCGAAAATAGGGTGTTGCGCAAAGGCGAAACGGTGGCAGGGTATCCCCGGTTGCTGATGGGCTGGGACTACGATTGCTTTACGGTTCCCGTGTGGGCATGCGTGGATGAATATTGCAGGCTTCGCGACAGGAATGTCTGCGATTGGGTTTACTTTGATAACCCAGGGGAAATAAGCAACGAGGAAGAAGCGCCATCAGATGGCGGTGGAGGCTCGTCCGGGGGGAGCGGTGATGCGCCTTCTCCTATTCCGATTCCATTGGATATTGACGATGAACTGGACGAATTTCCTTGTGCGCAGGCGTTGGTGGCACAGTTGACAACCCTCGATAATGGGCTAGCAAAATTGCTTGATGAGATTTTTGGGGAAAGCAAAAATTTCAACGTTAACTTTGAAAGTTCTAATTTGTTAGACGACAATGTAGATGGCATTGAGACAGGCCAGGGGCTATCTTCAGATCATTGGGGTAGCCCCACTTACGAGTCAACTATTCAATTGAATACCTTCATTTTGGAAAATGCCACCAAAGAGTATATTTTAGTGACGATGTATCATGAAGCGATCCACTCGTATTTGAGGGCTAAGCAGAACCAACTGGGAACAGTCGCATTCAACACTAAATATCCCGAAATTACAGAATACGAATACACTTACGGTAATGGCAAAAGAACAAGGAAGTATGAAATTGATCAAAACCATACGAGGTTTGCTATCTACGTTGATGCCCTGAGCGACGCGATTCGATCATTTAACCCTAATATGCCTTTCGCTTCTGCGAGGGCGATGGCCAAGATGGGAATCGTAGCGGGGCCAAGTTTAAGCAACGCAGAAAAACTATTGAACGGAAATGAGCGAGACGTATCGAAAGGCAATTCAAAAGGCACTAAATGCATCCAATAGAATGAAACAAACGATATTATTATACACCTTGTTTTTATATGGCTTTTTTGGCGCATCGGCCCAACACCGACAGTACATTATGCTAGACATGTAGGATAGCGCTTACCGGACAGCGCATTACACGCTGAATACCGAAGAGCTGTACGGGACAGACCACACCATCGAGATATACAACGTTTGGCTCAGCAATGAATTGGTTCTTTTTTCGGTTTTGCCCGAATTCAGTCAGAATGAAAATTGGGAAATGGTTGACACGACGAAACTTAGTAACCATATCTTACACGAAAAACAATTTCACCGCGCTATGCGTGACATGTACCTAAGTGCAGGCCATGAAAAAAAATCAATGAACTATGCGCTGATAAAGCGCCTTGGCAATGATTTCTATGCCAGCAAGAACTGTTTGCTTGAGTATTTCAACATCCGGAAATACCCCCCCGAGTTACACACCACATACGGCACGATCAACACTGGCCAACCTCCGTTTACCATCAGGGAGATGGAAGCGGTTTACAAACGGCACTATTCCAACAGTTGGTTTCCATTGGATATCCAAAAAAAAGCTCCGATGAGCGACCAACTGATTCTCAGGAGGGAATACCTGTCTAAAGAACTAGAAATAAATGGCGAGAAAGCCTTTCAATTCTGGACATTTATCGATTGGAACGTCTCGGATGGCATGAACGTACAACGGGGCATCGATCGGTTTGTCTATATGCCGGCTAAAGGCATTGTCGGCGGGTCGTATGACTTCTATTTTGCCTTTCGGGCTAAGTTGGATTTCACGCCAATGGAAAGCCGGCACACCATCTCCATGGACCAATGGCAACAAAACATCCTTGACGAAAAAGTGATGCTGGCC
>CAYUIZ010000067.1:0-16944 GCA_964444885.1 uncultured Sphingobacteriaceae bacterium | reverse complement strand
TGGGGAACGAACCGAATCGAGTGTATGCTTCCAGAGGAGCACAAATAGACACCTATCCGGTCAGCATGGGCGAGGCCATGAAGCCCCAGCCCATTCCGCCTCGGCAAATCACCATCCCGGATACTGCTGGATTCAAAGTGCTTAAGGGGGACTTTCACATGCATACCCTTTTCTCAGATGGCCACGTCATGCCCGCCGACCGGGTCGCCGAAGGTGTACAGAACGGCTTTGACGTGATTTCTATCACCGATCACATTGAATACCGCCCGTACTTTAGTAAAGGAGGCCGCTGGAAATTGGTCGACGAAGTCGCCAATGATTTTAATATTGCGTACAACTTGGCGAAGCCCGAGGCAGACAAGCAAAATCTTCTTTTGGTTCCGGGCACGGAGATTACCCGTTTCAACATGCCTCCGGGCCACTTCAACGTGTTCTTTACGCAGGATGTGAACCCAATAGCCGCCGCTGTGGATGACTGGCGCGAAATGTTTCGGATAGCCGCGGACCAAGGCGGGTTTATGCTATGGAACCATCCGGGCTGGGAGGCGCCGCAGAGCGGAGGTATTGAAGTAGGTGCGCCTTTGCGTTTTCTGCCTGAGCATGAGGAGCTCTACCGGCAGGGTTATATGCACGGCATTGAAGTATTCAACAGTACCGAATATTATCCCATCGTATCCGATTGGTGCAACGAGCGCGACTTGGCTATTTTCGCCAATAGCGATATCCATCCCACCGAACTCAGCCACTACGGCATTCATAACCCCTTGCGCCCGATTACGCTCGTGCTGGCCAAGGAACGCTCCGTGGAAAGCGTCCGCGAAGCCATGTTTGCCAAGCGTACAATCGCTTGGGCAGCGGGTATGCTTTGGGGCCGGGACCCGTGGCTGGCGGAATTATTCAACGCTTCGGTCGATATTAACGCCCCACATCCGGGTATGCTCGAATTGACGAATAAGAGTTCCTTGCCCGTCTCGGTGTCCGTAGGCGGAACAACCTTTAGCCTTCCTCAAGACGCGAAGCAACCCATATTCCGGCCTGCGGGTGTGCAACAATTGACCGTCACCAATTGGTTGATCGGAATGAATAAGCCGCTGGAAGTTTCATTGGAAGGAATTGTTCAGGCCAGCGGGTCTTGATGGTTGGCGGGGGGACGATTGATAACCAAATTATGACAACGGTATTTATGTGCTTTGTCGCATATTTGCGAACACGCACGATTAAACCTGCTTAAACGAAATGTGTATTACTAGAGCCATGAGGTCATCCCTGCTTTGCTTGCTTGCGTTGTGCCAGTTTGGCTTGTCCAAGGCGGCAGATTCCGCTTTGGCGGATTCGTCAAGCCGGGCGTCCCAGCCTAACATCGTATTTATTGTTGTCGACAGCCACCGCGGCGACGCGCTCGGTGCCGCAGGACATCCCTTTGTTATTACGCCTAACCTGGACAAGCTTGCCGAAGAGGGCGTGATGTATAAGGAAGCGTACGTGACCACGGCGATCTGCGCGGTGAGTCGCGCCAGCCTGTTATCGGGGCAGCACCGGGCTCGCCACGGCATTAACGATTTCACGACGAATTTCACGCACGAAGCGGTGCTCCAGACCTTCCCGTTGTTGCTCAAGGCGCAAGGCTACCATACGGCGTCTATCGGTCTGTACGGCGTGGGCAATGCCGCGCCAAGCAGCTATTATGATTATTTCGATTCGGATATCCCGTGGACGGAAAACGGCGTCCACAATACGGACAACATCGTCAACAAAGCCGAGGCTTGGCTCGATAAGCAGGACGGGGACAAACCCTTCCATCTTTACTTGTCGTTCAGCGCAGCCCATGAGATTGACCCTACTGCCACAGATCCGGCTTATTTTCTGGTGCCTGAGCGCCACCAGGCGCTGTACCAGGATGTGACCATCCCGAAGCCGAAGACGGCGGACGAACGCTATTGGAATGCTTTCCCTGATTTCTTCCGTACCGACCAGAACATCGCGCGGAACCGTTGGCATGGTTTCTTTTCGACGGATGCGCTTTTCCAGCAAAACGCGAAAGGTTATTACCGCCTAGTGACGGGACTGGACGAAGCCGTAGGCCGGGTGCAGCAGAAGCTAGCATCGCTCGGGCTAGACGACAATACGATAATTGTCTACACCAGCGACCACGGCGTGTCCCTTGGCGAGCAGGGCCTGATGGGCAAATGGTACGGTTTTCATGTGGGTATCCATGTGCCGCTGATCATCTATGATCCGCGCAATACGGCGCTGCGCGGCGTTGAGAACAACGCGCTGGCCCTGAATATCGACATTGCGCCCACGCTGCTCAAATTGGCTGGAGTGCCCGTGCCGCAACAGCTGCAAGGCATGGATCTGATCGATCTGGCCTACGGCCGCACGCCCGAACGTGATGCGTTTTTCTACGAACACACCGTCTTCAGCAGCCCGCACCTGCCCAAAGTGGAGGGGGTAGTGACCAAAACAACCCGCTACATGAAATACACGGAGCATGATTATGAGGTCTTATACGACTTTGCGAACGATCCGGACGAAGGGGTGAACGTTGCCGCCGACCCTGCATACGCCGAAACACTTCAAGCCATGCGCGACTTGTTTGAAAAGACACGAAGCGCCGCCCGATGACGGGGCAGAGACCGGTGTGCCTCAAAAAAACCAACCCTGCTTTACGCAAAAAAGCCACGAATGTTCGGGGCTTTTTTGGTTGGTATGTGACGACTGAACGCGGGATTTAGGGCTCATGCTTCATCAGCTCTTCCAGTACATTCGCGATGTGCTGAAAGGGATATTTGTGTACGAGGAACCGGTGGCCAGCGTCGATCGTTGGGTCCCAGCTGTTCGTTCCGTCTTGGTTGATGATGAACTTGCCCGGTCCGTTGACATAAAAATAGTCTTCCGGATTGCGGATGGCTATGAGTACCGTCGCTTGATCCCAGGATGGACGGGCCGTTTCGCCGTCTTTCGTATAGGTCTGCAGGTTGAAAGCATATCCGCGTGCTACAGGGTTCTTCGTTCCGTCCAGCTTGGCTACCTCTCCGCCAGTAAAGATTCTGTAGCCGATTTCAAAACTGCTAAACAAGATGGGTTTTGGAAAGTTCGTAAACGCATTGACCGAGGCCTTGGCGTCTTCGAATACATTGAATTCCTGTCCTCCGGGCAGGCTTCCCGCCATTGCCACCCAATGCTTTACTTTCTTCTTTACGAGTTCAACCCCGTTTAAATTGGAATGCTCATCGGCTTTTGAGTTTAGCAAATCGCTCACGTTGGACGTGAAACCCACCGTGACGATGGTGACGCTGTTGTCCGGTTGCGCGGCGAGCACCTGCCGATAGACACTGACGGCAGTGGGATAGGTCTTGCCCCGGAGATCGGGCGCAAACTCGTCTACGATGAGATCATTCCAGTTGTTGGCAGCCGTGAAATCCGGGGCGCCAGGCAGGGGATTTCCGACAGGTAAGTGGGGCCTATTGTAATATCGGTTGTAGACCTCGATGGTAGGCGCAATCATCGGGTGGCCATCGCTGGAAACGGTCGCCAGAATCTCGCATTCACCGCGGTCCGCGAGGGCGTGCAAGACGGCTATAGCTCCGATATCATCGTAATCGGGCCCCATGTCCGTGTCGAAAATAATTTTGGGAATGCTCCGTTGCGCTGTCCCTTGGGAGGGTTCGCCGTTCGTATTCCCGGCGTGGCTATGGGTTAGTCCCGCGGCCATTACCATTGCAAGGCATAGATTCAATGCTTTTTTCATGTTGGTTGATCAGTTACAGTTTATTTCAGTTTTCTATTTGTCCGCATGCACGTGCAGGCCCTGGACAGGCGCATCGGAATAAATTACGAAGTCGCTGGCGTGGACGTAATAACCTTCTTTGGGATTTTTGACGACCACTTCGATGCTATGTTTTTCTTTGGGCAGTTGGTAAATCCAAAAGATTTCGTGCCTGCGGCTGTGCGGGTCGGTGGACATGCTAAAGTCGGCCACCTTTTCGCCGTTTATATGAGCCTCTAAAAGAAACACATGATCCTCAGTCACGCCCGACCGTTTCTGCGCGGCTCCCCTTAATACGGCGCCTATTCCCTCAAACTCAAAACGAAGGGCCGGACTGAGCGATTGGCCGACACCTACGCGCTCAATGGGATAATGGCCATCGAAGCTCTTCTCATAGCGTACCGCCTCCGGCTGCTGTACGCGGATGGTGGCCGTCTGTGCGTCAACACGGCCTCCGTTGCGCGCAATCATTTCGAGGGCGTGCTTATAGCTCACCTCATACACATCGTTGAGCGACATCGTGGTGTGGACAAAATGGGTGTCTTCGACTTCGCTAAGGCCCATCTTCCAATAGTCCGGGATATTGCTGTAACCGAGCATGGTGCCCAATATGCCAGCGGCATTTGACGGATTGCAGTCCGAATCCTGTCCGGCCCGGGTGGAGATTTCCAGTGTTTTCGTATAGTCTCCGTCGCCATACAGCAAGCCCAAAACGATGTATGCGGCATTCATTTTTGCGTCGATGTTCAACGTAGCGAACACGCCTTCGGGGCAACCCACTTCGTCGTTCCATTTTCTAAGTAACTCAAACCAGGTTTGTTTCCAGTCGTCGGGATATTGCTCGTGCCAGGCAATCGCATCTGCGATGCATTGGTGAAAATCACTTTCTTCGGGTACGGTTTTCAGCGCTTCGCGTACGATATAATGAATGTCGTCAGACACAAAGGCCAACGCATACATGGCGCCTACATACACGCCTCCGTACCAGCCGTCTCCATAATTCATAATGTGACCGATCTTATCGCTGATGTCCGATGCTGAATTAGGCATCCCCGGATTCATTAGGCCGGCAAAATCTGCCTCAATTTGATAATCGATATCGTCCGCATGCGGATTGTTCAGCCAGTGGCCGGACTCCGGCGGCATGATACCGTTTAGGATGTTGTGCCGGGCGGCCTGGTTGGCATGCCATAACGGATACTCGGCATGGGCAAATGCGATGGCGAATGAGTCGACTGGCGCGTCCAGCCCCACACGCTCGAGCACTTCCACAAACGTGAAGTCCATATAGATATCATCAAACAGCCCGGGCGATTTGTCCATCCACTCCTTGATGTAGCCATCGTACCAAGGTATGGTTTGGTAGTCCTGGATGAACGTGCCGTTGTATTTGAACTCCGTAGGCCCGCCGAACGTGACGCCAATGGTCTGGCCAGCCCAACCTCCTTTGATCTTGTCTTTAAGCACTTCTAGCGGAATGGTCTTCGTTGCCGGAAGATGCTGCGCTTCAGCCGGCGTAAAAAAAGCGGCGATGAGTAGCGCACAAACGAATCCGGAGGCGATTTTTTTAGCTGTTTTCATATGCGTTAAGTTAAGATAGTTGCGATAAGTTCAGCGGCCAGTTCGGCTCAAATCGGTTTTTAAGCACTTATTCCCCAGCAGCGATGACTAGGCCCAGTCCGACGATGAACAGGACAAACATGGCCGTTATCAGCAGATTTACCTGTTTGGAGCTGCCTTTAAACTCCTTCCAGATGAGCACGCCCCATAGTGCGGCCACCAAGGTAGCTCCCTGGCCCAGGCCATACGAAATGGCGGGCCCCGCTTTGCCGGCGGCGATCAGGTTAAACAGGTTGCCAATGCCCCAAATGCTGCCACCCAGAATACCCACGATATGGAGCCCAAAACGTCCCTTCAGGTATTCCCCGTAGTGAATGGGATTGCCTTCCAGCGGACGGCGCATCAGCACGGTATTGAAAATGATGTTGCTCAGCAGGATACCTGTCGCGAACACCACGAACGCCGTATACGGTGTCATTTTGCCCGCAGCCGGACTTACGAAGTTTTCCAAATCCATTCCTGCCGCAATAAACGGGTAGAAAGTTGACATCAGGATCCCCGCGATGACGGATATGGCAATCCACTTGCCGACACTTTTGCGCCCCGAACTGCCGGAATGCTTGCCGTAAGCGATGGCGTTGAGAATGATGGCAACGGTCACTAGCGCTACACCCGTAAAAAGTAATAGCGGGTCGCCCTTGCTGTGCAAGAGGTAGTTTATGATTACGCCGATCACCAGTGCTAGCCCGATGCCTACCGGGAAAGCGACGGCCATGCCCGCGCCGGCAATAGCGGCGGTGAGCAGTATGTTGGCTAGGTTGAAAACGACGCCGCCGATTAGTGCACTCCGGATATTGGTGCCTTCGGCTTGCGCTAGGTCGACCAAAAATGAACGCCCGGAATCGCCCATGCTGCCCAGGGTGAAGGCCCCGACGAGGGACAGTAGAAAGATGCCCAGGACATAGTCCCAGTAAAAGAGCTCGAAGCGCCACTCTTTCTGCACAAGCTTTTGGGTATTGGCCCATGAGCCCCAGCAGAGCATGGTGATGATGCAAAAGAGAACCGCTACGCTGTAATTTTCGACGATAAACATAATTTGATGGTTTGATGGTTGGTGTGTGGTGCTCGTTTATTCCATGCTTTTCAGCAATACTTCGTTGCGGTAGGGGATGGACGCCTGAGCTCCCATTTTCGTGACGGCTATGGACGCCGCACGGCAAGCAAATGCCGTGGCATCGGTTAAGTTTTTCCCTTCGGACAGGGCTACGGCCAGTGCGCCGTTAAATACGTCTCCCGCCGCCGTTGTATCCACGGTTTCCACGACGGGTGCCGGAATATGCGAGAAGTTGCCGTTGTCCAATACCGCGGCACCGTCTTTTCCCAATGTGATGATAACATGCTTCACCCCTTGACCACGGATGTGCTCCGCGGCCTGCTTTGCACTGTCGATACCGGTAATGCGTATACCCGATAGCATTTCTGCTTCGTTCACGTTCGGCGTTAAAATGTCGATTAACGGAAAAAGACTATGGACGAGTGTGTTGGCGGGTGCCGGATTGACGATCACCAATAAGCCGCGTTCCCGGGCGTGCTGGGCCGCAAATGCGACCGTCTCCATCGGAATTTCCAATTGCATGAGGAGGATTTTGCGATCCGGATACTTGTCCGATACACTCTCCACGTCCTCGGGTTTCAGGCGAGCGTTCGCGCCGGGGGCGACGACGATGCTGTTTTCGCCCTGTTCATCCACGGTGATCAGCGCGATGCCGGAGGGGCTTTCCCGGTCCGAAAGGATGCCGCTTGTATCTACCCCTTCTTCATCAAAAAGCTGAAAAGACTGCTTCCCGAATATATCATCACCGATTTTGCCGATGAAGGCTACGTTGCCACCCAAGCGGGCGACGGCTACGGCCTGATTGGCACCTTTGCCGCCAGGATTCATAAAAAAAGATCCGCCCAAAACGGTCTCCCCGGGCTGGGGTATATGGCTGGTCTTTACCACCATGTCCATATTCATACTGCCCACAACGATGATCTGCTTGCTCATAAAAGGGTTAAAAAATTGGTTCTTCGATTATATAAAGCCAAATGTAGGCGTGTACGACGAATGAAATATACCAAATTTTTATATTTTTATGAATTATAAACATGAATATAATCGATAATTATATTTCAAACTGCTGATAAATAGTGATATGAGTTGGAATGTTGCACTTTCGAAGTAATTGGTAATGTCCCTCAAACCCTTTAAAACATGCTTGTTTTTGAATTGCAAAAGCTGATCTCGTCGCTCTCGGCGGCCGAAAAAAAACATTTTCAGCTGTATTGCGCCAAGCTCCAAGGCCCGAAAGATTATCTGCAGCTGTATGAATTGGCACAGGACGACACACCCGATGAAAGCACCTGGGAGGCGCGTTTTCGGCAATCCTGTCCGGGCAAATCTTTTGAAAATGCCGCGCATTACCTTTTCAAGGTGCTCACCGACGTGCTGGTGCAGATCCGCATTGAGCAGGATCCGTGGTTTGCACAGCAGCAATACTTGCTGAAAGCCCGGTTATGTCTGGAGCGATCCATGCCCAACCGTGCACAGAAAATGCTGAAGAAAGCCTATACGCTTGCGTCAGAACACGAAAACCACAGTGTGGCCTATCAGGCATTGCGTATGGAGCTGACGGCGCTGGCCGACCTAGGCTTCCCTAATATGGATGAGCAGGACCTAGTCGACAAGCAAATGAAGGCTAAGCGTACCTTGCAGTCCCTGCGGCAGTTGCAGGAGCACTATTCTTTGTACGAGCTGTTGAGCCACCGGCTGATTAAAGGCGTGTTGTCCATTGATGAAAACAGCGACAAAAAAGTAAACGATCTCATCCTAAGCGAGCTGAGTTTGACCACCCGCGGCAGCCAGGACGAGTTTGAGCCTCAGAAACTGCATCTCCTTTTCCAGTCTTTTTTCTTTATCCATACGGGCGAATACCGCGCCGCCCTCCGCATCTTCAACCAGCTCAATAAACTGATCGAATCCAATAAGGCCATGTGGAATTTCCCACCTTACGATTATTTGTCTGCCCTTGACGGTATTCTGGACAGCCTGCGAAGCATTGGGTATTACCACGCGATGATGCCTTTTATCGAGAAAGCCGCCTCGTTGGGAAATGGGCCGTACCCCGAACACTTTTGCAGCTTGGCCAGCCTAACCGTGGACACCTATCGGCTGAACCTGTATCTCGGCACGAACAAACTCGAGGAGGCCCACGGCTTTATCGCGTCGCATCGCAAAAGCATGCCGGGCAGTGTGGAGCGGCATGAGATCCAACTGGAATACGAGTTTTTTGAAAGCCTGGCTTTTTTTCAGTCCAAGCAATGGAACCTCGCGAACAAGCGCATGCATCGCGTGCTAACCGCCGAGAAACATCACAAGCAGCTCTTTGTGTACCGTGCCGCGCGTTTGCTGCACATTCTCGTGAACTATGAACAGGGGGATTTGGAATACCTCGACTATGAAATACGTTCTTATAAACGGACATTCGGTAAGTTGGGTAAAGCCTATAAGACCGAAAAACTGGTGTTCAATACCATTGGTGCTGACCCGAGGCGCCGCGGCAATGCGTGGAAAGAAAGCAACCTCAAGAAGGTGCTGAAAATCGCCGAGGCGATCACTGCCGAAAAAAGGGAACGGCAGCTGCTGAAATATTATGGCTTCTCAGATTGGGCGGTTGATCAATATCGCTTCTGATGCCCGTGCGAAGGCGGTATAAAGGTGTTGTCAATGGTTTTCAATGGGGTCGCCTTCGCTCATTCGTGGCGGAATTCGCGTCCGTTTTGCACGGTTCATTTGCATGCGGGCGAGGCACTGATTTTTTCAGAAATCGATTTGCATTAGTGTATCTAATACACTATCTTTGTGTCATCATAATTTAGGTTTATAATTGGTTAGTGAAAGGTTTCCATTCTCCCCGTTTGGAAACCTTTTTTTTTGCTCGGTTTAGCCGTTTTTAGCATCCGGTGTTCACATCAGACCGTGCATCGAACGGAATGGCACGCTAACTAAAAACCGTAAAAACACAAAAGCAACGCAACAAAAAATCCACGTGCCGTATGTTTGGCGCCGTGGATTAGTATCGAAATATGTGTCTTAGCCCCTTGTGACCTAAAAAAAGCGGGCTTTGTAGACCCGGATGCCGGGAATCTCGATCACGACATCCGGATTGCGGTGGTAGATGTTATGTGTCCACCAGTTGATTTCGGCTTTGGTATACAGCAACTGTCCCGTGCGCTCATCATAGTTGACAGACTTGACGTGTTCGACGCCTTTCAACGGCGCATATTCCGCGAAAGAACCGGCATCGATATCGAATTCGAACACGCTATGGTGTGTGGTGAGCAGCAGTTTGTTGTCGTTTACCCACGAAAGGTCGTGGCCGCTTTCGTCCGGGATGGTGTGTACTGCGTCCAATTTAAGTTTGGGCTGGGTGGAATCCCATTCCTCCAGGCTATACACGTTGAGCTCTTGGTACCCCAAGGCAAACAACTGCTGACGTGATTCGATCCACACTACCCCGTGGCCCGAATACAGGGTGTCCTTAAACAGCACCTTTTCGGGTATCGAAAGATCATAGATTTCCAAGCTGTTTCCCCCTTCCGCCACGGAGTTGGCCACTGCTATTCGGTTATTGGGCAGGAATTCGGCGGAATGCGCGTTAGGACATGTGGCGTAGAATAGCGCTTCTTTGGAGCGCCTGTCCAGAAGCAGCACAGCGCCCGAAGAGGAGGTCAGCAACAGGGAGTCACCCGTGACTGATGGCTTCACTTCATCCATCGAGCGGAGCCTGCGCAGGTATTCGGGAGGCAGGCCTTTGGTTTCGGAGGCTCGCCACGACCAAATGGTGTCCGCCCGTCCGGCGTAGGGGTTGTATTCGAGGATAAGCACCCTGTCGTCGCCGCATAGGATGCCGCGGGTGTTGTAGTCCTGCGCGTAGGCCGCGTGCTCGGCCATACCCACCCAAAGCGCAAGCAGCAAGAAAGAGAATCTAATCATAATCCGGTTTTAAGGGGTTGTCAGTGGAAGTAAATGTAAGGATTATTTTGGGGAATGGAGGGGAAGCAGGCAGTGGCGTAGCGCCTTCTGAAGAGGCTGGCGGGTTAACAAGCCATAAAAAAAGCCTCGTCTTGATTAGATTACAAACAAGACGTGGCTATGGGGCGTACGTGCCAATCCTAAGGAAAGCGCTTCGACAGCGTCACCAAGTGATAATCAAATCCGCTAGCACGGGAAGATGGTCATGGTCGTTCAAGCCTGTGTAGGGCGCCGAAATGTTCATGATTTTGATGTTGCTGGTCGTCATGATGTTGTCGATGTTTTTGTCTGGCCCTCCCTGCCGACCGGCCAGCTTGAGTGAGCCTGCCGCGGTGCCGAACCAGCCCTGATGACCGCCGTTTGCCAGATTAAAACCCGCTTCCTTGAAGCGTAGTTGTTCCTCGTCTGAGGCGTTAAAGTCCCCGAAGCAGATCAAGTACTCATACTGTTGCATGGTCGCCATCAGTGAGTCCAGTGCGGCCGCATGCCATTCTTTTTGCCAAGGAATATGGGTGGACATGATGGTAATGGTTTTTTCCCCGACCTTCAAATCCCCAATCAGGGCATAGTAATCGCCCGCCCAATATTGCTGACGCAGGTTGGTGAGCTTGTAATTGGTGGCGATCCCATTATAAATCCATCGATGCTCGTCGCCGAAATATCGGTTTTTGTAAAAGGGTTGGAGCAATTCATCTTCCGCGACGAACGTGCTATCGACATCGAAAAACGAACTCCACTCCTGTACAGCGAGTATGTCGAGGCTTTCGCGGCTGATCCATTCGCGCCATTCGACCATTTCCAGCTCTGCATACTTGCGTTTGCCTTCCTTGCCGTATACGGCCTCGCCCCGCACTTCCAGGCCCCCCGCTACGCCTTGGTTGAAGTGGCCGACGTTGTAGGTAGCCACACGGATTTTGAGCGGCAATCCGTCAGCCGTTTGGGCAAAAAGCTGCAGTGCGCCAAGCCCGAGCGCGAGGGCAATTAATAACGTGTGTTTTATCATATTCGTAGTGTTGTTTCGTGCTTCGGACTAATAGCCCGGGTTTTGATCCCTACCTTGTTCTATCGCCTTGTTATAGTTAAACGCTGAATCCGGAATTTTCCAAAGATAGTGCCTTTGGGCAATTTCGGTATACGAACCGTCTCTCACGTTATAGTATTCGCCGACAAGTTCTTGCGCTTCGCCAAGCGTACGGTAATGGGAGAGTCCCTTAAGATAGAAGATCACAATTATTTGGTTCGGTCAAGAATAATCAGGCGCACCTTGAGTGGGGGGCTGTTAAAGAACCATGCCGAAAATAAGTGCAGGAAATATACGAGCGATATCTGCTAGGCGTAGTCTTATGGGATGATTATGTGATATTGGTTAGGGTGATTGCGGCGAGCAACCACCATTTCTTAGGATAATACTCCAAAAGACACTATCTTTAAGACCAAACCAACAAACGTAAACCGGGACTGCGTGAATGCTTATGCGCAGCCAGGGAAATCGCTTTTGAAACGTCTCAGATCCCGGACGCGGGAGTCATATTTATAGCGCTGGGCCAACGGCAAGCGCGAGAAGTGACGGCCACGAATATTTTGGCGTGTTTTTGTTGCATAGCTGGCAAAAATCATGAGAAAATATCAAGAGCGCAGTAAAAACGATTGCGCTGTGGGCAACATAGCGTAGCCTAGGTACGTTGAATAATTAGCAACCCGACAGACAGAACCTAAGTCACTGCACACTGTTTTTCAAAAAGTTCACGGCATTACCTCAATCCCTAGACATGATTGATAATGATAAGCAAGATTGTAAACGGATTGAAAGGCGATCGGTATCTGAGATCCATTCGATTTTCATTCGGCTAAACCAGTAAAAATGAGCGTAAAAAAAGTAAATCCGAGCCTTGTGGTGAGCGCCATGCTGATGGCTTGCTGTTTGTATTCGACGGTATTGGTGGCCCAGAATACGGTGCGGGCACAACAGTGGAAACCCGTGGAGCTGGCGTACGTAAGTGCGATAACTTACGCCAATCCGGTCGATGATGTAGAGTTGCTGGCCACGTTTGTTGCGCCCTCGGGCAAGCAGCATCAGGTGGCGGGCTTTTGGGATGGCGGAAACACCTGGAAAATCCGATTCATGCCCGACGAAATTGGTAGGTGGAGTTACACGACCCACTCCTCGGATATGGAAAACAAATCCCTACACAAGCAGTCGGGCAAATTCAGGGCTCGGAGAAACACGTCATCGTTGGCAATCTATTCGCACGGGAAAGTAGGCCACGCGCAGGGGAATTACCACATTTCCCATGCAGACGGGACGCCATTCTTCTATTTGGGCTGCACCGCTTGGAATGGCGCGTTGCGCGCTACCCAGGAAGAATGGCCCACATACCTGCAGCACCGGCAGGAGCATCACTATTCGGTCATCCAGTTTGTCACTACCCAATGGCGCGGTTTGCCCACCGAGGCCATGGAAGTGCCGGCATATACGGGGGATGATGCCATTGTGATCAATCCTTCTTTTTTCCAGCACCTCGATGTTAAAATTGAACAAATTAATGCCGTCGGTTTAGTCGCGGCGCCCATCATGCTGTGGGTCTATGGTGCGGGCCCAGGATCCGATCTCCCTGTTCCCAGCGCAATCAAGTTGGCGAAATACATCAAAGCGCGGTATGATGCATACCATGTGATCTGGAACCTTGGAGGCGACGGCGATTTCATCGGCGACCATGAAGCCAAGTGGAAAACCATCGGTCGTGCAGTATTTGGCGATAGCTCGGCACATCAAAGCATGGTGACGCTACATGCAGCCGGCTACAACTGGTATGCACACGTTTATGATAATGAGCCGTGGCTGGATATGGTTTCCTACCAAACAGGCCATACCAACGATGAAAATAAAGTACGCTGGAAAACCAGTGGTCCCGTGGCCAGTGGTTGGGATCAGCTGACACCGCGCCCCATCATCGATACCGAACCCGTATACGAACAACAAGGGGAGCGTGCCAACGACTACGAGGTCCGTAAAAGTGTCTTTTGGAGTATGTTCAGTGCACCTGTCGCGGGAGTTGGCTACGGAGCATGGGCTACTTGGCCGTGGCTGCGCGTTGGCGAAAAATCGCATAACCATGGCATGACGGACCCATCGGAATACGATTGGGAGGATGGGATCAAGAGCAAGGCGAGTATCCAGCTGGGCAGCCTTCGCGCGTTCTTTGGTCAGTTCAACTGGTGGGAATTGCGACCCGTGCGCAACGCCATCAAATCGCAAAGCGGGGACGGGCAGGTGCTGGCCACGATCAGTGTCCTCGCCGACGAAAACGCGGCTGTCACATTGGTTTATGTGCCGGTGGCACAGCAATTCGAAATGGCGTATGATAAACCGCAGCTGATCCAAGAGGCCGTGTGGTATTTTCCTGGCACGGGAGCATCCGTACCCGCAAACATACGCCGAAGCCAGCAGGCTATTGAAGCGGCGTCGCCAAGTGATACCGATGCGATCTTAGTGTTAAGAAGATAGGTGCTGTTTGTTGTAGCTCCATTGCGCTGCAAGGGGGAAAGGATGGTGGCTGGATTCGTGGATTCGCTTATTTGTTGATTCGCTGATTCGTTGATTTGTTGAGTCGGTTAGTCGTTGATTTGCCGATTCGTTTTTTCGCGTTTTCGCTTATTCGTTGATTTGTTGAGTCGGTTAGGCGTTGATTCGGTTAGTCGTAAGTCTTTAGTCGATAAGCTAAATGTCAACCTTATACAGGTTTTGTCATTTACTTAGTAAACCGAGACAAAAAGAAAATGATTAAAGAACGAGAATTTGATTTTGAAGAGGCTCAGGAATTAATAAAGTCATTTTATAGATGATGCTGCGAGGGTTATAATATTGAGAAAAAGGGGGAGACTATCGGGGAGACAAATCTTGTAATATCAACGATACCAAACGATACCCTAAAACGAAAAAAAAGTCGGCGTTCAGCGGTATTGCTTCAAACCAACTTTTCTTATTTCCTGTAGCCCGTAGGGGAATCGAACCCCATTTTTTGTCTGAAAAAATGACCGTTTTGAATCAAATCAGGTCAAATCAAACCATAAGAGGCCATATAAATTTACCCTAAAATTTAACCCCCTCAAACGTCAGATTAATGGGATTTAATAGAAAAACCGTACACCAACTGCTTATAAAACATGTCTGTGTAAGGATTATCCCGCTTTTTATTAGTTAATTAATCACGCTTCAATATCTTCGTCATCAATTGTCGTGTCAATTTCTTCTGCAACAAGCCAATCACTATCAGGCCGCGTCACAAGCCTTGCGTTGCTGTATGCCCACGATAGTGGCAGTATTGTATGTCCTAAGTAATTGCCTGATGGCGTTCTTTCTACTACTAACGCAATGTCCACTTTATCATCACTAACAAGAGCCAAGGGGAGAAGCAATGACATCTTATTTTTGGTCGGAAAATACATTGGGATTGCAGTTTTGAAGTTCCAGTCAATCCGTTTTAATGCCAGTTTAACCGCATCATCAAGCCGCCCTTTCATATAGCGATAGGTGCGCTCATCGGCTTCAATTGCCATGCCTAAATTCCTGAAATACTGCTTCCGTTCTTCGAAGTCCATTTTTGACGTGTCCTTTAACGTAAAGCCTTTTGGACAGTTGTCTTCAATAAATGCTGTGGGTAATCTATCGGTGTTTTCAACGAATATATGTTTATCATCAAGCGATGGTTCGCCGCTCGTTGTGTCATAAATCATGTCTGCCGTATCTTTGAAGTAATGCGCTCTCTCTGGGAGTGGTTTGAAATTTGAGACCAAGGTTTTTCCGGCCCACTCTTCGCCAGCAACGCAGAAATATTTGAACTCCCATTTCTGAGTATAAGAAGTTGTTCGTTGAAATAAGGCAAATATTTGTTTATATTTCTTATCAACAAGGCCAGTGTTAAAAGCAGCATACGTGGTTCCTTCTCTGACTTTATTCTCTTTTTGAAGCCGATAGAACGTATAAATGAGATAGTTACCTAATATTGGGAAATGGTCGATTTTCTTAGTGTGACCATAATACCATTGTTCAGGTAATGTAAACTCACTTAGTTTTTTTAATACAAATTTAAAATCCCCCATCCACGCCCATTGTAATAAACCTGGTTTTGATTTGTTTACGCTCTCTTTTTTGGTGGATTTTATTTTTGATGATGCAGAAGTCGGCTTTGTGGATATTCGTTTCTCCAAAATTCGTATGAAAGGCAACGGTGGCTCGAAAGTATCGTCTTCCTTAACTTCAATTAGGTCGGGAAAAGAAGATAGAAAATGAATAAGTTTAAAGTGTCCTGTAGTCTTAAAATCGAAGCCTTTGGCTTTTAGAGCAAGTCCAAATGCACCTAAATGTATCCAACCGTCTTTGTTTTTACAAGTTGAAGCCGTTTCAATCAAGACCTTTTTAATTTCTTCCGTTGTCATTGGATTAATGGTTTGGTATTTAAAAGTGCAAAAATAGGCTTATGTGGCCGCTTTTTAACTGGTTAAATAATAATTGTCGGTTTGCGAACTTCCTTAGGAGATATATAAATATACCATGTCAATAAATACTTTTTGCTTGAATGCTGCTTTAATTTGATTAGGTTATTTATCTTGTATTGTTCTCTCGTCTCATGCTCGTGTTAAGAACCGTGCTTAACTGGTTGGGAAGTTAGCCAAATAAAATACCGTAACCAAATTTTAAGTTGAGAGAACGATTATTTTTCCTGTGTTGGGAATACCCATGACTTCTTTCCCAATAACGTAACTGGCGCAAGGAAAAGCCAGTAAAATCGAAAAGAAGTCGTCGATCGATTGCTTTAATTTTATTTCGTCTGATTTTGGGCGGCGGCTCGATTGACTTTATCTTCTCGGGATTTGTTATTCTGGGACAATCTTTGCAAACTTATCAATTTGGATTGTTGATTACTGGATTCCTCAATTATTTGTTGTTTATTCCCCAAAGTCAAGACTCGGGGGTCAGGTTAAATTTTCGAGTAAATTTAAGCCCACTGAGACTTCATTGATGTTTAGCGGTCATGTCATTTTTAATATTTTGTATGCATTCTTTTAAAACAGGATTATTAGGATATATTTCCAGCATCAATGTGAAAATGTAACTTTCAACGGTGTCTAAATACTCCATGGCATTTTTGTACGTCAGACCTTGTTCTTTATAAGGCCGGTGTATAATTTTATTCCTGATACGTGCGTTTCTTATTAGCAAACTGAAATATTTTATTTTAGCAGTTACGTTTGGGGCTACATATTTCTCAAAAAGGTCTTTAATCTTGGGGGCTTGTCTGTTATCCCATAATTCTCTTAGTTTTGGGTCTTTCTTGAAAAGAAATTCTTTAGTCGCTAATTCTGTTGCCATAGCTGCATAAATCCATTTATCTCTTAAATTTGGCTCAATCTTAGCTTTATGTAAAAAAGTTAATCCATAAAACGGTTTTATCCCTTTATTTATCAAATTTGATATTGTATTTAGAGCGTATCCACCCGACCAACTACATATTTCATGATTAACTGATCCACTGTAGCTTTA
>CAYUIZ010000066.1:0-17263 GCA_964444885.1 uncultured Sphingobacteriaceae bacterium | reverse complement strand
GTTTCCTCTTTAGAAGCACCCGCTTGCCGCGAAATGTTGTCAACAACCTGGCTGCCCAGACTGCCGTTAATCAGATCTAAGATATTGTTCATAATACTTGCGTTTATTTTGGCTAATGTAAACAAAAAACTACGCACATCCCCGCCTATATTACTTTTGCAACGCGGAGCCGATTAGGCCAAAAGCTCTTGGATATCGGCGTGGGTGAGTGACTTCACAAAACTCTCCTCCGTTGTGATTAAGGTACTGGCAATCGTCTTCTTGCGCCCTTGCAAGGCTAATATTTTTTCCTCCACCGTATCCTTCGTGATGAATTTGTAGATAAACACGTTGCGCGTCTGCCCAATCCGGTGCGTACGGTCGATGGCCTGTTGCTCCACGGCCGGGTTCCACCACGGGTCCAGGATAAACACATAATCGGCTTCGACCAAGTTGAGTCCCACCCCACCAGCCTTGATCGAGATCAGGAACAAGCGGGTATCGTCGTCCTCCCGGAATTGCTGCACTACCTCGGCCCGATCCTTCGTCGCACCGTCCAAGTAGACGTAGTTAATCCCTTCCCGTTCCAAGTAGTCCCGGTACAAGGTCAGCTGCTTGACAAATTGGGAAAACACCAACACCTTGTTGCCGCGGCGCATTACGGAATGAAGCGTATCCACTACACTCTCGAACTTTCCCGATTCACCTTTAAAAGCCTCATCCACCATCTTAGGATGATTGGCGAGCTGCCTCAACTTGGTCAGGCCCTGCAACAGCGTGATTTGGGGTGATTTCACCGCGTTGCCCGTTTCCTGCTCGAAGATAAGGTTGCGGTACTCGGATTTGATCTCTTCGTACTGGGCGGCCTGTTCCTCCGTCATTTCGCAATAGAAAACCTGTTCCGACTTGGGGGGCAGCTCCGTCACCACCTGGGTTTTGGTGCGACGCAGCACAAACGGCTTGATAATCGCCTGCAGCTTGCGCGCCTTATCCTCGTCTTTCTTACGTTCGATGGGTTGCACGAACTCCTTCTGAAAAAACGAATAACTTCCCAGCAGGCCGGGATTGGCAAAGGTCATTTGCGGCCACAGATCAGCCACCGAATTTTCGACAGGCGTACCGCTAAGCAACAGCCGGTGGCGCCCTTTCAATCCTTTGACGGCTTTAAACGATTTGGACGTCGGATTCTTGATATTCTGGCTTTCGTCCAAAATCATGTAATGGAAGAAGAAGGAAGACAGCAGCTCATCATCACTACGCAGAATGCCGTAGGTAGTAATGACCACGTCGTATGTGGCAAACAAGGCCAAATCCCGGGTCCGGTTGCTGCCGGTATGCACCAGCACGCGCAGCTCGGGCGTAAATTTAGCAGCCTCTTTCTCCCAGTTGTAAATCAGGGACGTGGGCATGACGATAAGGGAAGTCCGCTGTTCATCACCCCCCGCAGCCCGTTCTTTCTCATGTTGCAGGAGCGCCAGTGTCTGAATCGTTTTCCCCAAGCCCATATCATCGGCAAGACACCCTCCAAAACGGTACTGCTGCAGGAAGTGGAACCAGTTGTAACCGGCCTGCTGGTAAGGGCGCAAAGTTCCCCGAAAGCCCGTAGGCAGGGGGACGTCCAAAATACCGTCAAACTGCTCCAGCTTTTCGAGTTTGCGGCCGATTGCGAGCTGCTTGTGCTCGCCGATGTCATTCAACAAGCCAACGTGGTACTTCTTGATCTGTATGCCATGGCGGATGTCTGAAAAATGAAACAGCTCACTGTAGCGGGCAAACCATTCTTCGGGAATGATGGCAATCTCGCCGTTGGGCAAGGGGAATTCACGAATGTGGTTGAGAATATGCGTACGCAAGCGGGCAAATGGTATTTCAAACGTACCAAACCGGGCAATGGCATGTACGTCAAACCAATCGTTTTGCTCAGCTACGGAGATTTCCAGCACGGTCTCCCCGAGGAAAAAACGCTTACCTGCGTCATCCTGCACAATTTCAAACCCGCGCTGCTGCAGCTGCTGATAGTGCGTGCGGAGCCATTCGACCACGCCTACCCCGGGTTCGGCACGTTCCTGCGTCAACACGAGGTCGCCAAAGACGCCCTCCTTGCGCAAGCCCAAACCCTCCAGCTCCTGTATTCGGTTCTCCTCCCATTGCAAGGAACGCTTGATCCGGTGGAAGGTATAGGTGTCGGTGTCTTCCTGATGGGCCATCCGAACCGTGACCCGGTGCTCGGAACCGGCCTCAAACTGATACGGCCCATAGCGGAACTGCAACTGAAGGGCCGACTGGTTTTCCTCAAAATGGCGTAGCCGGATCACCGGCGTGGCATTGTGCTGATGGGTTTGTATATCGAAGCCCTCGGCATACACATGGTGTTTCTCAATCAGGCCCGTGACGAAGGTATCAAAATACCGATATTCGGTTTCGCGGGGCACAGCGATGAAACGCCGTTGCAAAAAAGGCGTCAGTTTCCTTCCCTCCAGGGGCTGGTCGAAATGGTACAGCACATTATCGAGCAGCAGCCACGCTTGCTGGTCGATAATGACTTGCGCGTCCCGGTACATAAACTCAATGCGCTCGCCTGCGTGCTTGATCGTCGGAAAATACCGGGTCTCGATTTCGTTGCGCCTGAAATGGAACAGTACCGAGGCGGGCTCGGCGGCGATGGCGAGTTCCTGCTCGGCCGGGTAGCCGCTCTTGCCCATGAGGTATAGGGGTTTGCCGGCCAGCAAGCCCAGCGCTTCCAGCAATCGGCGTTCGATATTGGGACGAATGTATTCGTACAGCTTCTTGTCCAGATGCTTGTTAAAGAAATCCGTCGCACGGATCGGCTTCCGCGCGTATTTTTTGATGATATTGTTCTGTTCGACTTCCTCCAGTAACTGGATGATGTGCCTATCCTTGTCGTCCAGCATCAAATCATAATCCTCTACCGTATTGGTAAACAAGCGTTTGTGCGTCATCGACAGTCCGCCGTTAGGATTCAGCATCACGGCATGGGGCTCCATCAAATATCCTAAATAGGGATGCAAGCCAAGGGAATAAACCAAAGTATGGGATGGGCGCGCGTCTTGTGGGTGCATCATTAGCTAAAAAAAGATAAAGATACAGATTTATCCGACGTCATGAAAACGTTACTTTAAAAAACACCGAGCCGCCGATAGGCTGCACTGAGGTAGCACAAGTCATCACCAGGTTATTACCAGGTTATTACCAGAAGCTAGCGCGTTATCTTTAACCAATTGAAACAGGTTTCGCAACTTTCCAGCCGAAAAAAAACAAGCCCAACGAAGCGACAAAAAGCAACATAAAAGGCACTTCCCAATTGCCTGTCCAGTCGTGCAATGCCCCAAACAACGGCGGCCCGGCGGCCGCTAAGGCATACCCGAACGACTGCGCCATGCCCGAGAGCCGGGCAGAAACGGACGTGTCGGCAGTCCGCAAGACAAACCACATCATGACCAAGCTGAAGGCTAAGCCCGTGCCCAGCCCGAAAAGAATAACGGCCGGAACAATGAACTGTGTCCGCCAGCCGATAATCAGCAACATGCTCACGACCAACGTACCCCCAATAAACCACAACAAGGGCGTATGGTTTTTGAGCTTAACGATGATCATCGGACCAATAAAAACGATGGGAAGTTGGGTAAACTGCACGAAAGACAGCACCCAGCCCGATTCGCCCGAAGGCATGCCCCAGCTTTGCAACACGACCGGCAACCACGCGACGGCACAATAAAAAAGCAGGGACTGCAACCCCATAAAAACGGTAATGTGCCACGCCATCCGTGACCGGAGCAGGGAAATCGGGCGCACGCGCTCGTCCTGAGTGGTTTTCTGAGGTTGCTGCTTATTCCACAACTGCGGAATCCAGACAAGAATAGCAATCACGGCGAAGACAGCCCACACCCCGATGGATCCTTTCCATCCGGCGCCCGTCCATTGCCCAATAGCGATGCTAAGCCCGGAAGCCAGCGACGCCGTGATATTCATTGCGACACTGTAGATGCCGGTCACGATCCCCATACGTTTCGGAAATCGGTGCCTGATCAACGGCGGAATGAGCACGTTTCCAAAGGTGATGCCGCATCCGATCAGTGCCGAACCTGCCAAAAGCAGCGTTGCACTGGGCACCGTACGAATCAATACGCCCAGCCCGATCACCCACAAGGACAGCCACAGCATCTTCTCGATGCCTTGTTTTTCCGACAGCTTGGGCGCCACGGGTGAGAATACGGCGAACATCAGCAACGGGATGGTGGTAATCAGCCCAGCCAAGGTATTGGACAGCCCCAGCGCTTCCTGAATTTGAGGCACCACCGGACCCACGCTGGTAATGGGTGCGCGTAGATTGCTGGCAATCAATACAATGCCAGCGATAAAAAGAAATGTTTTGGCGTTTGCCGTATGTGGTGTGTTGCCCATGTTCACAAAACAGCGCGTCTGCGCGTCGCTCGCGAAGCTACCAAGAATTCGGACGCGATGGGCAAGAAATTCGGATTATGACAACCGATTTATCAAGGCTAAGGGCCGCGTCAGGGCGCGGCACCCCGATTGCAGCCCTGGCCATTCCCCACCGGGGGCACGCCGTGGATTCGGGACGCTGTAGGTGGGTGAATGGCCAAGTAGCAGGATGGTTTTACCCGTGGCTTTTGAGTCTGTCGGTACGGTTTCGCAGCAGTTGCTCTACCTTATCGGTGGCCAACTTAACGGCTAGCCCGATGTCATCCGCCGTTGAGGTAACCGCCTCCGGCTCCAATCCTTTGATGCGCACCTCAATGGTACAGCGTTTGTCGTTACTGCCTTGGCGGGCACTGTTTTCGTCAGCCAGAAATACTTCCAGCCGGGTCACGTACTCTTCGAACCGAGCTAATGATGCGTTGAGGTTCTCGGTAATTTTGGCGATAAAGCTTTCGCTTACCGCAATGTTCTTGTCGGAATTTACTTGTATCGTCATTGCTATCGTAATAAGTTTTCCTGCAATGATACAAAAGAAGATCTCCTTTACCTACCAAAACGGTCATTTGCATGACATATTTAGCATGTACAGCCGATCCGCGGCAGGGCAGCCGTGCAAACGTCTGGGCAAAAAAAAAAGGAGCCTCGCCGGCTCCTTCAGTTTATTTACTTAAGTACATCGATTTCTTCGCGTACAGCTCCCGGAAAAACGCGTCGTCCAGGTCTTTGATGAAGCGAATCGCCTCGCCGGTCGATTTCATTTCAGGACCGAGCTGTTTGTCCACGTCAGGGAACTTGTCAAACGAGAACACCGGCTCTTTGATGGCGTACCCCGTCAGTTTCCGTTCGATTTTGAAATCCTTCAGCTTGTTGACGCCAAGCATGACTTTCGTCGCGATGTTGATATAGGGAACATCGTATGCCTTCGCGATGAAGGGCACGGTGCGCGATGCACGCGGGTTGGCCTCAATGACATAGACCTTCTCGTCTTTCACCGCAAACTGGATGTTCAGCAAGCCTTTGACCTGGAGCGCATGTGCCAGCTTGATGGAATACTCTTCCATCTTCTGCAGGACGGCGTCAGACAGGCTAAACGGTGGCAATACGGCATTCGAGTCGCCGGAGTGGATACCCGCTGGCTCAATATGCTCCATCAGGCCGATGATATGCACGTCCTCACCGTCGCAGATCGAATCGGACTCCGCCTCTTCCGCACGGTCCAGAAAATGGTCGATCAGCACCCGGTTGCCCGGCAAGTTTTTCAGCAGCTTGACCACCGCAGTTTCCAGTTCTTCGTCATTGATCACGATGCTCATCCGCTCGCCACCCAATACGTAGCTGGGGCGGACCAGCACAGGATAGCCAACTTCCTTAGCCACCTTCAGTGCTTCTTCAGCGCTTTCCGCTACGCCGTACCGTGGGTAGGGAATATCCAATTCTTTGAGCAAATCGGAGAAGCGGCCCCGGTCTTCGGCCAGGTCCATGTCTTCGAAAGAAGTGCCGATGATGCGGATTCCGTTCTCTTTAAGCTTTTCGGCCATTTTGAGTGCCGTTTGCCCACCGAGCTGCACGATAACCCCTTCGGGCTTCTCCAGTTCGATGATCTCACGCACATGCTCCCAAAATACGGGCTCGAAATAAAGTTTGTCGGCCATATTGAAGTCGGTCGACACCGTTTCCGGGTTACAGTTGACCATGATGGCCTCATACCCGGATTCCTTCGCGGCCAGCAAGCCGTGCACGCAGGAATAGTCGAATTCAATGCCTTGGCCAATCCGGTTAGGCCCGGAGCCTAATACGATGATTTTCTTCCGGTCTGACGGCTTGGATTCGTTCTCGTCCTCAAACGTGGAATAGTAGTACGGTGTCTGCGCGGGGAATTCGGCCGCACATGTATCGACCATCTTGAACACGCGGCGGATGCCGAGCTCGATACGGCGGTTATACACGTCGTCTTCGCTCACGTTGCCCAGCAGCCATGCGATCTGCAAGTCGGAATAGCCCTTTTGCTTGAGGGTGGCGAAAAAGTCCTTCGGAATGTTGTTCAGCTGGTAGCGGCGAAGCTCGGTCTCCAACTGCACGAGCTCTTGGATTTGCACCAGGAACCACTTGTCGATCAGCGTAGCCTTGCGGATGGACTCTAGGGGCACGCCCAGTTCGAACGCGTCCTTCACATGGAAAAGACGGTCGCTGCTTGGATGTTCCAAGCTATCCATAATCTCTTCCAGGTTGCGGCTTTGCTTTCCGTCAGCCCCGAGGCCGGCACGCCCGATTTCAAGGCTTTGGCAGGCCTTCTGCAACGCTTCGATAAAGGAACGCCCGATGGCCATGACTTCCCCAACGGATTTCATCTGTAAGCCGAGCTCGCGGTTGGCGCCCTTGAATTTCGCAAAATTCCACCGCGGCACTTTCACGATGACGTAGTCCAGCGTCGGCTCAAAGTAGGCCGATGTATTTTGGGTGATTTGGTTTTCGATCTCGTCCAAGTTGTAGCCAATGGCCAACTTGGAGGCGATTTTAGCGATGGGGTATCCCGTTGCTTTGGACGCCAGCGCCGATGAGCGGGAAACCCGCGGGTTGATTTCGATGGCGATAATGTCCTCGGTTTCGGGATCGACGGCAAACTGCACGTTACACCCGCCAGCGAAATTACCGATGGCACGCATCATCTTGATGGCTTGGTTGCGCATATCCTGGTAGCAACGGTCGCTCAGGGTCATGCCCGGCGCCACGGTGATGGAGTCTCCGGTATGGATGCCCATGGGGTCGAAGTTCTCGATCGCACAGATAATAATAACGTTGTCGTTGCTGTCGCGAAGCAGCTCAAGCTCAAACTCCTTCCAGCCCAGCACCGCTTGCTCAACGAGTACTTCGTGCGTAGGCGATGCTTGCAGGCCACGGCTCAGCGCCGCTTCAAATTCTTCTTTTTTGTGGACGAATCCACCTCCGGTGCCACCCAGCGTGTACGACGGACGGATAACCAAAGGGAAGCCGATTTCCTGGGCGCCTTCCTTGCCTTCCAAAAACGAGTTGGCAATCTTCGACTTGGCAACGCCTACGCCGATATCGACCATCAGTTGGCGAAATGCTTCGCGGTTTTCGGTTTTCTCGATTGCGGCTACGTCAACGCCGATGACACGCACGCCGTATTTTTCCCAAATACCACGCTCGGAGGCCTCGATGCACAAGTTGAGCGCCGTCTGTCCGCCCATGGTGGGCAATACCGCGTCGATCGGCTGTTCCTGTAAAATCTGCTCGATGCTCTCGCAGGTGAGCGGCAACAGGTAAACGTGGTCTGCCACGACCTTGTCGGTCATGATCGTTGCCGGATTGGAGTTAATAATGGAGACCTTGATCCCCTCTTCCTTGAGGGAAAAGGCGGCTTGCGAGCCCGAGTAGTCAAATTCGCAGGCCTGCCCGATAATAATGGGGCCTGAACCGATGATCAGTACGGATTTGATGGAGGTGTCTTTTGGCATTGCTTGCTAAAAATCGATGTGAGTAAACCTAAACCGATGCCAAAACAGTGCGAAATGCCGGAATGATTGTGGAAGGGAATTCCGACTGCTTTGTCGGAGTGCAAAGGTACGCTTTTTTGACAACAATGAAGCAACAATTTTAGATGATGCGGCGCCAGACCGCAAAAGACCCCGAAACGCGAGGTGCACCAACCACCCGAGGCACCTCCGAGTGAGCGCAAGAATACCTATAAACAGGTATTTTGGGACGCTACAGCGACGAACACTGCCTTTTTTGGAAAATATACGCTACTTTTGATCTCAATTAAAATCAAAACCCACTTAATATGAAAGCAAAATTAGTTTCCCTGATACTGGCAATGGCTTTTGTCGCCACCGTATCAGCACAAAGCGATTACAGAAATTCGGTTGGATTGCGTCTGGGAGTTAACCCGTATTACGATACGTTCGGCGCAACCTTTAAAACGTTTATCTCAGAACCTGCCGCGTTGCAATTCGATCTGGGAATCAAACCGTCTTACCGCATCGCGGGCCTTGCCTATGACGTGACGCGTCTTTCGCTTTCCGGTGCTTACCAGCATCATTTCCCCATTGCCAATGTGGACGGACTGAAATGGTTTGTAGGCGGCGGTGCCGTCGTTGCCAACAGCTTTTCTGATTGGGACGAGTACAAAGGGCTCGTAGCAGGATTATTTGCCTCTGGCGGAGCGGATTACAAGTTGAGGAATGCGCCTTTCGCTTTTTCGGCGGAAATCCGCCCTACCGCACACTTGGCAAGACCAGACCACGGCATCCCCAGCTTTGTACCTAACGGCGGTGTCACCGCTCGCTACGTATTCTAGCCGTAAATAAGCCGGTTTAATAAAATTTCACTTAAATTGCCCGTGCTATGTCCGTAGCGCGGGCAATTTTGTTTAATCCATATCGATATTACGCTAAACAGTGGGCGACATCTTCCAAATCCTAACCGAACAGTTCCACCAGATCACGGCACTCGAGTGGCTGGGAACCGTAACGGGCTTTCTCTGCGTTTACCTGGCAGCAAGGCAACATATCCTCAACTGGCCGATCAGCATTATCAGCGTGGCGGCCTATGCCGTCCTGTTCTACCAAAGCAAGTTGTATGGCAATGCTGTATTGCAGATCTACTTTTTCGGCACCGCCATATACGGGTGGTATTATTGGGTAAAGCGTGGGCAGGATGCAGACAAAAAGCCGATCGTGTCTTTTTCGGCGCTCGAAATAGCAGGTACAGTCGCCGTCGTGCTCGCCCTATCGGGGGTGATGGGATGGTTTCTGGGCACCTATACGGATACGGACGTGCCCTATATCGATGGGTTCTGCACCGCAATGAGCTTCGTGGCCCAGTTTTTAATGACGCGCAAAGTGTTGCAAAACTGGCTGTTATGGATCGTTGTGGACATTTGCTACATCCCCCTGTATATTTATAAAGGATTTATGCTGACGGCCCTGCTATACGTAGCGTTTACGATCATTGCCACGATGGGTTATCTAGATTGGAGGCGAACATGGAAGAAAGCAAGTTAATCAAAATAGCAGTCGTCGGGCCGGAATCAACCGGCAAATCTTGGGTATCCGAACGGCTGGCACGGCATTACGACACGGTGTGCGTGCCTGAATATGCGCGGGAGTACTGCCGGAACCTCAATCGGCAATACACCTTGCAGGACGAAATGAACATGTTTTATGGGCAGATTGCCTTAGAACGAAGCGTAGTACCGCTGGCCAAGCACGGACTGCTGTTTTGCGACACGACTTTCCTGACCATCAAGGTCTGGTCCGACCACCTATTTGGCCATACGCCCGAGCCGGTGCTGGCCGAACTGGAAGCACATCCCTACGACCACTACTTGCTGATGGATATTGACTTGCCGTGGGAAGACGACCCCCTGCGCGACTTCCCTGACCTACGCGAGCATTTCTTGTCCGTGTGGCACCGCGAACTGCAGGCGCTACAGGCATCGTACTCCGTTATTTCCGGATTGGGTGAGGAACGTTTTGAAAATGCACGGACTGCCGTCGACTCCTATATCCGCGCAAAATAAAAAGACAGGCACTGCACGGTGGACTGCCTTCAGTCTCCCGTCTCAGTCTTCGGTCTCCCGTCTTCCTTAATACCGGTAATGCTCAGGCTTGTAGGGCCCTTCGATCGGCACGCCAATGTATTCGGCTTGGTGCGGCTCGAGCACATCCAGCTCAACACCGATTTTAGCCAGGTGCAGACGGGCTACTTTCTCATCCAAATGCTTAGGCAGCGTGTACACCTTATTTTCGTACTGGTCGGTATTCAACCACAGCTCAAGTTGGGCGAGCGTTTGGTTGGTAAAGGAATTGCTCATGACGAAAGACGGGTGGCCCGTAGCACAGCCCAGGTTAACCAAACGGCCTTCGGCCAACAGGATTACGTCTTTGCCATCAATCGTATATTTATCGACTTGGGGCTTTATTTCGACCTTGGTGCCGCCATAATTGGAATTGAGCCAAGTGACGTCAATTTCGTTGTCGAAATGCCCAATGTTGCACACCACGGCTTTGTCCTTCATGGTTTTGAAATGCTCGCCGCGCACGATGTCCCGGTTGCCCGTGGTGGTGACTACAATATCAGCTTCCTGCACGGCAGTCGCGAATTTCTTCACTTCAAAGCCCTCCATCGCCGCCTGCAGGGCGCAAATCGGATCAATTTCGGTGACAATGACGCGTACGCCCGCACTCCGCAACGATTCGGCAGAACCTTTGCCCACGTCGCCGTAACCCGCAACAACGGCAACTTTGCCCGCAAGCATCAAATCGGTAGCCCGGCGGATGGCGTCTACCAGCGATTCGCGGCAACCGTACTTGTTGTCAAACTTAGACTTCGTCACCGAGTCATTCACGTTAATGGCGGGCAGGTGCAGCGTACCGTTTTTCATCCGCTCGTAGAGCCGGTGCACACCCGTTGTCGTTTCTTCAGACAGGCCTTTGATACCGCTGATCAGCTCAGGATACCGATCAAACACCATGTTCGTCAAGTCGCCACCGTCATCCAATATCAGGTTAAGGGGTTTGCGTCCCTCCCCAAAAAACAAAGTTTGCTCGATACACCAGTCAAACTCCTCTTCGTTCATGCCTTTCCAAGCATACACGGGGATGCCTGCAGCGGCAATCGCAGCGGCAGCATGATCCTGCGTAGAAAATATGTTGCACGAGGACCAGCTCACTTCAGCGCCTAGCTCGATCAATGTTTCGATCAACACGGCCGTTTGGATGGTCATGTGGAGGCATCCGGCGATGCGTGCTCCGGCCAACGGCTTGCTCGTGCCAAACTCTTCGCGGAGGCTCATCAGCCCCGGCATCTCTGCCTCGGCCAGTTCGATCTCCTTGCGGCCCCAGTCGGCCAGGCTAATGTCTTTAACTTTATAGGGTACGTAGGTAGTTTCCAATGACGACATGCGATATGATTTTAAAATGCATCGCAAAATTACCACATTCAGGCGGTAATGCCAAATAGCTTTCGGCGGCGCGAGAAATCTGACACTCAGGTGAAATAGGGCATTTGCTTACCCAAGCAAGGTGGCGTATATTTGTAGCGATAATTAACAAGGAATTTCGGACATACTAAATCACTAAACATTATGTATCCAGAATATTTGGTTGAGCCTATGCGCAAGGAACTGACTGCCGTAGGTTTCGAGGAGTTGAAAAGCCCAGAAGAGGTCGACGCCGCAATCCCTAGCGAGGGAACGGTATTCGTCGTCGTCAATTCGGTTTGCGGATGTGCAGCAGCCAATGCCCGCCCCGCCGCGCGGGTCGCCATCGAAAACGATAAGCACCCGAGCAAGCTGGTAACCGTGTTTGCCGGCATGGAACGCGACGCTGTAGACAAGGCCCGCGAGTACATGCTGCCCTACCCGCCTTCGTCGCCAGCGATGGCGCTATTTAAAGACGGCAAGCTGGTGCACATGATTGAGCGCCACCACATCGAAGGCCGGCCTGCCCAGCTTATTGCAGAAAACCTGATTGCCGCGTTTGACGAACACTGCTAAGCAAGCTTAAATTAATTAGGCAGACATACCGCACGTCACAAGCGATGGCGTATGAAAACAAAAAAGCGATTCGGAACCAGCCGAATCGCTTTTTTTGTGGAATGCCTTGATCGCTTTAGAAGTCGATCGGACCAGACTGCTCCCTAACCGAACCGCGTTGCGGCACACTGGTCACTTTAATCGTATTGCGGGACGATTTGCCCAGTGCTGCTTCGATATCATCGATATTGTTCACGGGTACGTCATTAATGTGGGTAATGACGGTACCGCGCTGAATGCTGTTATAGTCAAACCAACCACCGCGGTGCACTTGGGTCACCACGACGCCTGAGGAAACACCCAGTTCTTTCTTGCGCTCGTCAGAAGCAGGCACGAAACCTGCGCCAAGCTTGTTGTAGATTTCAGATGCACTGCGTTTCGTCTCTTCGGCTTCTGCAGCAGTGGACGACCGAGTTTCCTCCTTCAGGGTCACCGTCGCTTCGCGCTCGCGTCCATCGCGCTTGTACGTCAGTTTCACTTTATCGCCTGGACGCAATAAGTAAACGCGCTCCTGCAATTGGGTCGAAGAGACGATCGTCACGCCGTCCAGTTTGGTGATGACGTCACCTTCTTTCAGCCCGGCTTCCTCAGCCGCGCCTTTCGGCGCTATATTATTAATGAGCAGCCCAGTTTCCTCCTTGGTATCCAATTCCCTCGCCACGGTAGGCGACAGTTCCTGGAAGGTAATGCCGATAAGGCCTCGCTTCACCGAACCAAACTTCACGAAGTCGTCGGAAATTTTCTTGACGATGTTTACCGGCACGGCAAATCCGTATCCCGCGTAATAGCCGGTGGGTGAAGCAATGTTGGAGTTGATACCGATCAATTCGCCCCGCGCATTCACCAAAGCACCACCCGAGTTGCCTCGGTTAATGACCGCGTCCGTCTGTATAAAGGACTCCACGGCGGTGCTGATGAACTGCTCTTCGGGATTTTGCGGTTGGCGGTACCCTCGTTGTTGCATTTCGCGCTCAAACTGCTCGCGTCGGATGATGCCCGTGGAGCGTCCCGTTGCACTGACGATACCCGCCGTCACCGTAGACTCTAAACCGAGGGGATAGCCCACAGCCAATACCCACTCGCCAATGCGCACGTCGTCCGAATCACCCAGCCGGGCAAACGGAAGGTTGTTCTCATTGATTTTGATGAGGGCCAAATCCGTATCGGGGTCGCGGCCGATGATCTTGGCTTCCAACACCCGTCTGTCAGTAAGCTTCACTTCGATCTTGTCGGCGCCTTCTACCACGTGGTTGTTCGTGACGATGTAGCCGTCTTGCGAAATAATCACACCCGACCCAGAGGCTTGTTGCGGCTGTGCTTGCCGCGGGCTTTGCTGGCGTGGCATGCCAAAAAATTCCTCAAACATATCCATTGGCGACCCGCCCGATCCCCGCCGCGCTTGGCGTGCCGGATAAGTCGTCTGAATATGCACCACGGCGGGCGCGACCACGGCAGCCGCTTGCGTAAAATCCGGGTTGCCTGTCGACGAGCGGATCTCGCTCACCGGATTGTTGGTAAAATATAATTCTTGCCTTTCTTCAAAAGACATTTTCTGGAGTTGCTTATTTTCGAACAGCTTGTAACCTCCCACGGCAACAACGCCCCCGAGCGCGGCAACTAATAGGGTTAATCCAATTTTTTTCATCGTATACTCTGTTTTCTGCTTAAAAAATCAATGCAGCCAAATGCTTGGCTGGGCTACTGTCATTTAGGTTCTCCAAATGTAATACCATTAATCGACTTTTGGCAATCGGCAGGGGCTTGTTTTCTGTTAAATAATGTTAAAGAAGACGTTTAAACAGCGTTTTTCGTTTTTCGCCCATCCGCCGCATCGGTTTGCATGCTTATCCGTAACTTTGTATCGCAGACATTGACAACCATGGCGTCCATAACATTCCACAAATATCAAGGTGCGGGGAACGATTTTATCGTCATAGACGACCGAAACGGTGTTTTTGACGTCAATAACGAAGCCTTGGTCAAGCGCCTGTGCGATCGCCGCTACGGCATCGGCGCTGACGGCCTGATGTTGCTGCAAACACAGCCCGGTTACGACTTTAAGATGGTTTACTTCAATGCCGATGGGCGCGAAGGATCCATGTGCGGCAACGGCGGCCGCTGCATGGTTGCGTTTGCCAGACACCAAGGCCTCGTGGGTGACAACACTGTCTTTTTGGCAGTTGACGGCGAGCATCACGCCGACATCAACGCGGAGGGCAATTGGGTGAGCTTACAAATGATTGACGTGCCCAGCATCGCTCACGACGGCGCGGCCTACTTGCTGGACACCGGCTCACCACACTACGTCCAATTAGTGGACAATCTCGCGAATTTCCCGGTCTACGAGCGTGGCTACGCCATTCGCAACAGTGACGCCTACCACGCCGAAGGCATTAACGTTAACTTCGTCGAACCGGAAGGCACCGGCTATTTCGTGCGGACCTACGAACGCGGCGTAGAAAACGAAACCCTGGCGTGCGGCACAGGTGCTACAGCCGTGGCACTGGCCATGGCCGCACACGAAGGCCTCGAAGGGGATTTCCAAACACCTATCCGCGTACTAGGCGGCAATTTGGCAATCAAATTCCGCAAAACAGGAGATTCCTTTACCGATGTTTATCTCGAAGGACCGGCTGCGTTTGTTTTTTCGGGCAAAATCTGAGGCGTTACCGTTGCTCAGCAAATTTTAGAAACGCGTCCCACCCGCTGCCAGTAGGTCCAGCTACGGGCTAAACACGACGCCGTACCGATGAAAACTTGCGAAGAAAGGACAAGTTCGGTAAGTTTGCGCTATCATTATCAAAACAGCAATTCCATGTCATATAGAATCGAACACGATACCATGGGCGAGGTCAGCGTACCTGCCGACAAGTATTGGGGCGCCCAAACAGAGCGTTCTCGCAATAACTTCAAAATCGGCAATCCAGCCTCCATGCCCAAGGAGATAATTGCAGCGTTCGCCTACCTCAAAAAGGCAGCTGCGTACACGAATGCGGATGCTGGCATATTGCCCGCTGAGAAGCGCGACCTGATTGCGCAAGTGTGTGATGAGATACTCGCCGGGCAACTGGCGGACGAATTTCCGTTGGTAATCTGGCAGACCGGCTCGGGCACCCAGTCGAACATGAACGTGAACGAAGTGGTGGCCAACCGGTCGCACGTGCTGCAAGGCAACAAACTAGGCGAAGGAAAAACGTTCGTTCACCCCAACGATGACGTCAACAAATCGCAGTCGTCTAACGACACCTACCCTACGGCCATGCACATCGCGGCGTACAAGATGCTGATCGCCGTGACTATCCCGGGTGTGGAGAAACTGCGCGACACGTTGCAGGCGAAATCGGAAGCGTTTAGCGATATCGTCAAGATCGGACGGACGCACCTGATGGACGCCACGCCGCTGACCTTGGGGCAGGAATTTTCGGGCTACGTAGCACAGCTTAACTATGGCCTGAAGGCGTTGCGCCATACCCTGGACCATCTTTCCGAGCTAGCACTGGGCGGAACCGCCGTGGGTACAGGCATCAACACACCAAAAGGCTATTCGGAAAATGTAGCCCATTACATCGCTGAGTTTACGGGCTTGCCCTTCCGCACGGCGCCCAACAAGTTTGAAGCACTGGCCGCGCACGACGCCATCGTCGAAAGCCACGGCGCGCTCAAGCAGCTTGCCGTCGCGTTGCACAAAATCGCTAACGATATCCGCATGCTGGCCTCCGGCCCGCGGTCAGGCATCGGTGAGATCCTGATTCCCGAGAACGAGCCCGGATCGTCAATCATGCCCGGTAAGGTAAACCCTACGCAGTGCGAAGCGCTGACGATGGTAGCCGCCCAAGTGCTGGGCAATGATGTAGCCATCTCCTTTGGCGGTGCCAATGGGCATTACGAGCTGAACGTGTTCAAGCCGGTGATGGCCGCCAATTTCCTGCAATCCGCCCGGCTCATCGGCGACGCCTGCGTGTCGTTCAACGACCATTGCGCCATCGGCATCGAGCCCAACCGCGACGGCATTAAAAAGCACCTCGAAAACTCGCTGATGCTAGTGACGGCGCTCAATCCGCATATCGGCTACGAAAACGCGGCGAAAATTGCCAAGAAAGCGCATAAGGAAAATAAATCCCTGCGTGAAGCAGCGCTGGAGCTGGGCCTACTGACGAACGAACAGTTTGACGAGTGGGTGCGTCCCGAAGACATGATTGGCGGACTGAAATAGTGCAGCATAACACATCCATAAACCGCACACGATTGGCGTACCGGCTACTGCTTGTAGTGGGTACGCTCTTCGCGATAACGGCCTGCCAGCGCCACTCGGACATGCAGCACGAAGGCGACGAGCGCCTGCAAGGCATTTGGGTACAGGACTCCACGCCCATGCAGGAGCAGCTGCTGGAATATACCCACCATGAATTTAAGTTTACCTGCGATTCCATCTACGTGACGATGCACACGACTTCCCATGTCGTGCGGTCGACGGACAGCTGCTATCAAGATGGCGAGTGGACGGAATACGCCAAAGGCGTGTACGTGGTGCGGGGAGACAGTTTGCTGGTAGACGGGCTATATACGCGCGAAAACTGGCGGCAGAAAATAAGCGGTTGCCACCGCTCCGGACAATTCCTGCCTCGTTACAAAATCCTGGCTTGGTCGGCGGATTCGATAACACTGGAAAACCGTTTTGACCAACGCCCGATTCAGCTACGGCGTACCGAAGTGATTACTTGCGTGCCGAAGAAACGATGGGAATAGGCCAAGGCTGTCGCACATGAGCAAGGAAAACCGTTAGCAAGATAAACAAGCCTGTATTATGAGCAAACTTAAAAAATCCATCGGGTTACCCATTCGGATTACCATCGCGATAACTTTCCTGATCGTTTCCTCGAGTTGCGAAAAAGAACAAAAAATCAGCTCGTTGGTCAACACGGAATGGCAATTTGTGAGGAGTATGGACATCCATACGGGCGAATCCACCACCTACTTCGGCGGCGATGAACCCTACCGATTGGCATTCGATACGGAAACCACCTTTTCGCTGAGCCCGTCGTGCAATTATTCAGGAGGAGATTACGAAGTGGAGGGAAACCGCATCTCGTTTACTAGAATTGGACCCGGCACATTCATGGGGTGCCTTAAAAACCAATCCAACGAATGGGAATCCTTTTTCCTGAACCGCCTGTCGGCCTCGCACAGCTACACAGCGACAGGCAGCTCCTTAATTCTTTCCAGCGACGGCCACCGAATGCATTTCAAGCGCACACAGTAAGCCACAAA
>CAYUIZ010000065.1:0-17605 GCA_964444885.1 uncultured Sphingobacteriaceae bacterium | reverse complement strand
ACTCGGGGTGACGTCTTCCATTTCGTCATGCCGCCTGCTCCGCAAGGTGGGAAACGAGGATTCAGCCAATCAACAGGCCGGTTTGTACGCTCGTTGTTATCTTGAATGGCGCGAAGCAAAATGAAAGATCTCAACAGAGGAGATCCCTCCTGCCGTCGGGATGACAAGCAGGTTAACGAAGCACCAAATCAATGATTCAGCCAATACGCGAATATGCAAATCAGCGGATACGCAATAGCACGCCCAGCGTGTCCCCCTTGTGGGAGATGCCTCGTGTGCCGGGGAAGGGGGGAGCGCAGGACGCCCGTGGTTTTTTATTGGGATCGCCCGTAGCGTATCGATGCGCAATTACGGTCAGGAAATTGTATTTTTATCCCCGAAGCGCTACGCACGCGCAAGCTCCACGGCGTCACGACCGCGCTAGCGCAACAGTACTTCCATGACGGTACCAGCACCGGATTGCTGGTTCGCGATAGTCTTGATAAAGGATGGCCAGACGATTTAACATAGGATGTTTTGTAGCGTTCGGGCTGCTGGCGGGTTGCACCTTGGAGCCGCAGCGAGGCAGCATTTCCATGCCCAGGAGCAAGCCGGAGGCTATCGAACGGTTAGTTGGGGAGATCGACGTAACGCCTACGGCCTTAGAGCTCGACCGGGGACGGGTATTAATGTCCTATTCTGGGTGTTTTGCTTGCCATAAGGAATCCGGCCGGAAACGCGGTCCCGCGCTGAGCGATATCGCCGCACGGTATCCGATGAACAGCACGTACGTCGATGTGCTGGCAAAACGGGTTATACATGGCGCCAAGGGCGCGTGGGGCAATGCAGTAATGCTGCCGCATCCCAATCTGCGCGTAGACGATGCGGAGGCCATGGTGCGCTATATTCTGTCCTTGCACGGAGCAGGGGAGAAGGGACGTGGCTCGGCCAGCGAAGCGCCGTGAAATGTATGCCATAAAAAAAAGGCTTCGGAGCGTAGCGTCCAAAGCCTTTTTTTAGTTGTTCGATATCAACCGGAGCGTTAGGCGCCGAGTTGGACGCGCTTGAATGCGGTTACCGTCAAACCCTTAGCAACGCCGTTCAGGAACTGGGCGACGTTCTTCGACGAATCCTTAACGAACTCTTGGTTCAGCAGGGTAGCGTCTTTGTAGAACTTGTTCAGCTTGCCTTGGGAGATTTTCTCCACCATTTCTTCAGGCTTGCCTTCAGCACGGATTTGCTCCTTAGCGATTTCCAGCTCACGCTCGATCGTTTTTGCATCCACGCCATCGCGGTCGATAGCTACGGGGTTCATGGCAGCGATTTGCATAGCCACGTCCTTGCCCGCTTCGTCCGCTCCGTCAACGTCCTCGTTCAGCCCAACCAGTACACCCAGGCGGTAGTTGCCATGGATATAGGCGACTACTTTATTCGCTTCGGCGATTTCGTAGGTCGAAACGTCGATTTTTTCGCCGATTTTTCCAGTTTGGTCAAGCAGCAGATCGGAAATTTTGTTTCCGTCGATTGACAGGGCCTTCAGCTCGTCGAGCGAAGCAGGTGAATGCGCGATAGCGGCAGCCGCAATGCTTTCGCCGAAAGCGATGAAATCCGCGTTCTTTGCGACGAAGTCGGTCTCGCAGTTCAGCTCAATGATGACGCCTTTTTTGCCGTCGGCCGTAGTTTGTGCGATAACCACGCCTTCGTTAGACTCGCGGTCCTGGCGGCTGGCGGCTACTTTTGCACCTTTCTTGCGGAGGTAATCCACGGCAGCTTCAAAATCGCCATTGGCTTCTACTAACGCTTTTTTGCAATCCATCATGCCCGCGCCCGTCTGCTGGCGCAGTTTATTTACGTCTGATGCTGAAATCTGTACTGTTGACATGTTGTTTTATCCTTTTTAATCTGTTATACATTTTGTTCGGCCCGGTGTCGTGGGTACAGGGCCAAAGAAAAAGCCGAATAATCGCCGAGCGCCGGTTGAAAATAATTCGCCCTGCCACCCACCATTATTCGGCTTGGAAAAATTATTCTCCGTCTGTCGCTTCCGTTTCCGAAGAAGCTTCTACTTTGACTTTCCGAGGGCGTTTGCCTGTGGCTTCGGCAGCGTCAGTGCTGTCAGCTTGTTCTGCCGCGTCAGCACCGTTGTCGATGCGCGCTTTTGCCGCTGCCGCTTCTTTTTCCGCCTCATCTTCCTTGTCGCGCTTGCGCTCTTCCAATCCTTCTTGGATAGCTTTGGTGATAATCGAAGCGATCAGGCTGATGGATTTGGTTGCGTCGTCGTTCGCAGGGATAGGGAAGTCAATGTTCGTTGGATCAGAGTTCGTGTCCACCATGGCGAACGTCGGGATGTTCAGTTTCAGCGCTTCGCTTACAGCGATGTGCTCTTTCTTCACGTCGACGATGAATAGGGCGGCAGGAAGACGGTTGAGGTCGGCGATGCCGCCCAACAGGCTTTCCAGTTTCACGCGCTCGCGCTGAATCATCAGCTTCTCTTTCTTCGACAATACGGTGTAGGTGCCGTCTTTCGTCATTTTGTCGATGTTCGACATTTTCTTGATCGACTTGCGTACGGTTGCGAAGTTAGTAAGCATACCCCCCAGCCAACGCTCTGTCACGTACGGCATGTTGGTGTTTTTTGCTGCTTCAGCGATGATTTCCTTTGCTTGTTTTTTGGTTGCGACAAACAAAATCTTACGTCCGGATTTGACGATCTGCTTGATGGCAGACGAAGCCTCGTCCAGCTTAGTAAGGGTTTTGTTTAAGTCAATGATGTGTATGCCGCTCCGTTCCATGAAAATGTACTTCGACATTTTCGGGTCCCATTTGCGGGTAAGGTGGCCAAAATGCACACCTGCATCCAGTAAATCCTGATATGTTGTTCTTGCCATTTTATAATCCTCCTTAAAAAATTAACGTTTGCTGAATTGAAATTTCCGGCGCGCTTTGCGACGTCCTGGCTTTTTACGCTCCACCATGCGGTCGTCGCGTGTCACCAGTCCTTTGGCGCGCAATGCGGGCTTGGCTTCCGGATCCAGCTCGACCAGTGCTTTGGCAATGGCCAGACGCACCGCTTCGGCTTGGCCTTTGACCCCGCCACCAGCTACGTTAACTTGCACGTCGAAATTGCCGGCAACGCCTGAAACTTCCGTGCTTTGGGTGATGATATATTGCAATGGCAGTGTAGGGAAATACGTTTTGTAATCCTTACCATTGACGGTGATATTGCCGCTGCCTGCTGTCAAGTAGATGCGGGCAATTGCCGTTTTCCTTCTTCCTGAAGTGTTTGTTGTTGACATTTCTTTTCTCCTTAGAATTTAACAGTGGTTGGATTCTGCGCCGCGTGCGGATGCTCGTTGCCTGCATAAACAAACAGGTTGCGGAACAAGGCACGTCCCAAACGGTTTTTGGGAAGCATGCCGCGGACGGCTTTTTCCACAAGGCGCTCAGGGTGCTTCGCGAGCAATTCTTTTGGAGAGGTAAACCGCTGACCTCCGGGATAGCCCGTATAGCGAACATACTGCTTGTCGCCCAGCTTGTTGCCGGTCAGCTTAACTTTGTCTGCGTTGATCACGATCACGTTATCGCCGCAGTCTACGTGTGGGGTGTACGCTGGCTTGTGTTTCCCCCGGATCACCTTTGCAATCTGGGATGACAAGCGCCCCAAAATCTCGCCTTCCGCGTCAACAACAATCCACTCCTTGTTGACGGTTTTTTTGTTGGCAGAGACAGTTTTGTAACTTAACGTATTCACTTGCTTTGTATTAATTAATAAATTTTTTATTCCCCATTGTTTTAGGGACTGCAAAGGTAGGGTATTTTATTTTATTCCGCAAACGAAAAAGTAGGATGACGCGCTCAGCGGCCAGCCTTGCTTACTCCGTGTCAATCACGCCGTTAGCGTCTGTGCAAACCGCAACGTTGGTGGCTAGGGCGCCGAGCGGGCTTATTCCGGGTGCCTGACGCGTATATCCGCCTTCTTTTTCTTATTTTTGGCAGGAGAGCATACCGGCTGCGGTTTGGCGCGTGCCTGTGCGGAACATGAAGATACACACGTATCACAAATCGAATCACAAATAGATAGGATGAAAATATACATTGCGAGTTTTTGGTTTTGCTTAGTGCCGATGCTACTTTGGGCAGGGGGCAAGGATGAGGTAGGCAGCGTGGCTGTTGGGGATACGGTGGTGGTGCAGGTGGACACGACGCACTTGCGTACCCTTTACCTCCGAGGGCTGAAGCAACGTGCCGATGGCATGGCGTACGAAGCACAGCAGACCTTCTTGCACATTGTGCGCGCACAGCCCGCCCATTACGCCGCCCAATACGAACTGGCGCGTGTGTCGCTCGAACTGCAGGACTATCGTGCCGCCCAGCAGGCCGCGGAGACGGCTACGCAGGGGCTGCCCGACCAGAAGGCTTATTGGGAGCTCCTGCTCGAAATATACAAGCATACGGGCAACCTGCCGGCCATGCCTCCTGTTTTCGAGGCGCTAGCCCGAATCGAACCCGACAACCCGGCACACTACCACAGTGCGGCCTACGTGCATTTCCTGGGCCAGGATTATGACGCAGCGCTGGCGCTTTATGCACAGGCGAGGAAACGGGTGGGCGATACCGAGGACGGCATCATGGGCGAGAGCGAAGTCTACATGGCCATGGAAAATCCGGATGCCGCCATCCGGGGTTTGGAGAGGTTCTTAAAGCAAAAGCCACCGACCGTCAGGCCCCACATGCTGCTGGCCGAGTTATATACGCTCACCGACAAACCGCGCCGGGCGCTGGCAACACTGAATGTGGCTTCAAAGCGTTTCCCTGATGATGGTGTGGTCTTGCTGGGCCGAGCGGATGCCTATTTGGCGATGGGGCGCGAGCAGAAGGCGGTCGAGCACCTGAAAGCCGCATTTTCGGGGGATCAACTCGACATCGAGGCCAAGGCGAGTGTGCTCTACACCACGTTGAGCAACGACAAAAGGCGGCTCGGCAACGCTTCCATTGCCGGCTTGGCGGACATGCTTGTCGCACATTATCCCCAAGATCCGCGTGCCCACGCTGTTCGGGGCGATGTCTACGTGCAGCTGAGTGAGCCAAGCGAGGCGCGCGAGGCTTACCTCAAGGCCGTGGGGATCAATATGTACCTCGAGCCGGTTTGGCAACAGCTCCTTTCGGTCGAATTGCAGCTGCGCATGAATGATGAGGTGGTCAAACACGGTGCCGAGGCCGCCGCACTTTTCCCCAACAACCCCTTCATCTCGTTCTTGATCGGTCATGGCTTGCTGGGCAACAAACAGCACACCGAAGCCCGAAAGCATTTCGAGCACGCGCTGAACATCGCCGACGCGAATAATACGCCGCTGATGACCCAGCTCTATAGCAGTTTGGGTGATGTGTACAATGCCCTGGACATGCATGCTGAGTCTGATGTGGCTTACGAAGAGGCTATCGCGATCGATACGGCGAATGCCTACGCGCTGAACAATTACGCGTACTACCTCGCGCTGCGCAAGGAGAAACTTGACCAAGCTGCCACCATGGCCGAACGAGCGGTGCGCCTGGAGCCGGGGGTGGAGCATTACGAAGACACGTATGCATGGGTGCTTTTCCAGCAAGGCCGGTATGATGAGGCCCTCGTGTGGATAAAGCGGGCCATGGACAATTCCAGTGAGCCATCCGAGGTGCTGCACGAGCATTACGGTGATATTCTGGCTATGAACGGCGACATCGACAAGGCCGTGGCCCAGTGGAAACGGGCGCGTGCGGTCGCTACGGCGGTTGGCAAAGATATTGAGGGTCTTTCTAAAAAAATCAATGAGCGGAAATACATTGAATAGGCTGCTCTGGCTTTCGGTGGTGCTGCTGGTGGTAGTCGGTTGCAAGCCTAGGCGGGAGCGGGGCTCCGTGCCGGTAGAGGGCGAGCGCTTCGTGTCGCGCGCCGAGGCGGTCAAGATCAGGCGGGAAACGGAAGAGGCGCGGCTGGACTATACCTCCTTCAATGGACGCGCCAAGAGCACGTTCAAACTCAATAAGGACATCCACGACGTAACGGCGCATGTGCGCATCCGCAAAGATGAAGCAATTTGGGTGTCGGTAACCGCCTTGCTGGGCATGGAGGTTGCGCGCGTCATGATTACGCCCGAGCGTGTCCGCATCATCAATCGCATGCAGTCTGTGTATGTCGACCAGCCCTTTGACTATATTCATCGGTTTGCCAGCGAAGAGCTCGACTTCCAGGCTGTCCAGGATTTGCTGACAGGGGAAGTTCCGGTGTCGCTTGTTGATCGGCAACTCCGCGTTACGGCGTTTGACAACGGATACGTGTTTCGCGGCGGCCACGATAGCCTGGCGTACGAGCTTACCCTCGACCCGGCGCACCGGGCCAGCTTCGCCACGCTGGAAGAGGCCGGCGCCGGACAGCGCCTGACCGCCATGTACGAAAACCGGCAGGAATACGCTGGTCGGTCTTTTCCGCAAATATTTCAGCTGGCAATGCAAGCCGAGCGGCTCGATCTGCAGATCGATATGGCGTATAATCGCATCGCATTTGACGAGGAGGTGGAAATGCCGTTCTCCATTCCGCCTAGGTTTGAGGAGGTGCGGTAGCAAAATGCCCCCCTTGCCGCCGGGCCGGATGCGGTGCTTTGCGCTACTTTTATTATTTTCGCAGACAATAAAGCCGGGAATGCCTCGGTTAATGGTATATAAGAACATGCGGGTGAACGTTATCAAAGCTTTCTTGTGCGCAATTTTGTTGCTTCTAGCAGCGCCTTGGGCGATGGGCCAGAGCAGCGCGGAGCTAAAAAAACAACGTGAACGGCTAAACAGGGAGATTCAGGAGCTGGACAAAAGTATCCGGTCTACGGCCAGCGAGCGGAGCCTGTCCCTCCGTCAGGTAAACGAGCTGACCACGCAGCTGCGGCTGCGCGAGCAAAAAGTAGCCACCATCAACAGCGAAATCAAAATCCTTAACAACCAAATCGCTTCGCACAATAAAACCATTCAAAACCTGAGAAACCAGCTAGCGAAGCTGCGCAAAGACTACGAAAGCATGATCATGTTTGCGTTTCGCAATCGAAATGCGCACAACAAGATGATGTTCATCTTCGCTTCGGAGGATTTCAACCAGGCGTTTAAACGGGTTAAATATCTGCAGCAGTTTAACGAATCGCGCAAGAAGCGTGCGGATGAAATCGCCAATACCCAAAAGGAAATTGCACTTAAAGTAGCGCAACTCGAAGCCAGCAAAAAGGAGCAGGCGGTGTTGCTCGCTGAGGCACAGGATGAGCGGAATTTGATCGCCCGGGAGCAGGGCGAGGAGTCAAAGGTGCTCAATGCCCTCACCCGGCAGGAGAAGGAATTTAAGCAGGAGCTTGCTAAAAAGCAACAGGAGGACGCGCGCTTGGCACGGGCCATCGACAACGCGATCCGGCGGGAAGTAGAGGAGGAAATGAAGCGGCAAGAGGCGGCTAGGTTAGCAGCCGCCAAACTGGAAGCGGCGCGGACGGGCAAGACAGTAGCCGAAGTGGAAGCCGAACGGCCAGTGGAAACGACGAAGACCGCGGTAGAGCTCCTGGCCGCCACACCGGCGGCGGCGAAGCTGTCGGCCGATTTTGCCGGCAACCGCGGACGCTTGCCCTGGCCTGTGCAAAACGGGATTATCACCTCGCGCTTTGGCCGCCATACGATGGGGCGCAACGTAACGGTAGACAACGATGGCATCAAAATTCGTACGCAAGCCAATGCGAGTGTAAATGCAGTATTTAGTGGGCAGGTAACTGCGGTCATGCCCCTCGATGCAGGTGCAGGATTTCTCGTTATTGTACGCCACGGAAAGTACATCACCGTGTACGCCAACCTGCGTTCGGTAGCGGTACGGCGCGGACAGGATGTTGAGCTGGGACAGGCCCTGGGGCAGACTTATGCCGACGAAGACGGGTATTCCGAGTTTCAGTTTCAGGTACTGGAAGGCTTTGATCACCACGATCCGGAATCCTGGTTGGCGCGGTAAACGGGCATGCGGCACAGGGCCTTGCGGCAAAAGTTTATTGCACAGCGTTTCTATATTAAATAAAAATATACTTACATTTGTGTTTGCGTATGCAAGTGCGCCTCTGAGGGCGCGAAAAAACAAAAAAACAGAGATATGTTAGATTCAGTGTTTTTATTCCTTGGTGCACAAGAGATTATCCTTATCGTGCTGGCGCTTTTGCTGTTGTTTGGCGGCCGTAAAATTCCAGAGCTGATGCGTGGTATGGGACGTGGTATCCGGGAATTCAAGGAAGGCCAGAAAGAAATTCCTCAACAAGAGGACGTGCAACAAGAAAAGAGCTAATCACGGCTTTTTATAACGAGTTTGCGAAGCTTAAAACCGCGTGGAAGGCGGGGTTTTAAGCTTTTGTCATTTTTGCCGACGTTGAGTTTTCGCTCGGCATACAATAAAATCAGCGTTGCGGCCGTTATGGTAGCAGCAAGATTCAGAAATTAAACCCGGATAGCTCCGGTCAGCGGGGCTGGCATGTTTTCGTATTTGCATGTTAATCCATTATGCCTGCAATCGGTAATAGAAATGAGGATTGAAAATATTTCGGCCTTAGCGGTCTGTGGCATGCTTTGCATGCCGCTCGCCGAAGCGGCCAACACGCCACGGCACGCCGACCATGAAACGGATTCGGCCAACCGATCGAAAATGATCCAACGCCTGGAAGAAATCACCGAAAACGTAAACTTTTTGGAAGCTGAGCTATTCCCTAAAGAAGCGCTCGAACTCGTACCGCTGACTGTCGAAGGCAGGCTGCGCTTTATCGAAAAGGACGTGCCGATGACCTTCAACGATCAAGTTCGTTCGTATATCGAAACCTACACAAGTCCCCGCTACAAAAACCACGTCGGGCGCATGTTGGGCTTAAGTGCGTACTATTTCCCTATTTTTGAACGTATATTTAGCGAGACCGGCCTGCCGCAGGAAATCAAATATTTGTCGATTGTCGAGTCTGCCCTCAATCCCCATGCCGTATCGCGCGTGGGTGCTACGGGGCATTGGCAGTTTATGTATGCGACGGCCCGCAGTTATGATTTGGAGATTAGCAGTTACGCAGACGAAAGGAGCGACCCCGTTGCGGCTACCTATGCGGCATCGGCATACCTCAACGATGCCTACGGCCGGTTCGGCGACTGGCTCTTGGCCATCGCTTCGTATAATTGCGGACCGGGAAATGTCATCCGCGCCATAAAGCGATCAGGGCTGGAAAACCCGGATTATTGGCAAATCAGTCCTTACCTGCCCCGCGAAACGCGTAACTACGTGCCGGCATTCATCGCCATGGCTTATGTATTTGCATTCCACGAAGAACACGGCATTGAGCCGATAGCGTCTGAGCTCAATATTGAAACTGAAGAAGTGGCCGTCAACAAAATGGTGTCACTTAAAGGAATCGCAGACGCTTTGGAGTTGGACGTGGCTGCACTTAAGGTCCTGAACCCCGCCTACAAGCGGGATATGGTCAATGGCTCGGCCGAACGGCCCAAGCGTATTGTTTTGCCTGACGTAGAACCTGCTCACTACCCGGCGCTGTACGCAGTGCTCAACCACGGGTCGTCCAGCACGCCCGCGGTGATGAACGCATCGCTTGCGACGGACGACAACGTGCCAATGGCAACGCACCGGGTGAAGCGCGGCGAGTCCTTGGGTACCATTGCACGGCGGCACGGTGTTACTGTGCAGGATCTGCGCGCATGGAATAACATTAAAGGCAACACGATTATTGCCGGGCAAAATCTTCGCCTGGCCAAAAAATCGGGCGAACAGCCGGCCTCGACGGACGCTTACGTCTCGTATAAAGTGAAGCGCGGGGATACGTTATCCACGATTGCCAAGCGCTACCCGGGCGCTTCGGTCAGCAAAATAAAAGCCGATAACAATTTGGCTAACAACGGAATAAAGGCTGGTATGACGCTGAGGATCAGCACGCTGTAGTGCTGGCTTTTGGTATGCGGGTGTTAGGTCGCGCAAGGTGGTTCTGTGCGCTCGCTACGATAGCCACGCCGCATCTTCCACTCCGTCTTGCTCAGACAGGGTCACCTCAACATGCTCCTTGAGGATCGTGGACAGCTTCAGTCCCGAAAAATCACTGAATATAGGGTATTTGTGGTGGCTGCGGTCGATTAATACGGCTGTCCTCATTTTTTTGAGCGGCACGTCAAAGAAAACGCCCATGCCGTAGGCCAGCGTCCGGCCGCTGTTAAGCACGTCGTCGACCAAGATCACCGCCTTGTTGCGTGCCTGAGTAATCGGAACGTCCGTTTGCGCAGTTAATACGCGGCTGTCCTTATCGAGCGTTATTTTGATCAGTTCTACCTTGATCGAAGAGATGCGCTCGAGTATGGCCTTCAGGCGCTGCGCGAACACATAGCCCCGGTCAGCAATCCCAGCCAGTACCAGTGATTTCTCTTCGAAATTGTCCTCCAGTATCTGATAGGCAATGCGCACCGTTTTTTTTTCGATTTGGTCTTTATCCAGGATCAACACACTTTTCGTTGACATAGTCGATACATCTTTTGTTCAGGTCGATAAAAGTACCAAAAACTTTTGGAAAATACCGTCCGTGGGGCAAGGGAGGGTGCACGACAAAAATCCGCTTACGTCACTTCGAGGACATTAGGAGGAGAAATCTGTGGACATATCCTGCTTAACCATAGATCTCTCCTCATTCCTCGTCGAGATGACGGCATAGTTTGTAAGGAGTTTTTCCACAATAGCGGAAATCTGTCGTGCACCCGGCAAGGGATCAGAGCAAACGCTTATAAAAGAATGTAGCTCCGTAGGGTGTTACATGGAGCAGTACAGGGCGTTGCGCCCAAACGACGTATCCGGGCACAAAAAAACCGAACACATTTGCATTCGGTTTCAGGTATCTTTTATCCGGCTTTAGTTGATTCGGGTAGCGCCGGTATTGTATGCTTCGTCGTTATTGTCAGCCATGAGCATACGCCCGCCGTCATAGTAATACCGGCGCCAGTACGCTTCATCCAGCGCACTGATCATGACGCCGCGGCTCGACGACGCATGGGCAAATTTGCCGTCGCCGATGTAAACACCGACATGCGTGATGTTGCGGCTGCGGATTTTGAAAAACACTAAATCACCCGCTTTCAGCTCCGTTTTCTTCACCGGGCTTACTTGCGTGTAGATATTACGGCTGTTGTATCCTAGTGTGGTGTTAAAAACCTGATTGTATAACTCGTACGCAAATTTGGAGCAATCAATGCCTTTCTTGCTGTTGCCACCCAAGCGGTAGGGAGTACCAATCCAATCATAGATAAATTCGTACATCTTAGTGTTCGTCGTGGCGGATGCCGCAACACCCATGATCTGCGAAAAGTATTCCTTAGCCAGATTGTCCGGGTCTTCAGGGTCGGGGGTGGTTTGGGTCGAGGTTTGCGCTTGTAGCCCGGTCGATAACCATACGGTAAGCAGCGGAATTATCCAAGTTAACTTCCTCATTTATACAGTTTTTTTACGAGCAATATGATGATAAAATGTCTCGGTTCGCTTTGCGATTTGGCAAATGTATCGTTTTGTTTTTTTAAAACCAAATCCAATCTGCCCTAAATTTTAGACATTGTGTCCCAGCAGCCCTACGCTTTGCTATTTTTTCAATAAATGCGCGCTCGTACGGTTACATTTTAATCATTTTGGCAAAAAGTATGAAAATTTCACTTTTTTACTTGGCAATGAAAGAATAAAAGTGTTTATTTGCCTCAGGTTTAAGCCGCGTACACACTGAACTATGCACACCAACACGTTTATTATTACGACAATTATTATTACCACCGGTCGCCATACTGGAGGAAGGGTTGTCTCGTACTGAAAATCGTGTACACATTATACAAAGAGCGCCTTCCTCATCAAACGGGGGAGGCGCTTTTTGGTTTAGTGCATGAGCGTGTGCGAAACACGCCGCACGGTAAAATATGTTATAGCGAATATGAAGATTTTGAAATTTGGGGGTACCTCGGTCGGAACCGTTGACAGTATCCGTTCCGTCATGCAAATTGTGAGCGCAGCCAAGGCGGCCGGCGATCAGCCATTGGTGGTTTTGTCGGCTATGGGGGGGATTACCAACCTGCTCACGCGCTTAGCCGAAGACGCCGAACAGGGCGGGGACGTGTCTGAGGGGCTGGCTGAATTTGAAGCCAGGCATTTCTCGGTGATCAAGCAACTGATTGGCGTGCAGCGCCAAAACCCCGTATTTACCAAAATCCGGATTTTCATCAATGAGCTGGAAGAATTGCTCCAAGGCGTGCAGAGCCTTCGGGAACTTAGCTTGCAGAGCAAAGACCTGATCTTGAGCTATGGCGAGCGGTGTTCGGCGTTTTTGGTGTCCAAGGTCGCCGAGCAGGAACACCCCGAAGCGCTGTTTGTGGATGCGCGCGAACTGATCAAAACCAATAGCCAGTTTGGCAATGCGCAGGTCGATCTGCCCGTGACCGAACAGCGGATCGCTTCGTTCGTGTCCGAAAACCAGGGCAAGCTACTCTTTGCCACGGGGTTCATCGCCTCGAACGAGCAGGGCCGCACCACCACCCTCGGGCGCGGGGGAAGCGATTATACGGCCGCTGTGCTCGGATCGGCGTTGGAGGCCGAGGCCATCGAGATATGGACCGACGTGGACGGCATGCTGACGGCCGACCCGCGCATCGTGAAAAAGGCGTTTTCCTTGCCCGTGCTGTCCTACACGGAAGCCATGGAGCTGTCGTATTTCGGCGCGAAGGTGATTTATCCGCCCACGATGATCCCTGCTTTTCTCAAAAAGATACCCATTGTCATCCGCAATACGTTTAACCCGGGCTTCGCCGGGACGGTCATCCAGCACCATAGTGGCGAAACGACGTTGCCCATCAAAGGCATCTCGTCCATCTCGCAGATTAGCGCCATCAACCTGACCGGCGGTGGCATGGTCGGCAAATCGGGCTTCAGCGGACGGCTCTTTACGTTGCTGGCGCGGGAACGCATCAACGTGATCCTGATTACCCAGTCGTCGTCGGAGCACAGCATCACCTTTGCCGTCGATCCCGCCGATGCGTTGCGGGCCAAGCGTTTGATTGAGCAGGAATTTGACCTCGAGCTGCAGGCGCGCAAGTTGTCCGAACCTGTGATCGAGCAGAATTTGTCGGTTTTGGCCATCGTCGGCGAAAACATGAAGCGGACGCCCGGCATGTCGGGCAAGCTGTTCCACGCCTTGGGGCGAAACGGTATTAACGTGCGGGCGATTGCGCAAGGCTCTTCGGAGTACAACATCTCGGTCATCATTGCGCACGAAGACCTGTCTAAAGCACTCAACGCGGTGCACGACGCATTTTTTGCCAGTCTCAATAAAACGTTGCACGTGTTTAGCTTGGGAACGGGTAATATCGGGGCGACGTTGTTCCGGCAGATTCTCGAACAGCATGCGTTTCTGTTGGATAACAACGATATTGAGATTAAGGTCGTCGGCATCAGCAACTCGCGGAAGATGCTGTTCAACGCCGATGGGATCGACTTGCAAAATTGGGAGACCAGCCTCTTTGAAACGGGCGAAGCTGCCGACCTAGCCCACTTTGTGGAACGGATGAAGCGGATGAATTTGCCCAACTGCGTTTTCGTCGACAATACGGCCAGCGTTTTGCCGACGCAGCACTACCTCGATATTTTTTCTGCCAATATTTCGGTGGTCACCTGCAACAAAATCGCTAACTCGGGCGAGTACCAACAGTACAAATTGCTTCGCGATACGGCACGACGCCATGGCGTCGACTTTTTCTACGAAACCAACGTAGGGGCGGGGCTGCCGATCGTGCGGGTGTTGAAAGACCTGATGTTAAGCGGCGATCGCATTATCAGCATTGAAGCAATCCTGTCGGGGACGATCTCCTATATTTTCAACAATTTTGTGGGAGACGTGTCGTTCCACGACGTGGTGAAGGAAGCCCAAGCACTGGGATATACCGAGCCAGATCCGCGGGACGACCTCAGCGGTACCGACTTCATGCGAAAGATGCTCATCCTGGCCCGCGACGCCGGATACGAAATGGAGGCTTCTGATGTCCACCTCGGCGCTATATTGCCGGATAACTGCATGCAGGCGCCGTCCGTAGACGCATTTTACGAGCAACTCCTCATATCAGACGGTCATTTTAGCGCACTAAAGGAGCGAGCCACCCAAGAGAGCAAGGCGATCCGTTACATCGGCAAGCTGGTGGACGGCAAAGTGGTAATCGGGCTGGAGCTCGTATCGGCAGACCATCCGTTTTATTCCTTATCGGGAAGCGACAATGTGATTTCCTTCACCACCGAACGCTATAAAGAGCGCCCCCTAGTTGTGAAAGGGCCCGGTGCGGGTGCTGAGGTGACAGCTGCGGGCGTATTTGCCGATCTTGTCAACGTGGGAGCGCGGTAAGCTCCTCAATAATCAAACAGGGGATGCGAACCGCCCACGAAAACAACACAAATGAAAACAGAACAATATGACGATCAGCTAATGGATTCCCGGTTAAATAACGCCGAACTGGACGTTGTCCGTGTATTCGCGCCGGCTACGGTAGCCAATATGGTGTGCGGGTTTGACATTTTAGGGTTTGCGCTCGATGAGCCGGGCGACGAGGTGGTGATGCGCCGGGCGGCTGCCCCGGGCGTACGCATCAGCGCGATCACGGGCGATGATGGCAGACTGCCAAAGGCTGCCGAAAAAAATACCGTGAGCGCCAGTGTCATCGCTTTGCTTGCCCATTTGGGCCGAAACGACGTGGGCGTCGAGATCGAATTGCATAAACACATGCCCATCGGCAGCGGGCTGGGGTCTAGCGCGGCCAGCACGGTGGCCGGTCTTTTTGCCATCAATGCGTTGCTGGGCAGCCCCTTGTCCCGGCAGGAGTTACTTCCCTTTGCCATACACGGCGAGGAGCTGGCCTGTGGCCACGGGCACGCGGACAACGTAGCGCCCGCGTTGTTGGGCGGTATCACGCTGATCCGCAGTTACGATCCGCTGGATGTGGTGAAGCTTCCGACGCCTAGCTCGCTCTATGCGTCGGTGGTGTTCCCGCACGTGGATGTGCCTACACGCGATGCCCGCCAGATGATTAAATCCAAGGTACTGCTGAAAGACGCGGTCGTGCAGTGGGGCAATATTGCGGGGTTGATCGCCGGCATCTACACAGACGACCACGCCCTCATCGGGCGCAGCATGCACGACGTGCTGATTGAGCCTGCCCGCGCGATTTTGATTCCGGAATTTCACGAAATGCGCGCGTTGGCCATGGGGGCCGGGGCGCTGGGATTTGGTATCTCCGGCTCAGGGCCGTCAGTCTTCGCGTTTTCAAGCGATCGGGAGACTGCTGCCGGAATCACCCAACGCGTGACGAGCCACCTGGCGGCTGCGGGCATTGCCAGCAATGGCTACGTGTCTGCTATCAACAGTGACGGCCCCCGCGTATTATAACCTCGAATTACCTCATATATCCAGCAACTACAATGATCTTATATAGCACAAACAACCAAGACCTGCGGGTATCCTTTCGGGAGGCCGTCTTCAATAGTCTGCCCGAAGACGGCGGGCTGTACATGCCCGTGGAAATTCCCCGGCTGGAGGCTTATTTTATTAAAAGCCTGCCCCAACTGTCCCTGCAGGAGACCGCATTTGAAGTGGCACGAAAGCTTATCGGCGACGATATCCCGGCGGCGGATCTCAAGCGTCTCGTGGACGACGCGATCAACTTTCCGGCACCTGTCAAGCCCTTGGACACCGGCGTCGCCGTCCTGGAGCTTTTTCATGGCCCTTCCTTAGCCTTTAAGGATTTCGGCGCCCGCTTCATGAGCCGGGTGATGGGTTATTTCGGTGCGCAGGCAGACAAGGTGCTCGATGTGTTGGTTGCGACGTCGGGCGATACCGGTGGGGCAGTAGCGCTGGGTTTTCTTGGCGTGCCTGGCACGCGGGTGACGATTCTGTATCCGAAGGGGAAAGTTAGCCCCATTCAGGAATTGCAGCTTACTACCCACGGCCAAAATATCCGCGCAATCGAAATTGAGGGCACGTTTGACGACTGCCAAGCCTTGGTGAAGGAAGCATTTAACGATCCGGTACTGCGTGAGCGCTTCCAGTTGACATCGGCTAACTCCATTAATATCGCCCGCCTGATTCCGCAAACCTTTTACTACTTCCACGCCTATGCGCAGTTGCTCGCGCAGGGATTAAGCGAAGTGGTATTCTCCGTGCCAAGTGGTAATTTCGGCAACATTGGCGCGGGGCTGCTGGCCATGAAGATGGGGCTGCCCGTGCATCGGTTCATCGCGGCGACAAACGCCAATGATACGGTGCCCCGATTTTTGGAGACAGGGGAATATGTGCCCCGGCCTTCCGTTCAGACGCTATCCAACGCGATGGATGTGGGCAATCCCAGCAACTGGGTGCGTATTCTCGACCTGTTTGGAACGGCTGAGGCAACGGCGGTAGCGCGGAATTTGGAAGCTTATACCTTTAATGATTCGGAAACGCAGATTGCCATCCGTCAAATCTACGATACGTACGGCTATGTGGCCTGCCCGCATACGGCTGTTGCTTGGCTCGCCCTTGAGGCCTACCGGAAAAATAATCCGGGATCGTATGCAGGCGTTTTCCTCTCGACGGCACATCCATGCAAGTTTCCGGATGCGTTCGAGCCGGATATTCAGGCCAGCATCGACGTGCCCGCCTCCGTAGGGGAATTGGAAGCTTCCCAACGTGCCGTCACCGCCCTGGCGGCTGATTTCGAAAAATTCAAAGCCTATTTGCTCGCCAACGAATAAACCATCCGGGGGATGAATGGCTTGGTCCTAGCTTAGTCCAAACCGGATCCAGGCCGTACCTTCATGGCCGAATACGAAGTATTTGGAACTGATGATTTCAGCCAATATTTCGGCGTCGTCGGCCACGCGTAAGCCGGGCTGGCGCAATGCTTCGGCGTCCTGGATGATATAAATGTTGTTGTTGGCCACGGCAGGTGTCGCGGCCCAGGCATGACTAGCGAGCAAGGCGGGCAGTTCGCCGAACAGCGAGGCCAGGGGCTGGTCTGAAAGGATGACCAGTATGTCCGGCTGGATTTCGTCGCCCTCAAGGGCATTAATGGGGGTGCCGCCGGCGAGGCGCACGAGGCTGTCGAGGTAACTACCCGGCACGATGGTGGTTGGTAATAGGCCATGCAGGCATAATACCGAAGGTTTTTGGTCTGCGGCAATAAATTTCAGTTTGTGGGCGATGAGGTTTGTGCGCTCTTCGAGGGATTCAGCGAGTTCTTCAGCGCGGTCGCGGGTATCGGTCAGGACGCCAACACGGCGGATGGCTTCATAAATTTCGCTGGGCGTTTGGGCTTGGCGGAAGGTTGGGTATTCGTTGCCCTGCTCAATTCGTGGCAGGCTGGTTTCATCAAGCCCCAGTGCGGGCAGGATGCGTTCCAAGGCGAAAGCGGGTTCTTGCATGCGGCAAATTTAGGGAAGATCGTTGACAATCGTGCGGTCTTTTGGCAACGCCGCCCAGCATGCTTCGGCAAGCCACCCCCGGATAGCGGCTGGCTTGGGCCGCTTACTTCCACCAAACCAGCGCTTGGAAGAGATTGAATTCGGGCA
>CAYUIZ010000064.1:0-17741 GCA_964444885.1 uncultured Sphingobacteriaceae bacterium | reverse complement strand
CAAAAAAGGCACGCTAGTTGCCTAACGTGCCCTTCCAGCCATTACCTGCTAGTTATCTCGTCACCGTCATCACGCCGTGCATAATTCGCCAGTGACCGGGAAAGGTACACACGAAGGGATAGTCCCCTGGCGTATCCGGAACCGTAAAGATAAGCTCGTATGAGTCATCCGGATTGACCAATGGCGTCGTAAACAATACGTCCGTCGAGCTTGGCACATATTCCTGATCGATTGCATTTGGCTGCTTTGCCAGTTCGTCCGCGGCCGCGCCTACTGCCTCCAGCGTACCGGGCTTTACGATCAGCAAATTGTGCTGCATGTGGTCGGGGTTCTCGAAGTTTATTTTCAAGGTTTGCCCAGCTTTCGCCGTGAAATGCGTGATGTCATACTTCATCTCGCCGATGATGGCCTTGATGGTAATCTCCTCATCCGCTACCACCATCTCCTGCTGGCTGCCCGTATCCTGGTTTAACAAGACCAGCTGCACATTTTGCAAACGGCCGGAGAACGTAAAGTCATCCGGATAATTGCCCACGCTGGGAATGCGCGGGTCATTTTGGTTCCACCAGGGCTGGTTGTTGTTGCCCACCCGGATGAGTCCGTCGGGCACGGTTGAGAATAGCCCCCCCGCCTTACCGGTTGCCACTTCTTTTCCATCGATCGACAAGGTCATTTGGCCCTCGCGTTGCAAGGACGCTTTGACTGTAAACGCTTCGGGCAGCGGCTCGGTCGACCGGATGATCGTCCGTCTGCCGTTTTGGTTTACTTGGAAATTCATCGTATTATCCTGGAGGAATACGGCATAACCGTCACGCGGACCGCCGTGCGATATCAGCACGCCTTCGAGCAGGATGCGCCGCATTTCAGCGGGCTTGACATCTGCCACGAAAACGAGTTCTTTATTCGCAAGATCGGGAATCTGACGCCCGGACACCATGCCGCCCCGTTCGGTAGACAGCGGCAATACGGACATCCGGTCTCCCGCCACGATTCGGTCAGCTAAAGACCCGTCCGAATTGGACAGGTTGGGGTGGCCCGCATGCTGGTGGTATTCTCCCATGAATGCTTGGCGATGCGCCGCACCCGCAATCAGCAACGCATGGGATATCCAGCGGTCATTAACGTTTTCTTCATCTTGAATAGCCTGATACAGGGCTTGTCCAATCGCCACATTGGTGGACGCATCCGCGAGGGCTAAGAGTGCCGCGAGCCGAACCCGCAAGTCTTTGTCCGTGAGCACGTCAGACGCCAACAGGCGTTCAACAACCTGAGCGTTGCCAATAGGCAATGTCTGAACGGCTGCACGCCGCACGCCAGGCGCTGGATGCGCTAGGGCCTCCAGCACGACATCCAGGCTCTTTTCATCGTTTCCGTCCAATAGTCCTAAGCCGTGCAAGGTCCAGACAGCGTGGAGGGCCGCCGCATTGGTATTGACTTCATCAACACGGGTGTTGCGAATCAGCTTATGCAGGTCCCCAGCTACTTTGGTATCGCCAGCTTCGACGAGGAGTCGTTGCGCCGTGGAACGCCAAAACATATTGTCATTCTTCAATGCGCTCACCAACTGGCCCGTCCTGTCCTTACGTAGGTGGATTTTCTTAGCCTTAGGCGCATCCTCATGCACGATGCGGTAGATGCGTCCCCGCATATTATCGCGCAAGGGGTCGATATAGGCATTGCCTTCGCCATTGTCAAAACCATCCGGGGTAGGGTTGTGCTGGATAATGAAGTTGTACCAATCCAAAATCCACAATGCTCCGTCTGGTCCCACTTTCGCTTCGACCGGCCCAAACCAGTTGTCCGAGCTAGCGACGATATTCCAGCCATCGCCTTTTTCGACGAATCCAGAGCCTACTTGCTCCAGAAAATGCCGATGCACCAACCGACCGGTAGGTTCGGTGATAAATGCTGCGCGGTTCCAATACGCTTGGGGGAAGGCCCGCGCCGTGTACAAACTATGGCCAGCGGCCGCGGTAAATCCGCCGTGTACGTCCACTTGCCGCAATTCTTTGGTCAATACGTGCATGCCGTAGTGACTGTCTATTTTCTCGATCCCGCGCTCGCGCAGGCCTGCCTTTTCATAGTAGCGGTTCGGAATAGCCAGGAAATCGCTATGCTCATTGTTAGCGGTGGAAGCGAACACGTCGAATTCCTCGGAGAAGCCGAGACCCCACGTGTTGTTGGAAGTTGATGCTAAAAACTCCATCTGGCTGCCGTCGGGCTGAAAGCGGTAAACGCCCGAGCCAAACTTTAGCTGCTCCCCGCCTACGTTTCCGTCAAAGCTGGAATAACCGACGGTTCCCCAAATCTGGTTATCCAGACCGTACCGGAAGTTGGACGGCCCCGCATGGGTGTCAAAGGTACCCCATCCGGCCATCAGCACTTCCTTGACATCAGCTTTATCATCTCCGTCCGTATCTTTTAGGAACAGGAAGTTAGGCGCTTGGGCCACGATGACGCCGCCATTTGCAAACGTCAGCCCCGTGGGGATATTTAGCCCATCGGCAAATACGGTAAACTTATCGGCCTTGCCATCCCCGTCCGTATCTTCGCAAATGATAATCCGGTCGTCGCCCTCTCCTTTTTCATCCCGAACGGTGTTTGGATAGTCGACGGTTTCGACAATCCACAGTCGCCCTTTCTCATCCCATTCCATCGCGATTGGTTTTTTGATTTCGGGCTCGCTGGCAAAGAGTTCCAACCTAAATCCTACCGGAACCTGAATCAGCGTTTGGGACTCTTCGGGCGACAGGGGCAACTGGTATCGCGGCGCGGGGTCGCGGCGCTCGTAGTTGGGCATACGCTCCTCCCGGTATTCGGGTTGAGCGATGGTAAACTCCTGCATCTTAGCTACAGCCTCCTCGCCTACCGCCCAGAGAATACCGCTCTTCACAAGCTGCAAAAACCCGGGGTTGCGGAACGTCCGCTCGTCGTGTCCATAAGCCGTGTAAAACACCCGGCCTTGACCATATTCCTTCACCCAAGTATACGGTTCTCTGTGCCCATCCTCCACGCGCTCCATCAGCACTTCAATATCGTCGGCTAATAGGGTGTGTACGTAGGTTTCGTCCCATTCCGTTTCGAATTCGGCCACACCGGCCATCGCGGGGTGATCGGGCTGAACAATTTCGGCGCTAAACGGCCCGCCTCCATGGCTTCTGAACTGGCCTCCAATCAAACGCACGACTTCTTCTGAATTTCGGAAACAATAAGACGCGGAATGGAGCGGTATGAATCCTTTTCCGGACGCCACGTAGTCGAGCAGCGCTTTTTCTTGACCCGGGGTAATGGAATCGTGGTTTGCATACAGGATAAGTCCGTCGTACCGATGCAAATCATCCCGCATCAGATCGTCCGGATCTGTCGAATACGTCATATTCATACCTTCCGGAAAGTATTCCTGGGAAAGAATTTCGGCGAGCAGCTCAGAGTCGTGGTGCTTGCTTTCATGACCTAGAAAAAATAGCTCAAGCCGCCGCGGTCCATCATCAACGCGCTTGGCGTCGCCACAAGCAATAACGCTTCCGATTACGGCCATAAGCAGTAGATAATAAAATAATCTATTCATGGGTTTATTCCTTAATTGGTTTGCAGCGAATAGCAGACTCTGGACGCTGCTGGGCAACGTCCAGAGTCGTCGTCTTATTTAGACAGGGTGAATTCAGGCAGCTTGACAATCTCCCCGCCCCGCAGGGCAGATTCGTGGGCAAGAATTCCCACGCAAGTGATATTGGCGGATTGGCGCGCGTTCGGAAACGGCTGCCGGCCTTCTACCAGTGCATGGATAAATTCGTGCACCAGATGTGGATGTGAGCCACCGTGTCCTGCGCCCTGCGTGAAGGATAAATGCTGGTTGTCACCCTCGTCATATACCCCACCGGTGGTGAACAACTGAATTTCTTCGGGCAACAGGTGCGCATAATCCGGGCATTCGACTTTCTCGGGAATCTCGGGTTCTGGCTTTTTAGCGGTATGAACGACGAGCGGCTCGCCCTCAATCAACGGCCACTCGACCGCCTTTTTAGACCCATAAACCTCGAAGCTTTCGCGATACTGCCTAGCGGTGTCAAACAGCGAACGGTATACATGGGCGCTGAGATCGGAATCTTTAAACTTGATATGGGCGGTCTCAACCGCGTAGGGAGAATTATAATGGTGGTGTAGCTCCTCCCGGATCGTTCCGGAGCCAAAGCACGACACGTATTCTGCTTCCGCTTGGGTCAGCCCCAAAACAGGCCCCACGCAATGGGTCGCGTAATGCATCGGCGGCAGCCCGGGCCAGTAGTTCGGCCATCCATCCATATCTTGCTGGTGGCTGGCCTTGAGAAACTGGATTTTCCCTAATTCGCCGTTTTCATAGAGTTCCTTCATATACAAAAACTCGCGCGCGTACACGACCGTTTCCATCATCATGTAGGTTAGGCCGGTTTCTTCGACGGCTTCCACGATTTGACGGCACTCTTCTACTGTGGTGGCCATGGGCACGGTGCATGCCACGTGCTTACCGGCACGCAGCGCCTTGATGGATTGCTCCGCGTGGTTGGGTATGGGCGTATTAATGTGCACGGCGTCGACATTTGCGTCCTTCAGTAGTTCGTCGTAGTCCGTATATCGTTTTTCGACCCCAAACTGGTCGCCGATCTCGTGCAGGCTTTGCTCGTTGCGCTGGCATATCGCGTACATGTTGGCATTGGGATGCCGTTGGTAAATCGGGATAAATTCAGCTCCGAATCCCAAGCCTACAATGGCTACGTTAAATTGCTTTTTGCTCATGGTCATTTGTTGGTTATAAGTATGTATTTGCTGTCCATTTTTTTAAGAATGCGTATCCCTCGCTGGCAAACTGATCCTGGCTTTCGGCTAAATCACGCCAAATGCAAACTGCCGCGGCCAGCTCTTTATTGGCTGGGGTGAAACTCTCGATGGATACCGCACCGCGATAGCCGATCGCGTTTAAGCCGCGGTAGTATGCATCCCAGCTTGCGTTGCCCGTCCCGGGGGTTCCGCGGTAATTCTCCGAAACCTGTACGTGTATCAGCTTGTCGCCGGCACGCCGTATGGCTTGTTCCGGATCGGGCTCTTCAATGTTCATGTGGAACATGTCAAGGCAAATTTTGGCCGCCGGATGGTTGATGTCGTCAATTAGCCTAAGCAAATCGTCTACATTGTTAATCAAGTCGGACTCAAAACGATTTAGGGGCTCGATGGCAACTTCCAAACCTCGGTCCTGCGCCAGCTCGCATACCTTACGCAGATTCGTGACGGCGCGTTGCCATTCGACCTGTCGCTGCGCTGGCGGCACCATGCGGGCCTTGCCCACCGCGGCATACATCGGGCCGGCAAAAAAGGTTGCACCAATGCTCTTGGCGAGATCCAGGCAGGTTTCGATATACGCCATGGCCGTCTGCTGAACCGATTCGTCGTCGTTCGTCAGGTCCCGTGTCGGCCCGAACGCCCCGCACACAATACCCCGCAAACCGTGGTCGGCTAATGCTTTCGCGATTTGTGGCGCATCAATCAAATCAGGATCTTCAACCGCAATTTCGACCACTTGGTAACCCAAACTTGCAATCTTTGCGAATAAGGCCTGCGCATCTGCCGTACCAAAAGGCGAGGTCCAAAGCCACGTGCTTACCCCCAAATCTACTTGTAATCCCATATATTTGTATCGTTCTATCGTCTAATTCACGGCCTTAGCTACCCTGACCCACATCACCGACTGAAATAACCCATTCCGAACGCGTAGCGAATGGCTAGCTGTCTTTCTTTCTGCACACTTGACTTGTTGCGTTATCGGTTTATCAGATTGCTAAAGTAGCGCAATAAATGTCTTTGTAACACCACTCAATTTGCCAATAATGACTGTTTTTTGCCTTCCAATAGTTTTCGTTGCTAAATAAAGGAATAAAATACGCTTCTTTTAAGTGAAAATGGGTGTTTTTAAATCCAAGCTCATTCAGTCATTCAACCAAATTCACCCCTTGCCTTTACATTATCGGCAGCACTACCCGAAACTAAAAAACAAAAATAGCATCTATTTTTCTTGGTTTAGTTGTAAGTTAGCCGAATATCTCCCAGCCTAACAACGCGTATGAAATCTCAGTATGCAAACCAAGAGAGACTGTTAGCCGCCGTAGACTGTATCATCTTCGGCTTTGACGGTTACGAACTTAAACTGCTTCTCATCAAACGCGGCTTTGAGCCCGCCAAAGGCAAATGGAGCCTGATGGGCGGTTTTGTGCAGGCTCGGGAAACACCCGAACAGGCCGCCGCCCGCGTGCTACGCCAGCTTACCGGCCTCCGGGACGTCTATATGGAGCAAATGCTCGTGTTCGGCGACCCTGACCGCGACCCGCTTGAGCGAACGTTAAGTATCACATACTTTGCGTTGATCGACATCAAGAACTACGAAAAACAGATCAGCGCCGAGTACAAAGCAGAGTGGTTTACGTTGGATCGTGTGCCGAAATTAATTTTCGACCACAATGCCATGCTTGAGCATGCCAAGCAACGGCTCCGCTACAAAGCGGCCCTGCACCCCATACTATTCGAACTGCTGCCCGAAAAATTCACGATTCCCCAAATCATGACACTGTATGAACAAGTGTACGACGTCGAATTGGACAAGCGGAATTTCACAAGAAAGCTCCGCTCCACCGGATTGCTCGTTAAGCAGTTGGATAAAGATAAGCTAAACTCCAAAAAAGGGGCTTTTTATTATAAACTCAACCAAGAGGCGTATAAGGATAAATTTACGGCCTTCCTTAATTTTATTCCCAATCCGGGCATACGCATTTCTAATCCCTAGGCATCGTGGCCAACATCATCCCGTGGCTTGGCGCCAAGGGAGCCAAGCGTCCCGCTTCTGAAGATCCAGGAAGGCGGATAGGTTGAGGAGCACCATCAGCATGCCGAAATAAGGTAAATTAAGGAAAAACATGATGCCGACGTGCATGAGTACCGTCAGCAGAAGCCATAATGCCCGTGTCCGCTTCGCGAGGATGAAAACCGGATAGCACAGTTCGATCAGGATCACAGCGCCACCCATGACGACGAACAGAAAAGGCCAAGAGGCCAAGGCGGTGAACATGCTCCCCAGTTCGGTTTGGTTGTACGGGAGATGCAGCGCTTTCCATACGGCTTCGCCATTCCACCAGTTAAACCCCAACGCCTTGTCCAACCCCGAAAAGAAATACACGAAGCACAAATGCAGTTGCAATACGCGGCGAAACGGCGTTGGGTTTGGGACCTGGACAGCACGACGGCGAAATAGCCTATTGTCCATTGACAGCTGTGATCCCACCGGAAACACACAGCAATAAAACAGCGCGATGGTCTTGAAATAATCGATTCCGTACGCATACAGGTAAGATCCCTTCGCCAACACCAACTGCAGCACCAGCAAAAGGACCGCAGCCGGACGCGTAAACAGGCCGAGCGCAAGCAACACGGCTCCGCTCAACGACAACGTATGAAACAAAAGAATATGGGCAGACTCCGAGGTGGAGAACGTTTGCGTCAGCGCTAGGCTGATTTGGTTAAATGACGGAATCCATGATTCCTTAAAAAGCTCGGCCAGATCCGAAGCAAGCAAGCCGTTGTTGCCGTATAGCCGACTGAAATCCTGCCAGGTCGCACACCAATGTACCAAGAAAAGGAGCGCTATGGAAATACGGAAAAACGGTAGGAAGTAATAGTCCTGGACCCGGCGCCGGAAAAAAAACTGGATCACACCCGTACGAAACCTTGCCATCCTTGTCATTCCCGATGTACATCAAACGATTCGATTTCGATAAGACGCGAACGGGGTGCCGCATGGCGGCTGTCCTTCAAGGCGGGGAAGTCGTATAGATATAGCGTAGCGCGTACGTGGCTTATCGCGTCGTCGTCGCCCAGCAGGTTCATGGCCATTGAGCGAATAATCGCATTAAGGTGGCGCTGTTCGACGCTCGTGGCATCCTCTTCCCCGTCAAGTATGGCTACCAGTTTATCCTGGAAAGCACCCAGCATAGTGACATAGCGCGTCGTGCTTTCGCGCTGGGCAAAATCCGGCAGGCCTTGGCGGTATAGCAACGTGCTGTCCGCCCCATAGCAATCAAATGCCAACACGTACTCGCTGGCCACGTTGGGCGCAAAGAAGCCGTAACCGGCATCGATGCCGGCGACAACAGCGTAATGAGCGATTCCCGGGAGGGTGGATACAGCCGCAGCAGCCTGCATCACCTGGCCAACGGGTTTCGCGGGCGAAACCTTATAGAAACCCGTGTAATTAGCTATCGTGCTTTTTGTGCAGACAGCCAAGATGATAAGTAGATGTAGGGCCAGGAGTGTCAGGAAGAAAACCTGCTTGCGCTGCATCTATTCGTAGCGTGAAAGCACGTCGTCCATGTATGCCAATTGTGCTTGTTCTTCTTTTTTCTTTTTGTCGTCCTTGGTGAAACGTACTTGCCGCACCAAAATGATCGCTCCTAGCGCATCAGCCTCTGAAAGTTCAGTCGAGCTTGACGAAACGGCTGGCTCATTGAGGGCTTCCTGCCCGGTGTGTGCCTGTGGCAATACGATTGCCAAAGAAAAGATAACCGCTAAAACGACAGCTAAAAAGGCGATGGTGTTAAGTCCTGTTTTCATGTTGTATGTTTATTTGTTTACACAACGATACAACAGTTCAGGCCGACTTTTAAAAAAAATTACGCGAAATGACCGGTTTATTACGCAACCGGACACAAAAATCCCCGTCCTTCGCAAAAAAGCTACGCGAAGCGGTGACTTTTCTCCTCAACGGCCCCTCACGGGAACGCCTTGGAGTGAGCTGAATTGGACGCTATTGTCGCCCGTACACTCAACGAAATGCGCTATGTTTAAATTGTACTTCCTATATCAATAGCTTTTCCTATTTTCGGACGGTCCGAGGCCACGCACTAGCGGACTGGCTGCCTGAAGGAATTATAAAAACCAACCGTTGACGCGTGCGCTCAACGCTTTAACATTTCCTTTCATCTTGTGAAGAATACGGTTCAGCACACGCTCCTGATCGCCTTGGTCGAGGATGGCATAGGGGCCGAATTTGGACTCTATAAACAACTCGAATTCATGCTGGGTAATATTGCACTCGTACACGGTATTGAACATCCTGCACGCCTCCTCCATCGATTCGGCAGCCTTCAGTATCTCCACGACTTGGTACATTTGCTTGTTGAGCAAGATACTATAGCCATTGGGCCCGCTAAGCAGCCAAAATCCAGCATTATATTGCGTAATACTTACCTTATCTCTTAACATATAGTTCTTCATTTATCGCTTGCAGCCCTACCGAGCGTGCTGGCGGCTCGACAGCTAAACTGTCCTGACCCCAATTGGACATATGATTAACAATAACAAATGTAACCACAAATTGGAAGTAAGGCACGGATTTCGGAAGTTTATTACGTAAAGCATCAGAAATATTACGTGAAATACGGCCGGACCACATTTTCCCCTATGCAGATAACGAAAATATGCTATCTTTACGAGCCTAAAGACCTAAATACCTATGAATATCCAGACCTGCGTCATCATCGATGATGAGGTACATGCGTTAGGAAATTTGGGCGACATTCTCCGCCGTATACCGGGCATGGAGATCGTCGGCAAATTTGACAATGCGCTCAGCGCCATCGAAGGCCTCAAAACGCTGGGGACAGTCGACTATATTTTTTCCGATGTCGAAATGCCCGGGTTGTCCGGCATTGAAGCCGCGAAACATTTGCGCCCGCACAGCACGTACCTCATCTTTACCACAGCTCATAGCCACTATGCGTTTGACGCATTTGGCGAAGAAGCGGACGGATTTCTTTTAAAGCCGCTGCGCTTGGCGACAGTCTTAGAAAAGGTAGAGAAATTACGGGCTAAGGTGCCCGCCCCCACGGCGCCAGCTGGCACCGATCAATCGGAAAGCCTTTTCATCAAAGCGGGGAGCAAGAACGGATTTTTCCGAATTTCATACGCCAATATTGTCTGCATAGACGCCGGCGACCACTATCCCACCATCTATACCGCAGACAATGCGTTTCCGGTTTACATGACCATGCGCGAGCTGGAAGAACACCTCCGCCACCGGGGCGATTTCATGCGGGTGCACAAATCGTCCATTGTCTCGCTCAGTAAAATCAAGCAAATCGACGGCAATACCATCTATTTAGACATGCTGGGTGATAACACCCGCGAAGTAAGCAAAACATACGCTAAGGGGTTTTTTGAAGAAATAAACCGGCGGGCGCTGATTTCCCAGAAAACGAAGCAATAAGCGTGGCAGAAACTACCCCAACACACGTGCGCAGACCCAAGCTACGGATTATCGGAGCCCACGTCCTTTGCTGGACATTGTACATCGCTTACGAGATGACCTACGCCCAGATATTTCCGGACGACATGGACATGTCTGCGAATTTCTTCCACTTCTTCCTTATCAATATCGCCTTTTTCTACGCGCATGCCTATCTCGCTTTGCCTATCGCGCTGGCAAGCAAGCAGCATGTTTTTTGGAAACTACCGTTATTCATCATCCTCGAACTGATTGCGGTGTCGCTGCTCTACATCCTGGCCGAGATCATCATGGGCCATATACAGTTTGTGGTGACGGGTCACACGCTGGCCGAGGTAGTCAGCGCCTTGGTGTTTGACGTGGCTTATCTCGAGTATTTCGTCATGCCCGTGCTCCCGTACTTTTTGTATAGCACCGGCTACTTTTTCCTGACGAGATACATGCGCGGGCAACGTGCTGCACGCGAAGCGGAAATCAAGCATTTCGACCAAATCATTGCCAACAAAGAACTGGAAACAAACCTCTTGCGTATCGAGCAGGATTACCTGCGTGCGCAGATCAACCCCCACCTGCTCTACAACACGCTGAGCTTTGTGAACTACGCCGCCCGGCACAATCCCGACGACGCCGAAGAGGCCATTATGCTCCTCGCGGATATCATGCGCTATGCGCTCGAACCCTCCAAAGACAGCCTCGGGCTGATTACCCTCGGTGACGAAATCAAGCAGACGGCCAATCTCATCGCGCTCAACCAACTGCGGTTTAGCAACAAACTGAAACTGGAACTTCGCGTCGCGGGACAGCCTGAGCATGTCAAGACCATCCCGCTCATCCTATTGACGCTCGTGGAGAACATGTTCAAACACGGCGACCTTTACCGGCCCGCGCTGATCGATGTCCGCCTGGATGGCACTACCTTGACCATAGCGACGGAAAATCACGCCAGCCTATCCGGCCCTGCTTCCCCAAGCACGAAAACCGGCCTGGCCAACATCATCAAACGGATAGAAACGGTCTATAAGGGAAGGAACTCGGTAACGACGGTCATGAATGAAAATGTCTTTATCGCGAAGATCGTCATCCAATTAAACGAAAGCGAGATAGGCATTGCTGTCAATAACGACCCGAATGCCGCGAATGGAGACCGAAATGGGTAACGCCCAAGCGAAGGGTGCTACTCGTCAAATTGACGGGCGATGCGCTGCAGATGGTCAATCATGGCTTCGATACGGTCGTTCTCGCTACGTATATACCGCTTCATAAACACGAAGTGGCAGATGAGAAACCAGATGACCACGAATCCGACGAATGCCGTGAACACCAGCACGGGCAGCAAATAGTAAAACTCAATGGCGTACAAAGCAATAGCTAAGCCTACGCAGGCTTCGTAGATGGCAAAATTATAGGTGTTGAACCGGTTTCGACGTTCTTGGAACGCCTTGAGGTACGTGATGTATTTTTGCGGTGTCGCAAATAGCGTTTCGCTCCGCTCCATCGACCGGTAATCACTAAACTGATTCGCGAGGTAATAAATCAAGCACCCGACGATAATCCAAATTCCGGCGTAGGCCGTCCATGTCACGAAATTGACCAGCACCGCTATTGCGACCAGAACGACAACGGCGATTCCGATCGTCACGCATTGCCACATAAACTTGGCGGCCAGCGCTTTCCTGCTCCCCTTCACATTCTTCATCAACTCGTCAAAATCCACCTTGGGTGTATCTTGCCGGTTGTTCCAAAGCTGCTGAATTTCCTCAAATGCTTTCATTTCTGTTATAAATTTCAGTCAACTTGTGCTTGATACGATGTATTCGCACACGAAGATTGCCCTCTGATATACCCGCGATCTCGGCAATTTCGGGGTAGGGCACCTCATCCAGAACCATTGTGATGATAATACGTTCGTTTTCCTCCAATTGCGAAATGGATTTATACAGCAAAGCGATTTGCTCCTGCTTTTCAGAGGGTTCTTCCGTATAGTTCTCGACAATGTGGTCATTGAGCTCATCCGTCGCCCGCCGTTTTGCTTTGCGCAGGTAGGACAAACAGGTGTTCACGGCTATCCGGTAAATCCATGTAGACACTTGGGACTGCTGCCGGAACTTGTCCAGGTTTTGCCACACCTTGATAAAGGTTTCCTGCATCAGGTCATTCGCCGAATCCGCATCGCCGGTATAACCATAGCATAAGTGGTAAACCCGCTTCGAGTTTTCCTCAAATACCCGCTTGAATAAGAGTTGCTGATTCTCCATCGACGTTCAATGCACTCTGATTAAGACCACCTCAATGCCGTTTTGTTACATAATGGGGCATATGGCTGTTTATGAACAAACATGCTGTCAAATCTAACGCATATTCCTTACCTTTATACCATGGAACAGTTTATTCCCATCCTCATTGCGGCTATCGTCTTCGGCTACCAAGCGTACCACAACTACCAAAAGGAGCAAGAGAAGGCGCGCAAGCGCAATCCGGGCCAACGCCCTCCACAGCAACGGCGGGAAGAACGCCCCGTAGCGGATGTGATCCCGACCACCCTGCCAGCGCCCGAGCCCATTCCGGCACGCTATCAGGAATATGCTGGGTTTATGGACGAGGACCAACTGTCCCAGCAGGCCAGGCAACGCGCCAGGCGTAGCCACCCCAACCTACTGAAGCGCGTTGAAGTGACGGATGAAGATGGTGATGAACAGAGCAGTAGTAGCGAGACGGGATTCGACCTTCGGGAAGCGGTTATTCACGCGGTCATTCTCGACCGCCCGTATAAATAACACGATACGAAAAGCGTCACGCGGATACCCGGATTAGATATGAAGGTCAAAGTCGTCCGCGTCCTTAAGGAAAGGCAGGGCTTCGCGAGCGTGCGCTAGATCTTTCGGATAAATGGTGAAGGTGTACATATCTTCGTACTCCGGCTTGTAGTAAACCACGTCTCCCATGGGCGATATGCACATGGACCCCCCGGAATAATACACTTCGTTACCATCGTGCCCGACGCGGTTAACACCGATAACAAAAGCCTGATTTTCAATAGCGCGGGCCGGAATCAGGCTACGCCAGTGCGCCGAGCGCCGGTCTGGCCAGCTAGCTACATACAGCAACAAGTCATACGCGCCCCGCATATTGCGCGACCACACCGGAAAACGCAGGTCATAACAAATCATCGGACAGATCTTCCAGCCGTTCAAATCGACGATTACCCGCTTGTTGCCGGGGGTGAATACGGCATCTTCCTTCGCCATGCCAAACAGGTGGCGCTTGTCATATTTCACGAAGTTGCCGTCTTTGTTCATCCACACCAACCGGTTGTAGTACTTGCCGTTTTCCTCGATAATCAGGCTCCCCGTCACCACGCAATCATATTGCTGTGCCGTTTCCAGCATCCAATGCATGGTTCGCCCGTCCATGGTTTCCGCACATTTCTCCACGTTGTTGGTAAATCCGGAATTGAACATTTCCGGCAAGATGATCAAGTCGGTCTTTTCACGAATCGTAGAAAGTTTCAGCGAGATGTTGCTTAGGTTCTTTTCGATATTCTCCCAGAACAGGTAAGCCTGAAAAGTCGTAATTTTTAGCGGTTCCATTGCCTATCATAAGATTACCTTTGGTGCTTTCGGTCGCCGAATGCACCGAGCCAATACACAAGTTTAACAAATATTTGCAAAACTTGGGCGCCCGCAGGTAAGGTTTCTGATGTATTCGTGGTATGCCGTGCAAAAACCGTACTAATGTTGCCTCACCAAGAGCTGGCGGGCGAGCGCGCGCAAGGCGGCTTTCCGCTCTTCACTGACCGATACACGGTCCAGCGCTTCAAATGCACGCGCGCTAAATGCGTCCATTGCACCCTGCGCTTCCCGCAGCACGTTGAGCCGTTCGTATAAAGCCTTGACACGGTTCACCTTATCCTCGGGAGCCAAATCCGTTCCGGATAACAGGCCTTCCAATTCATCCTTATCTTCGTTTTTCGCCAGTTCGAGTGCCTTTATGAGCAAATAGGTCTTCTTGTTGGCCAGGATATCCCCGCCCAACTGCTTGCCAAAGGTGTCCGGATTGCCAAACACGTCAAGGATATCGTCCTGCAACTGGAAGGCAATGCCTACGTAAATGCCAAAATTCCCAATATCGCGTATGTCGGATGCAGACGCCCCCATGGCGAGCGCGCCCAGCTCAGCAGCACCGCCTAGCAAGACAGAAGTTTTCATCCGGATCATATCGACGTATTCGTCAATCGTCACACGAGGCTGCTTCTCATAATCCATATCGAGTTGTTGCCCCTCGCAGACTTCCAAGACGACCCGGTTAAATACATCGAGCAATGCCGGCAGCCGAGCCGGATCCGACTTTGCCAATTGCAGATAGGCGAAAACTAGCGTCACGTCACCCGAGAGAATCGCGGTATTGATGTCCCATTTTTCGTGAACAGAGGGCTTACCTCGCCGCAAGGGTGCGTCGTCCAGGATATCATCGTGCATCAGTGTCGAATTATGGAAAAGCTCCACAGCCATTGCTGCGGGCATGGCGCGCTCGCACGCTTCATCCAATTCGCCGAACAAATTCGCAGCCAACAATGCCATCATGGGCCGAATGCGCTTGCCACCCATATCGAGAATATAACGAATTGGGTCGTACAACGTGGATGGAGTGTCGGGAATGCCAAGTGTTTCGACAGCTTCGCGGATGCGTTCCTGGAGGATGGGGATGGGATACATGTATCGCTATTTATATCGCTAGAATAGGGGCAAACTTAGCCAAATGCGGGGGAAAATCCTATTGTGGCAACAGGTTCCGGCCAGAAAAACGGCTAAAATCAAAAACCGCCGAAAAAGAAGGCCACTGGCATCGTGCGCCGACCAACTCCCAAGCGCATGAAGCGGGTAAAAAAGGAGCCCGAGGCGGATGACCACCACGCCATACTTGCACAAATTTTTCCGTAGGTTTGTCTTCGCGACAGAAAGGCAAGAGCGCACGTAAAATCACCACATTCATTGGGTTACTATTTAGTAATTTCCGTATTAACAAGTGAAGAAATATAGCAAGCCAACAACGGGAAGCCAAGACGATGAGGCGCTACTCGCTGGTCTCCGCCGGGGCGACAGCCTTACCATCCAATCGTTATACGACGAGTATTTCCCAATGGTATTCCATTTGGTCGTCACGAATAACGGTAGTGAGGACGAGGCGAAGGATATCTTCCAAGAGGCAGTGATGGTATTGTACGACCGCGCGCAGGATCCCGAGTTCGGATTAAGCAGCCGGTTAAAAACATACCTATACGCCGTTTGCCGGCGGTTATGGCTTAAGCAACTGGCGCAGCTACACCGCTCGTTCACGGACGTGACCGACTACGAAGACCGCCTGCCGGTGGACGAGGACGTGGAGCGGCATCAAAAGGAAGACGCCGATTTCGTTCGGATGGACGGCGCGCTCGAGCAGCTGGGCGAACCCTGCAAGACGATCATCCTGGACTTCTATATTTCGAATTTGTCGATGCAGGAAATTTGCGACAAGTTTGGCTACACCAACGCGGACAATGCCAAAAACCAAAAATACAAATGCCTGCAACGATTGAAGAGATTGTTTTTTACCGCCAATAAAGAGCGTAATGACCATGATGAGTGAGCACGAATTTTTGGATCTAGCGGATCGGTATCTGCGAAACGAATTGACAGCGGAGCAACGCGCGGCGTTTGAGTCTTATTGCGAACAACATCCCGTGGAAGCGCAGCGTTTGGACCAGCATCGCCAGTTTTTGGCCCAGCTGAAAAAACACGGACGGCGCAGTGCCTTTAAGCAGCAGTTGAAGGAAACAACGCAACGCAACGAGACCGCATCGCTTGCCCGCCAGCAGACACCGATCATCTCCTTGTGGAATAGGTTCCGCATCAACGCGCTCATTGCCGCTTCGGTGGCCATCCTAGCTGTTTTTTCCACCCTATGGGTGAGCGGGTACTATTCGGCGATTGACAAAACCACGTCGAACTTCAGCGCCTTGCGCCGTGAGATGAACAGCGTCAAGCAGAACGTACATGCCCAGAATGCGGTCATCCGCAGCATAAATAACGAACAAGTCAACCAAGCATTCGCGCCAGGACAATTCGGTGCTACCGGATTTGTAGTCGCGCCGGAGGGATATGTGATCACCAACTACCACGTCGTCCGGGATGCCGACTCCGTGCACCTATACCACGCCAACGGCGACACGTACCGTGCACAGGTTGTCTATACCGATCCGGGTTCGGACATCGCTTTGCTGCATATTAACGATACGACTTTCCGGAAACTCCGGCAAACGCCATATACGTTTAAAGAATCCGAGGCAGAGCTGGGCGAAGAGGTGTACACGCTGGGGTTCCCACGGGATGAACCGGTGTATGGGCAGGGTTATCTCAGCTCGCGGACGGGCTACCTCGGCGACACGACCGCTTACCAAATTTCCATCCCCCTTAATCCGGGCAACAGCGGTGGCCCGCTGCTCGACTACAACGGCAACGTAATCGGAATTATCCGGGGCAAGCAAACTGGACTGGACGGCGCGTCGTTTGCCATCAAGACCGATGCCTTGCTACGGTGCCTCCAAACCATACCGGCTGATTCCCTGGCTCACCCGCTCGTCTTGAACCGCAAGAATACGTTGGCATCACTCAGCCGGACCGAACAAGTAAAACGCATCCAAGACTACGTCTTCATGGTAAAGACGTATTAAAATACAAAACAGTGACTTTGTGAAACAGAAAGGCGAGTGGCTACCCCAAAGGTGGCCACTCGCCTTTTGTCCCTAACCGTTTCGGGAAATCCCGTTAAATATTGGGCTGCGGCGTGGTGCGCAGGTAGGGCTTGATAATCTTGTGCCCTTTGGGGAACTTCTCCGGAATTTCCGCGGTCGGGATAGCCGGTACCACGATCACATCGTCGCCATGGTTCCAATCGGCAGGCGTCGCCACGCTGTAATCCGCCGTCAGTTGCAGGGAGTCAATCACACGCAGAATCTCCAGGAAATTTCGACCTGTAGACGCTGGATAGGTCAGCGTCAGCTTGATCTTGCGGTCGGGCCCAATGATGAATACCGACCGTACCGTCGCCGTCGCCGACGCGTTCGGATGGATCATGCCATAGAGCTCGGACACCTTGCGGTCTTCATCGGCGATCAGCGGAAAGTTGACTTCCGTGTTTTGTGTTTCGTTGATGTCTTCGATCCAGCCCACGTGCTGGTCCAGTGGGTCGACGCTCAGTGCCAGCACTTTGACGCCGCGCTTGTCGAATTCGCTTTTCAGCAAGGCCGTACGCCCCAACTCAGTCGTGCACACAGGCGTATAATCAGCCGGATGCGAAAACAGCAAGGCCCAACTGCCTTCTGTGTATTCGTAGAAATCGATATCGCCAATCGTTGTTTTGGCTTGGAAATTCGGGGCGGTATCCCCCAGTCTTAAACTCATAATAT
>CAYUIZ010000063.1:541-17851 GCA_964444885.1 uncultured Sphingobacteriaceae bacterium | reverse complement strand
AGACTTTATCAACTGGGGCGTCGTGTTGAAAATATAAGGTGATTTGCGCATTCGCGCATTCGCGCATTCGCATATTCGTTGATTCGCCTATTCGCCTATTCGTTGAGTCGTTGATTCGTTGAGACGTTGAGACGAAGAGTCGTAAGTCAGACGCCACTTCCCGCCGTGTGGGATAGGGTGCTTGGATGGAGGGCGGTGGTTTCTAATTCATAACGTAGTTTCCGTCCGCGAGAGAAGCCGGCCTTTTGATTGGCGCTGGTACAGATTTGGGTTGTTTCCCGTAAGAAGCACCAACTGTCTGAGCGCAGCGAGTTTTGGTGCTTTAGGGAATCGACACAAATCTAGGCGCTCATCAAACCGCCTTGACTTTTTGCTTCTTTTTCGTCAAGGAAAAAGAAGTCGCCGAGCTTGCCTCCCGGAGGGATGGCCGGCGATGGAGGCGGTATCGATGTAAAGAGAATGATCTTTCGCTTACGTCCGCCCGGGATATGGATGGCATTCTGGTGTCCTTGAAATGACAGAGAACGGAAATTATCTACCCTGAACGTCACTTCGAACGGAGTGCAGCGATGTGAGAAGCCTAACAGCCGTTAAGGCAGCCCGATGTCTTTAGATTTCTCTTCGTCCCCGAATCGAGTTCGGGACAGGCTACGCCTCCTCATCGAAATGACAGAGAACGGAAATTATCTACCCTGAACGTCACTTCGAACGGAGCGCAGCGATGTGAGAAGCCTAACGACAAGCCGACAGCCATGCTAGCCAACTCGATGGTCGTTGTATTTCTCTTCGTCCCCGAATCGAGTTCGGGACAGGCTACGTCGCCTCATCGAAAGGACAGTTTTGATACAGCTGCTGTCCGTAGCGTACCCTTCGGGGTTGCATTTTTCAAAACCGATTTCCGGCATGTGGCGCTTGACTTCGCCTGTAATCCGCAGGTTTATTCGTAATTTTGCACCCCGCACAATAACATGTTGCGGTATCAATTCCCGATGGTAAAACGATTGCTGTTCGTGTTTTTTTGGTTGGCCTGTCTGGGCGATGCACTGGCCTCGGGGCAAACGGATTCTGTCCTTCGTCGCCTCGAGGAGGTGATGGCCGATCGCGCCGCATACGACGCCAAAAAGGAGCAGCAGCTCCAGACCCTTTCTCGCCTGGCGCAGCGTCGGAGCCTGAGCCCTGCCGAACAATACGAAGCTCATCTTCAGCTGATCGAGGCTTACCAGAAGTATCAGGTTGACTCCGCCGTCGCCTACGTCCGCAAAAACCGGGCGATTGCGGCCACGCTGAACGACCCGCGTATCCATGGCCAGGCCGCTATACAGCAAGCTTGGCTGTTTGCCACCGAAGGACTCTACATTGAGTCCAAAAGCTTGTTGGACAGCATTGATCGGGCTTCCCTCTCGCCGGGCTTGTTGCCTCATTATTACGAAACCTACCTATCGTTCTACAGCCGTTATGGGCAGAGCACGGACAATGTGGGGCATTATCAGATGAGCGAGCGCTACCGCGATTCGTTGTTGACCGTGCTGGATCCCCGTTCCTTGAACCACCAAATTACAGACGCCACCAAAACACTTTACGAAGGGCAGGAACGCATCGCCGAAAGTGCCTTGCTGACCTTGCTGCGGCACACCACCGACGAGAATCCCGAACGGGCCCTCATCGCGTACCTGCTGGGGGTCATCTACAAAAACCGTGGCGATTCGGACGCCCAACTCCGGTATTTTGCCATGTCGGCCATCACCGATGTGGTCAATGCCATCAAAGACAACGCTTCCTTGCAGAGTCTGGCGCTTACCTACTACGACCGGGGCGACGTGGAACAGGCGTACCGCTTTATGGACGCAGCTATCAATGACGCTATTTTCTGCAATGCCCGGTACCGCACGGTGGAGAATTCTACGGTTTACCCCATTATCAATGCGTCGTTCAGGGCATTGGAACAGGCGCAGCAGACCAAATTGCATACCTACCTTATCCTGATCAGCCTGTTGTCCGTAGGGTTAATTATCGGCATTGTCTACAGCTACGTGCAGGTACGGAGACTGGCCCGAACCCGGCGGGCCCTGTCGCTCACCAATCAGCGGCTCAACAACCTCAATCAGGTGCTGAAGGATGCCAACGACAATCTTTTTGAAGCCAATCACATCAAGGAAGAATATATCGCCAATTTCTTCGACATCTGTTCGCTCAACATTGAAAAACTGGAGGACTACCGGAAATCCTTGCACAAAAAGGCTTCTGCCGGCAAGTACGAACAGGTGCTGCAAGACCTCAAATCGACCGATCTGGCAGAAAACGAACTCGCCGCGCTGTACCATAACTTCGACACGATATTCCTAAACCTGTATCCAACGTTCGTCAGCGAATTCAATAAACTGCTGTTGCCCGACGAGGAAATCCTGCCCAAGCCGGGCGAACTGCTGAACACCGAGCTGCGCATTTTTGCCCTCGTGCGGCTGGGCATTTCCGATAGCGTGAAGATCGCCGGGTTCCTGCGTTATTCCTTGCGGACGGTATACAATTACCGGACAAAAATCCGGCAGAAGGCCCGGCACTCACGCGAGGAATTCGAGGCCCAAGTCAGGCAGATTGGTATGATTCGGAAACCGAACTAAGCAAGTTACTTCCGTAAAAAGTTACTTTTTGGGTCATCCGACAGACGCTACATGGCTGATAGTTAGTGTGTTGTCATTTGCGGTCGTTTACTTTTTCCCCGCGGGTCTCCCGCGGTGGGGTTTTTCCGTATCAGGACTGCCTAACTTTGTGAAGCGCGGTGGGCGAATGCCTCTTCGTGCGGGAGTAAGTAGGGGATGCTAAAATTATAAACACCCAATCATTAACCAAATTTACATTGCTATATGAAGATTTTCATGTACAAGAAAGCGGGTATTATCCCGATTTTTCTGTTGCTGTGCGGCCTGATGCCGGGGCATGGATTTGCTCAAAACACCCTACGCGTGGCGGGTACCGTCACCGCGGCGGGTAGCGGTGAGGCCATCGCTGGCGTATCCGTGGTACAGAAAGGCACGGCGCAAGGAACGACGACCGACGATGCCGGAAGCTTTGCGTTGTCTAATGTGCCGCAGGGAGCCATTCTGGTTTTTTCATATTTGGGGTACGAAAGCGTGGAGCGTGTCGCGAGCACTTCGCTGGACGTGGTGCTCACGCCCGTCCAAAACGTGCTGGAAGATGTTGTGGTAATCGGCTACGGTACGGTGCGCCGGGGCGATGTCACGACAGCCATATCCAGCGTATCCACCCAAGACATTGACGAACGGCCCATCGTTTCGGCGGCCCAGGCCATCCAAGGCCGTGCCGCGGGGGTGTCCGTTATCCAGCCCAATGGTGCGCCCGGAGGCGAAACCTCGATTCGCATACGCGGTACAACATCCTTCAACGGAAGTAACGACCCGCTATACGTGGTCGACGGCGTGCCCGTAGACAACATTAACTTCCTTGCGCCGCAGGACATCGCGGATATGCAGATTCTGAAGGATGCGTCCTCAGCCGCCATCTATGGGTCGCGTGCGGCCAATGGCGTGGTGCTCATCTCGACGAAAACAGGGAAAGTGGGCCAGGCGCGCATCTCACTCAACGTACAAGGCACGCAGAACCACGTCGCCAATTCGGTGACCCCGCTGAACACCGAGCAATACCGGGCGCTTATGCAAGAAATTGGCATGGTCAACCTGCCTGCAGGCCTCAGTGACCAAACGGACTGGTTCGATGAAACCTATCGCACCGGACACTTGCAAAACTACCAGCTCTCGGTCACCGATGGCACCGACAAATTGCGCTACTACCTATCGGGTGGGTATACCAACGAAAAGGGCGTGTTGGATGCGGCTTTTTACAAGCGCTACAATTTCCGCGCAAACCTCGACAACCAGATTCGGGATTGGCTCAATGTGAGCGCCAACGTCAGCTATTCCGACTATAGCAACAACGGCGTCATCACCGGCAACGGGGCTAACCGTGGCGGGGTGGTGCTGTCGGTCATCAATACACCGCGCTATGCGCCGATTTGGGATCCAGAAAACCCGGCGCAGTATAACGCGGCTTTCTACGGCGTCAACATCACGAGCCCCCTGGAAAACTTGGCACGGAGCCGCCACAACAAGAACCGCGAAAACCGTATTTTGGCATCCGGACATGCCTTGGTGACGCTGCTTCCCGAGTTGGATGTCAAATCCTCCTTTACCCTCGACAGGCGCAATGCCACCAATACGGCATTCCTCGACCCCATTACCACGTCATGGGGGCGCAACCAGTATGGCGAAGGCAGCGACAATCGCGCCATCAACACCGTGCTGACCTGGGACAATGTGGCTACGTACCGCCAGTCGTTTGGGCGCCATGGTCTCGAGGCCATGGGCGGCTCCTCCTGGACGCAGTCTGAATACAGCAACAGCTGGATCAATGCCTCCCATTTTCGCGACGGCTCTATCCAGACCCTGAACGCGGCCAACAAGATTTCCTGGACGGGAACGGGCACAGGCGCTTCCGAATGGGGTATCATGTCCTTCTTTGGCCGGGCGGCGTATAATTTCGATAGTAAGTACCTGCTAACCGCCAACATCCGGACGGACGGTTCCTCCAAACTCCATCCCGACCACCGTTGGGGCATATTTCCATCGGTGTCGGCAGCGTGGCGCCTGTCTTCAGAACCCTTCTTGGCTCATGTCAACTGGATTGACGACTTGAAGTTGCGTGCCGGATGGGGACAAACCGGCAACCAGTCGGGCGTGGGCGATTATGCGTATTTTCAGCTGTATTCCATTTCGCGGCTCCCTTGGTTTGAGGAGGAATATGTCAATGCGATACCCACCATTACACCATCAAACCTGCGTACGCGCGATTTGACTTGGGAAACGACTACCCAAACCGGTGTGGGCGTTGACTTTACCGCATTGCGGAGCCGGCTGACCGTTGCGCTGGACTATTACCACAAACGCACGACCGACATGCTCATGTGGGTTTCGTTGCCTCCGGGACAGGCGGCAGGGTCGATCATCCGCAACGAAGGCGTCATGGTCAACCGCGGGTTTGAGGCGGCAGTGAGCAGCAAAAACCTGGTGGACGGCCCCTTGACCTGGGATACGGATTTCAACATCTCGTTTAACCAGAACCGGCTGGAAGAGCTGTCATTGCAAAAAATTTATACCACCGGGACGACGAGCGACGTGATTCGCGAGCATGTGGTACGCAACGAGCCAGGAAGGCCCTTGGGCGGCTTCTTCGGCTACATCAGCGATGGTGTTGATCCGGAAACCGGCGAGATGGTCTACCGCGACTTCAATGCGGACGGTAAGGTGACGGCTGCGGACCGCACGTACATCGGTGACCCCAATCCGGATTTTATCTTCGGCCTGACCAACACGCTGTCGTGGAAGAATATCAACCTCAGCATTTTCCTGCAGGGCTCGTATGGCAACGATATCTTCAACGCGTCGCGCATCGAAACGGAGGGGATGTATGACGGTAAAAACCAGTCGGACCGGGTCCTGGACCGCTGGCAGGTGCCCGGTCAAATCACGGATGTGCCTAAAGCCAACTTTGACCTGCGAAACTCAACCTACTTTGTCGAGGACGGCAGTTACCTCCGCGTGAAGAACGTCGCGCTGAGCTATAATATCCGGGGCGATGCCCTGACCCGACTCGGAATAAACCGCTTGCAGCCTTACGTGTCAGCGACCAACTTGCTCACGTGGACCAACTATTCCGGGATGGATCCCGAAGTCAACCAATGGGGCAACAGCGGGCAGGTGCAAGGCATCGACTGGGGTACGTACCCCCAGAGCCGGGCTTTCGTATTCGGGGTGAATGTTGAATTTTAATAGGATTGAGCCATGAAAAGAACAAAAATATATCTCATGCTGATCAGCAGTGCACTGTTTGCGAACGCCTGCTCATTGGTCTATAATCCGGTCGATACGTATTCCGACGTCACCGAAGGGTTCGTCGAAGGTGAAAACGAGGTCGTCTTCCAAAACAAGGCGGCGGTGGCGAGCCACATGGAAACCATCTACCGTCAGATCCGCGACCGCCAGGAACATTGGTACCTGGATCTCTTGCTCATAGCGGACGCACACGCCGACAACGCGTACGGCGGAACGACCGGCGCGGAGGTCGTACCGTTCGAGAATAACACCGTGGATGGAGGCAACTCGGTTATCTCCCGCGACTGGAACAGCTACCTCGTGGACGTATCCCGGGCCAATCGATTGCTCGAGAATATCGATGAGGTGACAGACGCGTCGCTTACCGAGAACGAGCGCAAGCGCTATAAGGCTGAGGCCAAAATTTTCCGAGCCATGGTGTACTTTGAGATGGCCCGGATATGGGGCAGCGTGCCCCTGATCACGACCGAAGCGGCCGACATCACCGCGGAAAACATCGAGGACGTGTACGGCGACTACTTCCCGGCACAATCCAGCGAGGAAGACGTGTACCGGCAGATTGAAAAAGACCTGCTCGAAGCACTGCCTGACGCGGCAGACAATAACCCGGCAGACAAGACCCGCTTCAGCAAGTCGGTAGCACGGGCCTTGCTGGCCAAAGTGTATGCCGAGAAGCCCATCCGCGATTACGCCAAAGTCATTCAGTATGCCGACGAACTGGCTGCCGACGGGTTTGACCTCGTGGCGGACTTCAGCGACCTGTTTGCCACCAACGCCACCAACACCGACGCCAAAGCGCGGAATACCGTCGAGTCTATCCTCGAAGGCCAGTTCTTCGCGGGCAACGGCAACTGGGTGACCTGGATGTTCGGGCGCGACCTGTCGAACTGGAACAACAATTTCACGTGGGCGAAGTGGGTGACCCCGTCGCGCGATTTGATCCGCGCATACCAGACCGCGGGCGATGAAGTGCGCTTCAACCAATCCATCGTGTATTATGAGACGACGTGGAGCAATTATTACCCTGCAAACAACTATCCGTTTATGTACAAGCTCCGTTCGGCGTTTAACAGCATCATCCGCCTCCGCTATGCGGACATCTTGCTTCTCAAGGCCGAAGCCCTGATCATGGGCGGGTCTGACTTGGCGGCTGCCGCGGATATTGTCGACCGCGTGCGTCAGCGTGCCGGCCTGCCCCGTCTATCCAATAGCGTGCGCAGCAATCGCGATGCGATGGTGGAGGCCCTGCTCAACGAGCGCCGTCTTGAGCTGGCGTTCGAAGGACAGCGTTGGTTTGACTTGGTTCGGCTGGACAAAGTCGAGGAAGTGATGAATGCCGTGCACACCCGCGATACGGGGCGTAGGCCGTTGGTGTATCCGTTCGATGCCAACTCCTACCGATTGCCCATTCCGCAGTCGGCGATCGACCAAAACCCCAACTTGATACAAAACCCAGGTTATTAAATTCAATTAAGCACAGTACGCATGAATCCAACTAGATTATATCGCGCCCTGCCTGCGGCGCTGTTGATAGCCTCCGCCCTGGTTGTGGCGTGTAGCTCCGCTACCGAAGGCGGACCGCAAACGCTCCCGGACAACCCGCCGCCGGCGGGCGACGTGTCCATTGTGGTAACGACTGCCGACCTCTCCCGCGATTTGGCGTGGGATGCCGTGAATTTCGGCTCGGCGTCGAATATGTCGCCCAATACAATCAGGCTCAACCCCACACAGCGTTACCAGACCATGGATGGTTTTGGTACCGCACTGACCGGTTCGGCCAGCTACAACCTGATGCAAATGGCACCGGCAGACCGGAAGCAGTTTTTGACGGAGACCTTCTCCGATACGGAAGGCTATGGCCACAGCTACATCCGTGTGGCGATTGGCTGTTCCGATTTTTCGCTCAGTGAATACTCCCTGTGCGACCTGCCGGGGATTGAGAATTTTGCCCTCCAACGTGAAGAATTAGACTACGTCATTCCGGTTTTGCAGGAAATCCTGGCTATTAATCCCAATATCAAGGTGATGGGCTCGCCCTGGACGCCCCCGCAATGGATGAAGGTCAACAACCTGAAGGACTTGCAGCCGTTCCACTCGTGGACCAGTGGGCACCTCAACCCGGCATATTACGGCGACTACGGGCTGTACTTTGTGAAATGGATACACGCCATGGAAGGTCACGGAATCCCGATCTACTCGATAACGCCGCAAAACGAGCCCCTCAACCGGGGCAACTCGGCCTCCCTCTTTATGGGATGGGACGAACAGCAAGCGTTCATCAAAACCGGCCTAGGCCCCCAACTGCGCGGCGCTGGCCTGCAGACCAAGATTTACGTATTTGACCACAACTACAACTACGACAACATGGCCGACCAGGAGGACTACCCTATCAAGGTGTATCAAGATGCCGAAGTGGCCGACTACGTAGCCGGCGCGGCCTACCACAACTATGGAGGCAGCCGGGAGGAGCTCTTGGACATACAGCAGCAACGGCCAGACAAGGAGCTCGTGTTTACGGAAACCTCGATCGGCACGTGGAACGATGGGCGCAACCTGGCCGTCCGCCTGATGGACGACATGGCCGAGGTAGCCTTGGGCACGGTGAACAACTGGTGCCGCGGCGTCATCGTGTGGAACCTGATGCTGGATGACGATCGCGGCCCTAATCGCGACGGCGGCTGCCAGACGTGTTATGGAGCGGTCGATATTCAGTCGGATTACAAAACCATCAAGCGTAATTCGCACTATTACATCATCAGCCATTTGTCGAGCGTAGTCAAGCCCGGTGCGACGCGCATTGGTACCAGTGGCTATACGGCGCCCGGCATCACCTATTCGGCATTTGAGAATATGGACGGGAGTTTTGCTGCCGTCTTGCTGAACGACACCGGCGAAGCCCGGCGAATAGCGATCGAGGCGGCCGGCAAGCACTTTAGCTACGAAGTGCCGGCCAGGTCCGTGGTGTCTTATCGTTGGAAATAATATACAAAGGATATGAAAAGAGTAAGAATTGCCCTATTGGCCCTCGCCGGTTTTGTGGCGATGAGTGCCTGCAAAAAGGAGGAGCAAAAAGTGCCGGGAAACCCCGTCATCGATACGAAGACTGACTTCGCCACCGCTTATTTTGGCGATAGCCTGCAATTTACCGTTGGCGTGTCTGACGCGCAAGTGCCCCTGTCAACGGTGAAAGCACGTCTGTATTACAGCGATGAACTTGTCTCCGAAACGGTTATCCGCACGAAGACCAACGGTGATTATACAGGAAAAATATACGTGCCCTACTACGCTGACGTGCCCAACGGAACAGCAACGCTTAAAATCGTACTGCAAAACATTCACCTCACCATTACCGAGGAGGAATACGACCTGCCGCTGCAGCGCCCGGATTACCCGTACCTGACCCTCGTGGCGGGTGATGCCGAATACCGCATGGAGCGCGTAGGGCTGTACGAATACCAGGCATCCACGACGTTCCCCGCCAAGGTCAACGGCTACATCGTGGCTCCTGCGTATGGCGAGGCGGGCAACACGCTGACCTTTGGCTGGGAAGAAGGCGCTATTAAGGAAGGAAGCATGGGCAACATTCCCTTTTCCAACGCTTTCTCCGGCGAATACGCCATTTCGTTCAATGCGCTTACCTACGCGGCAGACCCGTTTATCATCGCCTACGCCATCAACCAAACGGTGATGCAGCGGGTGGACGACAGCCGGTTCCGCGTGGATCTTGCGGTGTCGAACGGGCAGGAGGTGGTCATCGACGGGTTTGAAGACATGGAAAGCTGGTGGATTGATTCGGATTACTTGACGAAAGACGCTTCCGGCGGGCTGGTTTTTGCGGCTAACGACGGAAACTATCGCATCACGGCGAACCTGGACCTGCAATATTTTGCCGTGGAAGTATTGAGCGGCGGCAGCTTGGCTACCCTGCAGACGGACGGATCCGGGGCGGTCTGGATTATCGGCGACGGTATCGGCAAGCCGTCGATCGAAACAAACTGGGTAGGGTGGAACCCCGACAACGCCCTATGTATGGCGCCTGTTGGCGACAAGGTGTACCAAGTGACCGTCGTAGCCGGCGAAACGATCCAGGCGCACGACATCAACTTTAAGTTCTTCCACCAAAAAGGGTGGGGCGGCGAGTTTACCGACGCAACGCTATCCAGCGAGAGCGATATTATTTTTGTGGGGGATGGCAGCAACGGGCGAGATCCAGGCAACCTGGGACTGGTCGGCGGACAGGCCCTGCAGGAAGGCGCGGCCTATGTGCTGACGCTTGACCTCTCCGGAGGGCGCGACAACGCCGTATTGCATGTAGCGAAGCAGTAACCGCGGCCTACGCATTGACGTAGACCGAGCCGTTGCCAGGTGATAATCCTTGCAACGGCTTTTTTGGTTCCGGACTTCGGGCGCAGCCGAATATTTTTTCTTTTTTTTCGTGCGTATTAACCAGAGGCAACGCGTGTTGGTATCGTCTTTGCAATGTTTTCCGCTGGAGGCAACTCCCCAGATCCGGCTAAAACAGAATTGTGGGGCGTGGCGTTTCGCTTATCGGTTATTTTTTACTATTTTTAACCCAGAGATGGGGGTGACGCCTGAGGCCGAGCCACCCAGTAGCGCGCAAGTGTTGATAAGTTTTGACAAGAGTGTAGCAAGCTATCGAAATCCGCCCAGATAGCCAGTAACCGATTATTAGCCAGGCCGTTAGCTCTTATTTTGACTTTTAGTTTTTTAGGTGGGATTTTTTTGTCATCTTCGTTTCAGCAAGAAGTTATTAACACTTTTGCAATCGAATATTGTAAATCAGTTGGTTAAGAAATAGAGAATGGAAAAAACGAGTGAAAGCGTATGGAATGGGTGTCTTCAAATCATAAAAGACAACATTCCCGCACAAAGTTTTAAGACCTGGTTTGCACCTGTAAAAGCCGTGCGGTTAGAGGGCAGCGTTTTAACCATTCAAGTACCGAGTTTGTTTTTCTACGAATGGCTCGAGGAGCATTATGTGGGGCTATTGCGGAAGACCATCAAAAAGCATTTAGGTGAAAACGGACGCCTCGAATACAATATCGTCGTAGAGAAGTCATCGACAAGCAATCCCTACACGACGAACATCCCTTCCAGCGGCAACGGCGCGGAAGGGAAGAAGCAGTCCATACCGGTGCCGGTGGCCCTTAATAAGGACATCAAAAATCCATTTGTCATTCCGGGGTTAAAGAAACTGCAGGTAGATCCCCAACTCAATGCGCACTATTCGTTCGATAACTTTATCGAGGGCGAGTGCAACAGGCTGGCGCGGTCAGCGGGACATGCCGTGGCCGCTAAACCGGGAGGGACCTCGTTTAACCCCTTGATGATCTACGGGGGGGTGGGCCTGGGCAAAACGCACTTGGCACAAGCCATCGGCAATGAAATCAAACGAAGCTTGCCCGACAAGCTGGTCATCTACGTGTCTTGCGAGAAATTCTGCCAGCAGTTTGTGGATTCCCTAAAGAACAATACGATCAACGATTTTGTCAACTTCTATCAGGCGATGGATGTGATCATTATGGATGACGTGCACAACTTCGCAGGCAAGGAGCGGACACAGGATATTTTCTTCCATATTTTCAACCACCTCCACCAGTCGGGCAAGCAGATTATCCTGACGTCCGACAAACCGCCAAAGGACTTGGCTGGCCTCGAAGAACGGTTGCTGAGCCGGTTTAAATGGGGGCTGTCGGCCGACGTGCAAGTGCCCGACTTGGAGACACGCATGGCCATCCTGAAAAAGAAAATGTACACGGACGGTATCGAATTGCCCGAAAACGTGGTGGAATACGTGGCCAACCAGATCGATAACAGTGTGCGCGAGCTCGAGGGCGCCATGGTTTCCCTGCTGGCGCAAGCCACGCTCAACAAAAAGGAAATCGACCTGAACTTGGCGAAGAACATGCTGAAGAACTTCATCAAGAATACACACAAGGAGATTTCCATGGATTACATCCAGAAGCTCGTGTGCGATTATTTTGAGGTTCCCGTAGAGATGGTCAAGTCGAAAGTGCGCAAGCGCGAGATCGTCCAAGCCCGGCAGATATCGATGTATCTTGCCAAGAATTACACCAAGACATCCCTGAAGTCGATCGGCGCGTTCTTTGGCGGGCGCGACCATTCGACGGTCATCTATGCCTGCCAAACGGTTGAGGACCTCATCGAGACGGATAAGAAATTCAAAACCTATGTGCAGGATATCCAGAAGAAGTTGAAAGCGCTTTAAGATAACGGCATTTTCCGTAAACGAAAACAAAGGCCTGTAATCCCTCGATTATGGGCCTTTTTGTTTTCGGGCTAAGGCGCCCTCCCAGTGCGTGTTTTTCAGGGTTTTCTGGAGCCGAGATCTCGCTTAAACGTTTCGCAATACCCTAATCCGCGCCGGTGCGTCAGGACCTGTTCGAGGACAGAGCTTCCGAAGTAGCAAAAATATCAGCTTATAGCGTTCATTTTATTGCTTTCGTCAATCACACAAAATCTGTAGTCAAAACGCGTCAAAATTATGGGATGTCTCCCCTTACGTCCCCATTTTGAATTGCTCCTGAATCCCAGACCGGGTTTTCCTTGAGGGGAGTATGGCGCTGTCCGCCATCCCCGGCGCATGCGTTATACGGTCTTCTAACAGCAAAAGCGACGGCCTATATAAAAAAAAAGGAGTTTTGAAATGGAAACCATCATAGATAGCGTCTTTTTTGATAGTTAATTTTTGCTTTGTAGCAGAACCGCTACAACGTATAGATATTCAACTACAAAACGCAAAATACTCACCAAAAATGCCCCTTGCAATGGCTCAAGTACCTTTTCTATTGTGTTTCTTTGTCGTGCAATTACCGATGTAACAACACTAGGCCACCAGGCTTAATTTATTTAGAAGGAAAAGGACCGACGTCCAGCGCCGAACCCTCAGGAAGGGGTGAAGTGATTGACATCGCGGAGATGGCACGAGAGCAACTAAGGTCTAAACTGCCCGACTAACCACCAGACAGCCAAGGCCCTAAACATACCAACGGAATGAACTACATAACAATGAAAACAAAAGAAATGGCCACCCGCGCACAAGCATGGGGAGCGGCAATGCTGATCACCCTGATCCTGATTGTAGCACAAGGAATGGAAGCGAGGGGACAGGATCGTGTGTTTGATATCAGCGCTTTGCAGAAGAAGGTAGATGTTTCAATCATTGAAGAAGATGAAGACGTTTCGGAAGTTCGGATGGGAACCTTCAGCGTTGCTTCAAGGCAGGCTGGACCAGTCCTGAATGACCAGCGAATCGCCCAATTCCAAAACCTGAACTCCAGCATAACTTATTATTATAATGAGGGCGGAATTAATGATTTTACGAGTGGTTCTAATCCTCAAGCTGTTTATGTCGATAATACGCAGCTAAACCAACTGCAACGTGATGCAAGAAGTGAAAAACTGCAAGAAGTGCGGCTTTTGGTCGTGCAACTTGTCCCGGGACAGCATGTTTCAAGTTTGGCTTCGGCATTAAGCAATACAGATACTTTACCCGCATTGGAGTTTATTGTTTTTAGATTCGAGGCTGACCCCGAGAACCTAAGTCAGAACAACGTGCAGCGAAACTCGCACTCCGAGTCAACTATCCAATCTTCCCTAGGTGGGGTTTTCGGCGCACGGCCAAATTTGATTGTCGTTTATAATAACCTGGAATTAGCCCAATAAGAAATATGCCTTGCATCGCACGGATGCCAAAAAAATAATGGTATGAATACAAAACTTTACCTATTCCCCCAATTGAATATACAGAAGATGCTTGGGAAGTCTTTGCTTCTATTCTTCTTCGTGCTCTTGCACGGCTGGGCTTTTGCTCAAGTACAAGTGCCTTTTGCTCCGAGAATACCTGCGGCAAGTCCAGGGCAGACCAGCTTTTACTTGCAGGGGGATTTTACGATGCTGGGCAATACCAACATTACCCTGGAAAACTACACGGAAACCGGAACTAATGGAAACGTGTCCCAGGTTTATGTCGATATAGACAGGGATGCCAATACCGTAAACTCGTCATCGGCTCATCTGGTGCTACCGGATCCCAGCTGTACCGAAATTGTTTATGCCGGGCTCTATTGGACTGGTCGGGCACATAATGGTGGCAATAGTCCGCAAATGTTCACAGTACCTTCAAGCAATAATAACAGAACTGATGGGAACCTGTTCAATGGGTACCGGTTGAATATAACTTCTTCGGACGAAAACCAAGGGCCGGGAACGTCTAATGGCCGTAGGGCTATCTATACCTTCACTTCTTTAGTCAGCGGGGAGACCGTTGTCTTTACACTTGACTCTTGGCGAATCGGGTCGAGTGGATCCAATTATACCGGTACGGTAACCGTGCAAGTAGGCTCAGGCCCGGTGGAAAATATTTCTGTTTCCCGAACAAACAATTCAAGCAATAATCTTACTTTTACTTTTGACACTCCGTTTACCATCGACATCGCTAATCCAATTACGATTCATTCACTGACGAGAAGGCAAGAAAGTAATAGCTGGATTAGCACTTATTTTAATGCCAACGTCCGTACATCAGCCAAAGCGTTAAACAAACGGCAGGTCAAGTTAAAAAAAGCTGGGGGTGCTTACACGCCCATTACCGCCGCAAGTGATGATATTTTCTACCCAAGCAACGCATGGGGGAATATGTACTCGGCCTACGCCGATGTTACCCATATTGTGAAGGCTGGGGGAGTCGGTGAGTATTTCGTTGCGGATATGGCCCTGCGCGAAGATGTTGGCGATGCGACGGGATTCTATGGAGGCTGGGGCATGGTGGTCGTCTATGCCAACCCCAACATGAAATGGAGAGACATTACGGTATTTGATGGCCATGCCTATGTGCCTGGAAGTACGGTTCAAGCTGAAACTTTAACGGTATCCGGCTTTAGAGCGGTGCAGAATGGGGATGTAAACATCAAGATAGGGATGATGGCCGGAGAAGGAGATGTGGGGATTCTGGGAGATTATTTTGATATTATCCGTAGCGGAGGCAATATAAATAACTTAAGCCATTGGAGGAGGATCGATCGGACGAATGGGAATACTAGCCAAGCTCCAAACCCAAACAACAGTACGTCCGTAAATTTCTTTAATTCGAGTATTGAAACAGGCGGAAATCCAAGAAATCCCAATTTGGTAAACAATACCGGGCTGGATGTAGCGATGTTTGAGCTCACGAACGGTTATACAGCAGGAAATAATCAATGGGTTAACAACGGAATCATTGCTAACAACCAAACTTCAACAACGTTCCGTTATGGTACCCGCCAGGATACCTATAGTATTTTTAGCATTGTTTTCGCAGTGGATGCTTATGTACCGGAGATACACGCCTTGCATACATTAGTTGACCCATCCACCATTCCAGCTACCGGGGTGATGCCGGGGGATGAATTGGAATTTAAAGTTGAGATAATTAATAAGGGAAATGAAGGCATAAGCAACGGAAGAGTAGAAATTCCGATACCGAGTAACGCGACTGTTGATTTAAATAATGTTACGTCAGATCCAGCTACTGCTGATGTAACCATTGAGGGTGGTAAGTTAGTATGGGCTGTCGGTAATATTGAAAATATTCCTGATGAGGTACTGGCCACGCTTACCTACAAACTAACCATTAAACCATGTGACGATCTGGTTTTGAACAGCCAATGCCTGGCCGACTTTACCATGGATGGCACGGTGTCAGGTGTTGGGGCAAATTCTGGCAATTCATTTTCTTCCCCCTTTGTTAAAGGATATAACACCGAAGCAACGGATTGTTTTGAAGTAGACTCGCCTATTTTTGATGGTCATGATATAAAGATCGATATATCAGACTGCGGCTTCACGCCTATCGTGGGCGCCACTCCCGTGCCCCCCGTATGTGAAGGCGAGACCATCACGCTGACGGTGACAAACCCCAGGGCAAACGGTGCGTATCAGTGGCAGAAAGACGGTGTTAATATCCCTAACGCTACGGGTACAGTCTATACCATTACCGATGCAGGAGCGGAAGATGCGGGTGAGTACTGGGTGGTACTGACTAATGCAAACTGTACGTTCCCTTCAGCTGTAGTCAGTGTCAGTGTGAAATCGGAGCAGGCAGTCGATGTTACAGGTGGTGATGCAGTCTGTATTGACGAAACGTTACCATTGAGTGCAACGGTTGCCGGTGGTACCTGGTCTAGTAGTGATGGCGCAATCGCAACGGTTGATGCAAACGGCGTAGTTACCGGTGTCGGTGTGGGTACGGTTACGATTTACTATACGTTAGCGGATACTGAGGAACACTGCGAGACTGTTGTCGAGGTGGAGATTGATGTCAATGAAAAACCAACACTCGTTCTCACTAATGGCAATGCTAACGAGACCATTTGTGCGACCACATCGGTCTCTGATATCGTTTATACCTTCGGCGGCTCTGCTACGGGGGTTACTGTATCGGGACTAGATCCTGCTTATTATACTATTGACGCAACTGCAAAGACCATTACCATTAGTGGCGCTGTTGCTTCTACGGCGATTTATACTATTACAACTACAGGTCAAGATGATTCTTGTGGCCCAGTTACATTGTCGGGAACAATAACTGTTGAGGATTGTGGGATATCCCTTGTCAAGACGGTTAAAGACGCGCCCGCAGAAGGTGAGTGTATCGACCCTGGCGCGGTGTCAACGCTTACTTATCAGTTTGTTGTTACGAACGAAGGGAATACCGCTTTGACAAATGTCGTGCTTACAGATGCTATGTTGGGTGGTGAAATTACCAACCGTGTAAGCGCAGGTAACGGCGATAACGTATTAGATGTTGATGAGTCATGGACTTACGAAGCAACCTATACCATTCAGCCTTCCGATGTTACCGCTGGTCAAATTGAAAACCAAGCCAATGTTACGGCGAGGGCCAATGACCATACGGTTAGTGATTTGTCTGGGACTACGGCGGCGACGGACGACAAGACGGTGGTGTTGGTATGTAATGATGGTTCGATTACTATCACCAAGACAGGTTCCCGCGCTGACACCAACGGCGACAATGTTGCCAGTGCCGGTGACGTGATGACCTATACGATTACGGTTACCAACACGGGTAACGTTACGCTCAGCGGGGTTGAGGTTGAGGACAACCTAGCGGGTCTTGACTGGGGTACGAGCGATCCTGTTATCGGTGAGCTTGCTCCGGGAGCTTCCGTCGCCCTTACCGCGACCTACGTGCTGGAGCAGGGCGAGATCAACGCCGGTTCACTTACGAACACGGCCGATGTTACGGGTACTACCCCTGGTGGCGACGATGTTGAGGACAGCGACTCGCACACTGAGCCGTTCACCGCTTCGGGTTCGATTACTATCACCAAGACAGGTTCCCGCGCTGACACCAACGGCGACAATG
>CAYUIZ010000063.1:0-441 GCA_964444885.1 uncultured Sphingobacteriaceae bacterium | reverse complement strand
CGGCCGATGTTACGGGTACTACCCCTGGTGGCGACGATGTTGAGGACAGCGACTCACACACTGAGCCGTTTGAACGTATTGCAGACATCGAAATCACAAAATCCCACGATCTACAACTTGATCAGGATGAGACATGCCATGATCTGGAAGTAGACGATACATTTGATTACATTTTCACGGTAACCAATACCGGCAACACAACATTGACAAACGTATCGATAGCCGATACGGACTTTACGGGTGTTTCCAATTTCTTGGGAGCTATTACCCGCCAGTCAACTACGATGGGTAGTGATGTAGGTGTCTTGTTGCCTGGCGAAGTAGCTACCTATACGGCTACCTATACCGTTCAACAGTCGGATATCGACGCAGGTCGTATTTCAAATACGGCTACCGTAACGGCCCAATCACCATTGGGAGCGGTAACGGACGAAGCGGGCA
>CAYUIZ010000062.1:0-18030 GCA_964444885.1 uncultured Sphingobacteriaceae bacterium | reverse complement strand
CTTCGGCCGAACGAACGGACAAGCCCAGGATCGCGATCGCCGGACTGGCGATTGAGTCAGGGACGTTTTCGCCCGCTCGTTCGGGACTGGACGCGTTTCACGCGCGTCGCGGGCAGGAGATTATGGATAATTATCCGTTCTTCGCGGCAGGGTCTGACTTGCGCGACGCGGCCGAATGGATTCCTGCATTTACCGCCCGGTCGCTGCCCGGTGGCACGGTCACCCGCGAGGCCTACGAGGCGCTCGTAACCGAAATGCTCGACTCCCTGCGTGCTAATCTTCCTTACGATGGGCTGTTTTTTGATATCCATGGCGCCATGAGCGTGGAGGGGCTTGACGATGCGGAAGGGGATCTCATTACGCGGGTGCGCGAAGTGATTGGCTTCGAGACCATGGTGTCGACTAGCATGGATTTGCATGGCAACGTGACGGAAAAGCTGACCGCGCTATCTGACTTAATTACCTGTTACCGTATGGCACCCCATGAGGATGCCATGGAATCCCGTGAGCGTGCTGCCCGCAATCTGGTGGAGCGTCTGCAAAGCGGGCTGGGCAAGCCCCCCTACAAAGCCATGGTATCCGTTCCGGTGTTGCTGGCCGGCGAACAGACGAGCACCCGCATCGATCCGGGCAAGACTTTATATGCTGCCGTAGCGCCGGCTGCCGACGAGGAAGGGGTGATTGACGCCGCCATTTGGGTCGGATACGCCTGGGCGGATGAAGCGCGCGCACGAGCCAATGTAATCGTAGTAGGGGATGACAAGGAAAAAGTAGCGGCGGCCGCCCAAGACCTGGCCCAACGATTCTGGGATGTACGTGAAGAGTTTGATTTCGTTGCACCGACAACGACCTTGGATAGTGCGTTGATATTGGCACTCAACAGCGAAAAAAAGCCGTTCATTATCAGCGACACGGGCGATAATCCTACCGCTGGTGGCGCAGGAGACGTCACCAAGACGCTCACCGACGTGTTGGCACACCCTGCATTTCGTGCAGCAAACGGGCCTACGTTCATCTATGCGTCTATCCCGGGCCCTGACTTGGTTGAGAAGGCCTTGGCGGCGGGTGTAGGCCAGCCCGTGGAGGGTATGGTGGGCGCGTTGGTTGACGACCGTTTTGCGCCGCCGCTGAAACTCAGCGGTACCGTGCATGCCATCAAGGAGGGCGACCGAAACGCCGATGTGGAAGTGGTCGTTAAGACGGGTAATAACTACATCATCGTGACGAAGCGCCGGAAGCCCTACCACAATGAGTCGGACTTCACGGAATTGAACCTGAATCCACGCGAGGCGGATATTCTGATGGTGAAGATTGGCTATCTTGTGCCTGATTTGTATAACATGCGGGGGGATTGGGTGATGGCGCTCACTGCGGGCGGTGTAGACCAGGATCTGCTTGGACTGCCCTACAAGAATATACAGCGGCCGATGTTCCCCTTCGACAAGGATATGGCGGATCCCGATCTATCAGCGAAGCTGATTCCTTTATCGCACGAATATCAAGGGCGCAACTAACTAACCTTAATCCATAACGTGATGAAAAACCTAATTTATTCCTTCATGCTGCTAGCCGGCTTGCTTGTGGCCCAGGGCTGTGGGCAGCAGGCGGAGGGCGGCAATGCTCCCGGCGATTTTGCTGTGATCGCCTACTACGTCGGTGATGCTACCACCATCGACAACTACGAAGTCGACCGGCTGACGCACATTATCTTTAGTTTTAGCCACCTGAAAGACGGACTCCTGCACGTTCGGAATCAGCGCGATTCCCTTGCCATACAGCACCTCGTCGGGCTGAAGGCGGAGTATCCCGAATTGAAAATCATGCTTTCCCTGGGCGGTTGGGGTGGGTGCGAGCCCTGTTCGGATGCGTTCGCTACCGAAGCCGGCAGGCAGCGATTTGCACAATCCGTAAAGGAAACGAACGATTACTTCGGTACCGATGGGATCGACCTCGATTGGGAATATCCGGCGATTCCGGGGCATCCGGGCCACCCCTACATGCCCGAAGACCGGGAGAACTTTACCGCGCTGGTGGTCGCGCTGCGCGATGTGCTGGGCGATGAGCACGAGCTGAGCTTTGCCGCCGGCGGTTTCCAGACATTTCTCGACCAGTCCATTGAGTGGGATAAAGTAATGCCCGTCGTTGATCGGGTCCACATCATGAGCTATGACTTGGTACATGGTTATTCGACCGTGACGGGTCACCATACACCGATTTACAGCGTGCGCCCGGATGAGGAGTCCACGGACCGGGCGGTCCAATATCTGCTTGATCTGGGCGTGCCTGCCGACAAACTGGTCATTGGCGCCGCGTTTTATGCGCGTGTGTGGCAAAACGTGGACTCGACAAATAATGGGCGCTATAATCCCGGCGAACATACGCGCGGCTTCAACTTTAAACAGCACGAAGCGGAGCTGACGCACGAGAACGGCTGGCAATATTACTACGATGAAGAGGCCCAAGCGCCCTACTGGTACAATGCCGAAGCCCGGAAATACGCGACCGGTGACGACGCGCGGTCGGTGAGGGCGAAAGCCCAGTATGCAATCGACCAACAGCTCGGTGGCATCATGTTCTGGGAATTGACCCTTGATAAGGAGCGGGATGGTTTGCTCCGTGCAATCAGTGAGGTCGTTCGCGCGCGGTAATCTGCCGCGCGCGCTGGTTGGCCTTGTGGATGCCTCGGGAGGCAGCACCACTTGCTATAAAAAGATCGGGGCAAAGTTTCATTTGTTGATTATTTGTTTTAACTTTGCGTGCCCTTTTCAAGGAGAATAAAGGGTCGGGTGGCCGAGTGGCTAGGCAGAGGTCTGCAAAACCTTTTACAGCGGTTCGAATCCGCTTCCGACCTCGTATCAATACGAAAATGATAAATACACCATGGGAGTTACAAGACTAAAAAGAAAAGACAGAAGGAATAAAGTCGTTGCGAAACGCGAAGTGCAATTTTTGAAGTTGGGCCGTAACATCGAAGTAGGCAGCCGCTCGAAAATGTCGCCAAAGGACCAGATTGTGAAAAACGACGAGGTGCTGAACCAACTTGTCGCCGACTTGAAAAAGTAAGCCGGCGCTCCTTTCCGGGAGAATTTCTACTGTACTAAAGATTATGCATCAAGTCCGCAATTTCGCGGACTTTTTGCGTTGAAGTCACCCACGTCGTGTCGCCCATTCCCTCAACGGCGTCATTGACATAAGCCATCTTGCTTTTTTCGGTTGTTTTTGCCGATGTATGAAAGGCGCGGGCACCTGTTTCGCTCGCCAACAGGCGGATGTTTGATGCCGTGACACCTGAGCCGGGCATAATTTCAATGCGTCCGTTCGCACGTTCCACCAATTGCCGGATCAGCGCCATGCCGTCTTCAGCCGTATTTTGCATCCCTGACGTCAGCAAACGGCCGCAGCCGCAGGCGATAATTTCCTCCAGGGCTTGAAAGGGCTCGGCACAAACATCGAACGCACGGTGAAACGTGACGTGCATCGGCTTGGCCAATTCCACGAGCGTGGTCGTTCGTTCGGTATCTATGCGTCCGTCAGGATGGAGCAAGCCGATGACCACGCCTTCGCATCCCGCATCCCGGCAAAAGCGGATATCCGATTTCATCTCCTCATACTCCTGGTCGTTGTACAGAAAGTCGCCGGCCCGCGGACGAATAAGGACATGCGCCGGAATGCGGACATGCTGTTTGAGTGTCTCGATTTGCCCGTGCGACGGCGTCGTGCCGCCAGCTTCCAGGTTTTGGCAAAATTCAATCCGGTCCGCACCGCCTGCCTGTGCGGCAATGGCCGAGGAAACCGAATTAGCACATATTTCGAGTTGGTAGGGAGTCGGCATGAAACTGTCTTTTTGTTTCGGCGAATTTACGGAAAAAAGTTGGGCTGGGCGATGGGCACAATTGTCCGCACCAGGTAACAATAGGGGTGGCACTCGGCCAGTAATTTGGCGTAATTAAGGATTAATCCTTAGTTTTAACACGATTGGCAGACCGCCTTGCCACCAAGCACAGCGGAAGTTTTGCCTGCCCATGCAAGGGCTGGAAGACGACAGCCCCGAAATACAACGATAAATCCCGTACGATATGATAACAGCACTGGCCGAACAATACGAAACGTTTAAAGCGGAAAATCCAAAAACACGCATTCGCGATGCCGCCACGCAACTGGGTGTTTCCGAAGCCGAACTGGTAGCTGTCGGAAGCCATAGCGTCGCTTTACGGCCCGACTTCGAGGCGATTCTGAAAGCAATGCCTACGTTGGGGCATGTGATGGCGCTCACGCGCAACGAACACGCTGTGCACGAACGCAAGGGGACTTACACCAAGGCAGGGTTCAATGACCACATCGGCCTGGTGGTCAATCCTGATATTGACCTGCGCTTTTTCATGGACGTCTGGCGGTTCGGCTTTGCCGTATCCGAAGGCGAGCGCCGGAGTTTGCAGTTTTTTGCCGAAGACGGAGAGGCGATCCATAAGGTATACCTGACTGACCGGAGCGACGGCGGCGCCTATGAGGCCTTGGTGAGGGATTTTCGCTTGCCCACGCAGGGGGAGCCGCTGGATATCGCCTCGCCTCCACCAGCCAACGCCGAAACGGCAGACAGCGATATCGATGTCGCCGGCTTTCAACAGGCGTGGCTTGGTTTGAAAGATACCCATGATTTCTTTGGCTTGTTGCACGATTTTGGCGTTTCCCGCCGCCAAGCCATGCGCTTAGCGCCCCAAGGGCATGCCGAGCAGATCTCTGCCGCCTCCATGAAGCGGATATTGGAAGGAGTCTCTGAGCGCGGTCTCGAGATTATGGTGTTTGTAGGCAACCGCGGATGCATACAGATTCATACCGGGCCGGTTAAGAAGCTCTTGCAGACCGGTCCGTGGTTTAATGTGCTGGATCCCGAATTTAACCTGCATTTGCGTGAGGATGCCATCGAAAGCGTGTGGCAGGTCCGAAAGCCTACCGGCGATGGCCTGATTACCAGCATCGAAACGTTTGACGACGCTGGCCGGGTCATCGTCCAGTTCTTTGGCAAGCGCAAACCAGGCGAACGCGAACGGGAAGACTGGCGTCAGGTGGTGTCTGATTATGCAAAGGGATACCGCTAGAAGCGCCGCGTCGTGGATCTTCCGTTGCACAGGCTGATCGGATACGCACACCGCGTATTCCCTTTTCCCTAAATTCCGTATGTTTGTTGTATAACATTCGAACAGCATACATGACGCCCATTCTTATTAAAGCCGCTACCGTTGTCAACGAGGGAAAATCCTATTCCGCTGACGTGCTTATCCGCGACGGCAAAATCGAACGGATCGACCCTGAAATCAACCACGCAGGTGCGCGGGAAATCAACGCCGAAGGCCTGCATTTGCTCCCGGGGCTGATAGATGACCAAGTGCATTTCCGCGAGCCGGGCCTCACCCACAAAGCGGATATCTGGCACGAAAGCCGTGCTGCGGTAGCCGGCGGCACAACGTCCTTTATGGAAATGCCCAATACCGTGCCCAATACCTTGACGCAAGCCTTGCTGCAGGATAAGTATGATATCGCGTCTAAAACGTCGCTGGCTAATTACTCGTTTTATATGGGCGCCGCCAACGATAATTTGGATGAGGTGTTGAAAACCAATCCCAAGGACGTGTGTGGCATCAAGGTATTTATGGGGTCTTCGACTGGCAACATGCTGGTCGACGATGCGCGTACGCTGGAGGGGATTTTCTCCCAGGCACCGATGCTGATTGCCACGCACTGCGAAGACGAGGCCACGATACAACGCAACCTGGCCGCCTACCAAGCCCGCTTGGGCGACAAGCTCGAGGCCGCCATGCACCCCGGAATCCGCTCGGCTGAGGCTTGTTACATTTCTTCGTCGCACGCCGTGGCGCTGGCACGCAAACATGGAACGAGATTGCACGTGCTGCACATTTCGACGGCACGCGAAATTGCGCTGTTTGACCACGGCATTCCCTTGGAACAGAAAAAAATTACGGCCGAAGCCTGTGTGCATCACCTTTGGTTCAGCGATGCGGATTATGCCGAAAAGGGCAATTTCATCAAATGGAACCCAGCCGTAAAGACCGCCGAAGACCGGGCAGGCATTTTGGCGGGTGTGCGCACGGGCGCCATCGACGTGATAGCGACGGACCACGCTCCCCATACGCGCGACGAAAAAATGCAGCCCTACAAGCAGGCACCTTCGGGCGGACCATTGGTACAGCATGCGCTGCTTGCGCTTTTGGATATGTACCACGACGGCCGGTTGACGCTCGAGGAAATCGTTCAGAAGACCGCCCATAATACCGCAGTTTGCTTCAATGTGGCGCAGCGCGGTTTTATCCGCGAAGGCTATTGGGCGGACTTGGTATTGGTGGATTTGGCGAAGCCCTACGCCGTCAGCCCCAGCAACGTGCTGTCAAAATGCGGCTGGTCCCCTTTTGAGGGCCATATTTTCCGCTCCTCGGTCGACCGTACCTTCGTGTCAGGGCAGCTCGCTTATGAGAATGGTACAATAATCGAAACAACTCCGGGCAAACGCCTGTTATTTGACCGGGACTAGCAAACACCACGATGGATAAACGCCGATTTTTAAAAACATTGGGCCTGGCCACCTCCATGGCGGTCGCATCGCCCTTGGTCAGCTACAGCCGGGTGCGTGCCGACGGACCGAGGCTGCTCGCGCCGCCGCGGATTCAGCTAGGTGATACCATCGGCTTCGTCAGTCCATCGGCGGCCTTGGTGGACCCGGACGTGATCGAATCGATCAAGAATTGTTTCGAAGGGATGGGCTTCCGGACCCAATGGGGAACGCATATTCTCGACCGATACGGCCACTTGGCGGGGCGCGACGAAGACCGTGTGGCGGACATCCACCGGATGTTTGCCGATCCGGAAGTGCGGATGATCGTCTGCTTGCGGGGTGGGTCGGGCGCGGCACGCCTCCTCGATAAGCTGGACTACCGCCTGATACACGCCAATCCGAAAATTTTCCTGGGCTACAGTGATATTACGGCACTTCACCAAGCCATTTATACGCAGACGGGTTTGGTCACTTTCCATGGCCACGTGGCTACGAGCAACTGGTCGGCACCTATTTTGGAGCAGTTCTTCCGCATTTTTGTTGATGTCCAGACACCGCACTATGCCAGTGTGCCCATTTCGGAAGATGGGCTGCACCATACCGAGCAGCCCGTCTCGGTCATTCAGTCCGGCATCGCGGAGGGAAAATTGCTTGGAGGTAACTTGACTGTGCTGACCGGCATCGCGGGGTCTCCCTACTTTCCGGATTTCGAGGACAGCATCCTTTTTCTCGAAGACATCGGCGAACAGCCGTATCGCATCGACCGCATGATGAGCCAACTGGCACTCGCCGGCGTGTTGGGGAAGATCAAAGGCTTCATTTTCGGCCAATGCACGGACTGCGGCGCGAGCAACCCCGAGCGGTCTTTAACGCTGGAACAGATTTTTCAAGATCATATCCATCCCCTAGGCATCCCTGCGTTTACGGGTGCCATGATCGGTCATATCGACGAGCAATTTATCGTGCCGGTGGGCGCTCGCGTCCATCTGGACGCTGGCGGCGGCGCCTTTTACCCGGTCGAGCGGATGATCGAATAACACCCTAACCCCAATTGCCTATGGTACGGTTCATCAAAATGGTGCTTTGCGGACTTACACTTTTGCTCGCTTGCCAATGCAATGGGCGAGCGCGTATGGGCCACGCGCCGGACACAGCGATGCTGGAGGAGGCGTATGAACAATACCGCGAACCGTCGCTGACGCATCGCCGTTTTAGGCATGCAGACATTGAGCCCCTCATCACCAAACGGACGCAGGATAGCGTGTTCGACGTGCAGCAGCTGGGTGTTTCCGTGTTGAAAAAGCCGATTTACCAGCTTCGGTATGGCGACGGCCCCCGGCGGGTCATGATGTGGTCGCAGATGCACGGCGACGAACCCACCGCCACCATGGCCTTGATGGACCTGTTCAATTTTTTGGAAGGAAGCGATGACGGGTTTGACAGTATCCGCCTGCTGCTGGGCGAGAAAACCAGCATCTATTTCATTCCCATGCTCAATCCCGACGGAGCTGACGTGTACACCCGACGCAATGCGATGGATGTGGACCTCAACCGCGACGCCCGCGAAGGGGCGACCGTGGAAGGCAATATCCTTATTCAGGCTGCCAAGGAAGTGCAGCCATGCTACGCCTTCAATTTGCACGACCAGAATATTTACTACAACGTGCCGGGCACGGCTAATCCGGTGACCATCGCCTTGCTGGCGCCGGCCTACAACCAAGCTCGTGACATCAACGAAGTACGGGCAGGCGCCATGAAGATTGCCGTTGGGATGAATCGCGTCCTCCAGCAGTTTATCCCCGATGGCGTGGCTAAATACGACGACACGTACACGCCTCGCGGCTTTGGTGATAACTTTCAAAGTTGGGGGGCCAGCACGGTGCTGATCGAATCGGGCGGCTACAAGGGCGACCCTGAGAAGCAATACATTCGCAAGCTCAACTTCATGATTATCCTCAATGCCCTGATCGAGATCGCGCAGGGCAGTTACCAAGGGTATGATATCAACGAATACCATGCCTTGCCGTTTAATCAAGCGGGCATGACCGACCTGATGCTCCGCGACGTGCGCGTACTGCGTGATGACGTGCCGATCGTGGTCGACGTGTCTATCCGGCGGGGCGAAATTACGCAAGACACCGGTTATTACGTCCGTTCGCGTATTGATGATATCGGCGACCTGCAGGACAGCCACGGCTACGACGAACTGGAGGCGACTGCGTACGAATTCGTGCAGGGCAAGGTGTACCCCAAGCCCTTTGCGACCATCGATCTCATCACGCCTCAGCAGGCGCTCCAGTTACTGCGCGACGGCTACAATGCCGTGCAGGTGCAAGACGTTCCGGAGAATCGCATGCACGGCCTGCCTTTATTGGTGTTTCACCAGCGCCCGCCTGTGCCCGCCAGTATCAATTTGGGTCGTGAGGCGTATTTCTACCTCGCCCGCGACGGCGAATTGCGCTACGCCATCGTCAATGGCTACCTGATTGATCTATCTCAGGACGAGCTAGGGAGCTATTTTAATTATGTTCAATAATTGCCCAAACGGTCAAAAAATCGCCGCGCTACGTAATAAGTGGCGCGGCGATTTGGTATGGCGGTGTCCGTAGTTACTAGGGCTGATCCCACCAAAGCGGCGTGTCTAACCCCGTTTCGGCAGGCACGTTGAGGCCGTTTTTGTTTCGTTCACCGGTAGGATAAGCAACCCGACGGATAAAATTGGATAAGACCGCACCCGTGGGCAGCGTAAAATCCTGATAATTGTAATCGTTTCGCCGGACATCGTTCCACGCTTCCGCGTTGAGGAAAGTCGCTACGTATTTCTCTTTGAAAATCAGTTCGTTCGTTAGGTTTCCAACGCCCACGGATACCGAGGGGTGCGTGATGTACGCGTCCCGATCGGCGGCAGACACCTCAAGCTTGTCCATGTTGGCGCGGATGCCTGCCAGATACGCATCATACGCACGTTGGGGGTTGCCGGCCGCCAAGGCAGCTTCCGCCTCGATGAACTTTACTTCGGCGTGGGTAACGATCCAAAGCGGTGCTTCGTCATTGGTCCACACCGCAGTGAACGAGATGTAATTTTCATCGTGCACGGTATTGTTGTGTGGCGGATTGAGCCGGTTTCCTTCGCCGTTGACCGTGCCAATCCAGGCGGGATAATCCGTGGTGGTGGAAAGGGCAGTGGGATCGGTCAATTGCGGGAGCCGCGGGTCAAACAAGCCATAGGTGGTCCCGTTCATGTGGTCAATGAATTGTTCGGAGAGCCAGCCGCCGAGCAGGAGTCCTGCATTGTTTCGGGATAGCTGGGCCCAGTCGTTTCGCAAGATGAATGCCCCCATGCCGGCATCGTGGGTATTGCTGGTATACGCATTGTCGACGGCGGCCAATACGGCCGTGGGATTGTACGACGGCTTCTTACTCACTTTGTTGAGTAGCCTCGCTTTGAGTGCATGGGCGGTCCGACTCCAAGCCGCTAGGTCGCCTCCGTGGATCAGGTCGCTGGCGGCATCCAACTTGATCGTCGCATCGGTTTTTGCCAATTCAGCAATAGCCTCATCCAGCAAAGCCATCGAACGTTGGTAGTTCTGCTCGTGCGTGTCGTAGGCCGGCGTGAACGTCTGTGTAAATGCCTCGGAGAATGGCGCATCGCCCCACAAGTCGCTGACGAGCGTCAGTTGGTAGGAGAGAAGCAGGTTGGCCACGCCTACGTATTCGCTGGATCCCTGCTCGATGGCCAGTTGTTTCATGTCGCTGATGTCGGCCATCGCGAAGTAGAGCGCATCCCAAGTACCGGTGTAGTCGACAATCTGGTAGGTGTCTGCTGAGCCACCGGCGGAGGGGCTGGCGGTATATTGTACATACGGAGCTACCAAGGAAGCGGTTGAGTAGCTGACGTTCCCGGTCTTTTTGGTGGCTGTTGTCAGCAACGAAGGCAGGGAAGGCGTGGAGACTTGGTTGGGGCTGACGTTGAGGTCAAAATAATCACCACAACCTTGTAGCACTGCGACCGCGCTCGTCGCGATAAGCAGGCATGTATATTGAATGATCTTTTTCATATTCGTATTGATTAAAATCCGACATTAATGCTGAAAAGGAAGGTGCGCGCCGCCGGATACGTGAAACCGGCAAACCCGTCGATGTTGCTTCCGCTATGCGTAGAGGTCGATTCGGGGTCCAGTCCGTAGTAATCCGTATGCAGCCATAGGTTGTTGCCGGTAACGGAAACCTGGGCGGATTTGACAAACGAGTTTTGTAGCCATGGCCTCGGTAAGTTATAGCTGATATTCACCGAACGCAGACGAATCCACGACGCATCTTGGACGAAGTTTTCGGAAATGGTGCGGTACGATACCCGGTAGTAGCCTTCGCCGTAGTTCCGGCCGGTTTGGGGATCGATGCCCTGGTCTAGCCACACCTCTTGGGTATTGGGCGATCCGTTGGCCAAGACACCATCGAATACGGTATACGAACGCCGGTTGCCCGTGTAGTCTGCAATGCCGAAGGCGGCGTTGAAGTTTTCCAGCTGGTCGTACTTGTCAAAGCCCCAGCGCGCATCGACCAACGCCGTCAGGCTGAGGTTTTTGTAGGTGAACGTATTGCTGAAGCCGCCAATCCAGTCGGGTTGCGTATTGCCCAGCAGTTTCTGGCTGCTCAGCGGTGCCCGGACGGGGAAGCCATTGTCGCCAATGACGATTGGCAGGCTTTCGTCGATGTGGATGCCTTCCGGTTCGTTATAGCGCAAGAAATGCGAACCGTAGATATTTCCGTACGCTTGGCCCTCAATCAATTTCATGGTGACGCTCGCGCCGGTATAGCCGAACTGCTCGGCATATTGGATCTCACGCAACTCTTCGGGCACCGACAGGATTTTATTGCGGTTAGCCGACCAGTTGAGCGTGCTCGTCCACTGGAAGTCATCGCGCTGTATCGGTGTGCCGCGCAAGACGATTTCCACGCCGCGGTTGCGCATGTCGCCCGCGTTGATGCTGGCGGTCACGAATCCCGTAGCCGATGACAGCTGGGCACGCAGGATCTGGTCCTGGCTGATGGAGTTGTAGTACGTGACGTCTATCCCCAAGCGGTTCTGGAAGAAGGCCAAGTCGGCACCGATGTCCACCGTATTCGTGTACTCGGGGCGTAGGCCGAGGTTGCCCAAATTGGCCGCACGGGTAAATCCGGTGTAGCCGGGCGGCAGCCCCGTATAGGAAGCGTAGCCGGATACCGTGGAATAGGGCATGGCATCCTTGCCGATTTGCGCATAGGAGGCGCGCAGTTTGGCAAAGGAGATGTAATCCGGTAAATCGAAATGGCTGCTCGGGATGTAGCTCAGGCTGACTGATGGATAGAAAAACGAGTTGTTCGGTGCCGCCAACGATGAGGTGATATCTTGCCTGCCGGTCACTTGCAGGTATAGCAAGTCTTTATAGTCGATGGAGGCCTCGCCGAAGATACCCATGAGGCGGTATTGCTCGCGGTTGGGGGCAGCGGTCTGCAAGGTGTTGGCATTGGCTAGATGAAACCAGTCAAAAATGGTCAGCCCGGTGCCCAGCACACCGACGTTTTTGATCTGCCGGTCATATAGTTCGTGGCCGGCGAGAACGCCGAGTGAGAAATCCTCACCCAATTTAGTCCGGACAGACGCCACAAATGTCGAGTTCAGCGCGCGGAACGCCGTATTGTATTCGCCCACCGATCCGTTGGCATTGTCATACAGCCGCTCGCCCGCGATGCCGCGCGGCCCCGGTGCGGTGATAAACCGGTTGTCGGAGTAGGTGTCGTACCCGATGCGGTAGTTGAAGGTCAGCCAGTCCAGGGGTTTGTAGTTGAAGTTGACGCCGCCTACGAAGCGGTTCACGTTGTCGAGGAAACGGTTGGTGGCCGCACCGTAGATCGGGTTATTGGTGCCGCGCCATTTCTGCGTGCCGTCTTCGTTGAGGTAATCACGCACGTCCCAACGGCCGGAGAAATAGGTCAAGCTTTCGCCGAATCGGTCCGCGTTGTAGCGATATCCGCCGGAATTGTTGTAGTTGAGGTTGGCGCCCACCGCAAATTTGGGGCTGATGGTAAACTCGTTGTTCAGCCGCACGCTGTAGTTTTTGAAGTCGGTGAAGGGCAGCATCCCTTCGTGGTTGAACGCGCTCAGGGACAGGAAAGTCTTGACCAATTCATTGCCACCCGAAATCGATAGGGAGTTGCGGAATTGCTGTCCCGTGTCAAACGCATTGCGGTAATTCTCGTGCAGTTTGTCCGGATGGTCCGGGTCGATTGCTTTGGCTTCCTCGATGGTCGGTCCCCAGGCGGGGCCGAGCCCAATGGGAACGTATTGTCCGAGGATGCCCGCGGTGTACGTGGTTTGCACGGCGGGGACTTTATTGATGTTCTCAAACCCGTAGGTGGATGAAAAATTGACGGTAAAGCCTGACGATCCTTTCTTCGTGGTAATCACCACCACGCCATTGGATCCGCGCAGGCCGTAGAGTGCCGTCGCTGCGCCGCCCCGCAGAATGTTGATGCTCTCGATGTCCTCAGGATTGATGTCGGCGGCGCGGTTGCTCATTCCCCGCAGCGACGTGTTGCCGGGCCCAAAGTTGTTTGTCGAGTTGTCAATCAACACCCCGTCGATCACAAATAAGGGTTCGTTGGGGCGCAGCGGGTCAATGGAGTTGATGCCGCGGATGCGGATGCTTGCCCCTTGGCCCGGTCCGCCCCCGGCACTGGAAATCTGTGCCCCGGCTACTTTGCCTTGCAAGGCGTTGAGCACGTTGGGCTGGCGGTTGTAACTCAAGGTAGTCGAGTCTACCTGCTGTGCCGCGTAGCCGAGCGACCGCTGGCTACGCTCGATTCCCAATGCCGTGACCACTACTTCGGAAAGCTGGGTTTGGTCGGGGGCAACGGCGACGTTAATGGTGTTGCGGTTGCCGACGTTGATCTCCTGCGTGATGTAGCCGATGACGCGGAACACCAAGGTGGCTTGGTTGCCTGGTACGCTAATGCTGTAAAATCCATTGTCGTCGGACGACGTGGCCGTGTTGGTTCCCTGCACGGTGATGGTAACGCCGGGAAGCGTACTGCCGTCCGTGGCGTCAGTGACGATTCCCGTTACCGTTCGGGGTTGGGCGAAAGCGAGGGACGCGATGCTAAGCATTCCGATACAAAGCAACAGCGAATGTTTAGTTAGTTTGTACTTTTTCATATGGGTTAGTTTTTATTCATCTAATTCGGTTCTTTATATGCCGGGGCAGTCAATGGAGAAGGGAAAGGCGATTGTGGCGATTGTGGCGGATATACGTGCTGGGGAAGAAACGCAATGCGGGGCTGCGGATAGCGCGCAGGCGGACTGCTGCCAGGGCCGAGTGTTCCCTCGGGCGGGCTGCCCAGCAACGCTTGGGACGTCCAGGCCGGAATACACAGGAGTTGGGTTGTCTTCAAGGGAATGCGTTTTGCATTGGTTAGCGTTTTACGTTGCTATGCCCTATAATCGAGAAACTTTCCCACGTATTCCTATCGTCGATGGGGCGCAGCCGGTAGTTATTCTTGCGCTTTATCGGGAGGATCGATTATTGCACTTACGCCCCCGAAATCGTTCAGTTTTCTGTCGTGTCTGTGAAGTGTAGCTTATAATTTGGTTATACAAGTATACTGTTTTATTTGCCAATTGGTGCAGGTTTCTTCCGTAACTAATGAAAAACACGTGTATAACCGCAGATATCGTCCCAAAAAGGCACTTCTTTCTGCCGTTTTCTACTTAAACAGATAATTGCTAAGGATAAATAATAGTGCATTTTTTTCGCGACGCGAGCGGTATTAGCGCAAGGTGGCGCCGATGCCGGGCCCTGTCGGAAGTACCGTTTTTCCGTCGATGACCTCCATGCCTTGAAACGGGTCGTTACCAATAAGCAAGGCGCCGTCGAGGTCGGCCCAGTCTACGGCGGGGGCCAGCTGGGCAGCGGCAGCAATCGCGCAGGAGGTTTCGGTCATGCAGCCGAGCATGACTTTCATCTCGAGGGCGCGGGCCAGTTCGGCCATTTGGTGTGCTTCGCGTAGCCCCGTGCATTTCATGAGCTTGATGTTGATTCCGTGGTATGCGCCCCACACGCTTCGTACGTCGGCCAAGCGTTGTACGGCCTCATCAGCTACGGTAGGGATGGGGCTTCGCTCGGTCAGCCAAGCATTGTCATCCAGTTGGGTTTTGGGCATGGGCTGCTCCAGGAATACGACGCCGCGTTCGGCTAGCCAGTGCGCCATTTCAAGCGCGGTCTCCCGGTCTTTCCAGCCTTGATTGATGTCGGCGCACAACGGCTTATCGGTCGCTCGCCGGATGGTTTCGATCATCATTTTGTCGGTGTCCAGCCCCAGCTTTACTTTCAGGATGTGGTAAGGCGCTGCTTCCGCTACTTTTTGCCGCACCACGTCGGCGGTGTCGATGCCAATGGTAAACGAGGTGTAAGGCGCCTCATCGGGATTGTACCCCCATATCCGGTGCCAAGGTTGGCCCATGAGCTTGCCCAGCAGATCGTGCAACGCGATATCCACGGCGGCTTTGGCCGCGGTGTCGCCCGCGGACAGCCCGTCGATATAGGCGAGGATTTCCTCCGTCCGGAAGGGGTCGTTGAATCCCGTCAAATCTACCGTGCCCAGAAACGCCATGACCGTGTCGTGCGACTCCCCCAGATAAGGGGGCATGGACGCCTCGCCATAGCCTGAAACGCCCTCGTAGTCCAGGCGCACGAGTACCACGGGCGTGGTGCTCCGCGAGCCGGAAGCGATGGTGAACACGTGTCGCAAAGCCAACGTATAGGGCCGGCAATGGAGGGTGAATTTACCCATCTTGCGGGAGGTGGTTTCTTGGGCGAACAGCATAGCGTGGTTATTGGTGTGCGGCATCAGGTTTTTTCCGTTCCGAGTAACAGCTAGCGTGCTCCCGTTCCTACATAGGCGGGATGCGACTGTATGGGCTGAAGCGCAGGCGCCTCATGGCCGATGTACCGTCGGGCCGTCACCAGCGTCCGGTTTTGGTGGTCGTCGTAGTTGGATGCGTCAGGAAGGAAGCTGTTGATCCGTACTGTTCCCGATGCGTGGATGAACTCCCCGTCGCCCCGATAGATGGCCACGTGGGTGATCCGGGCATTGGGGTTTTCCTCCTTGGCCTCGGCAAAGAAGAGGAGATCCGCAGGTTGCAGGTTCGCAAGTATTTTTGCAGGATCGGTTTTTCCATCCGTCAATACGTCGACCGGGTCGCCGGTCAGTACCTGTTGTGACGCGTCGCGCGGAATAACCAAGCCGTTCATGTAATAGGCGGTTTTGGTAAACCCGCTGCAGTCCAGTCCTTTGTTGGAGGTGCCCCCCCACAGGTAGGGTACGCCAATCATGGTTTCGGCGACGGCCAGGATGTTGTCGGGCACGAGCTTGCGCGTTGCCAGCCACTCGTCAAAGGCACGTACTTGGTCCTGTTTCACGAATCCCGTTCGGCCATCCGGGTACGTAACGGCCACATAGCCGCGATCGGCTTCGCCCGCCCGTAAAATATTGCCCAAAACCAAGTCTGAGATACGTTGGGATTGGTCATCGGCTTCCTGATAGGCATAGCCATGGTCGGTGGTGAAAATGACCTTATCACTGCGGTTCCATGCGGCTGCTTCTGCGGCGGTTTTCGGGGTGATTGCTGAGGCCGGTGCCCAGGCGATATACCCCTCGGGTGTGCGGACCCGGTAATTGCCGCCCTGCCGGTAAAGCAGGTCGACTGGTGTGCCCAGCAGCAGTTGCGTAGCCATCTCGGCTTGGTTTCGCGGTTGGGTGCGAAGGTTCGCGACAGAGAGGTTCACGACACCTTGGGTACGTTCGCCTACCGTGCTGTCCGGCATCCGTGTGATCCGGACCTTGCTTGCCAATTGGTGTTGCGCCAGCTCGCGCTCAAACTGCGTGGCAGCCGCGGGCTCGGTCGTGAAGAGCGCATGTTGCCCCACGCCATAATAATTGGGCATAAATTCGAAAATCGCCGTGCGTGCATCGGGAGCGTGTTGCTTCCGCAATTCTCCGTGAAGCTGCGTGATTAGGGCCAACTGAGCAGAATCCTGCACGGATGCCCGCGCGTCGTTGGCGAAGGTAAACAAGGCAATCGCTACGGTTATCACTAATTTTTGGCGAAATTTCATCATGGTTATACTTTCCACTAAAATACAGAATATTTGCCGAAAGGGAAATTTTTTCCGGAAAGGATCGGTCATTCGGCATCATTCCGCAACGCGCTGGCGTGAATCCTGTCCTGTGGTTTACAATAATTTTCACGTTATTTGGGCTCGGTTAACGAGCTGACGTTTGCCGGAATCAGGTTGATATGGTAACAAGACGAAAATTCTTACGAAATGGGGCGGTAGGTGCTTCTTTGCTGGCCTCCACAAAGTTTTTGACAGCATGTGCGGAGGGTTCGCCCGCTAGTGGCAAGGCCAACCGGCCTATTGTCATTTCGACGTGGGATTTTGGCGTGGCGGCGAATGCGGCCGCATGGGAACTGCTGTCTGGAGGAGGATCCGCATTGGATGCGGTGGAGGCCGGCGTACGTGTGGCGGAAGCTGATCTGGAGAATATGACCGTCGGTAAGGGTGGTTATCCCGATCGGGACGGCCATGTGTCCCTTGACGCCTGTATTATGGACGCAGCCGGGAATTGCGGGGCGGTGGCGGCGCTTGAACATATTGCCCATCCGATTTCCGTCGCCCGCATGGTCATGGAAAAGACGCCTCACGTGATGCTCGTCGGCGAGGGTGCACTGCAATTCGCGTTGGAAAACGGATTCGAACGGGAGGAATTGCTGATGCCGGCGGCCAAAAAAGCCTGGGAGGAGTGGCTGAAGGACAAGAAGTACGAGCCCATCATGAATATCGAAAACCAGCCCTTTGCGGCCGAGCGCTTGCCCGGCAACGAATACAACCATGATACCATTGGCATGCTGGCGCTGGATAGCGACGGCAACATGTCCGGCGCTTGCACGACGAGCGGCATGGCGTTTAAAATGCGTGGCCGGGTGGGCGACAGTCCCATTATCGGTGCGGGGCTGTACGTAGACAACGAGGTGGGCGGCGCCACGTCAACCGGGGTGGGCGAGGAGGTGATTCGCACGGTGGGCAGTTTTCTTGTCGTCGAGCTAATGCGCCAGGGCCGTTCGCCCGAAGAGGCGTGCCGCGAAGCCGTAGAGCGCATCATCCGCAAGAAGCCCGAAACGGCCAAAACCATCCAGGTTGGGTTCTTGGCCATGAATAAACAAGGCGAATACGGCGCCTATGCCTTGCAGCCGGGTTTCTCCTTTGCCGTGTGCGATACGGCACAGCAGGAGCTGCTGATCGACGGAAAGAGTGTGTATTAGCGAGAGGCGTGCGGGATGTCCGCAGCGCGACGGGGCTTTGGGTGCACCACATATTTCCCTTCTCACCTGCGGTTGTGTCTTATGACCAACCGCCAGACCCGGG
>CAYUIZ010000061.1:0-18042 GCA_964444885.1 uncultured Sphingobacteriaceae bacterium | reverse complement strand
AGTGGTCGGTGACAACACCAACCACGGGTTTGTGAGGATTTGTCGTGCACCCCCGCCGCAGCCTTGCCAAAAAAATTGATATCTTTGGTAGTCTAACCCAAAAACCTACGCTAAACCAAACTACTTGTTACGTGTGGCGATCATATCAGTATTAGGCATCAGTTGGTTTATTTCAACGCCTTCTTCGGAAATCTCCCGATTGCTGGGCGAACTGCGCTATGCCAAATCGGACACGTCAAAAGTGTGGATGCTGCGTGACCTCGCCTATTACTATCAAGCCAGCGACCCGGATTCCGCCATCCACTATGCCCGCCGCGGAGCCAACTTAGCCAAGCTGCTTGATTTTCCGGCAGGCCAAACCTGGTGTCTCTACCAAGAAAGCCTCGCATACGGCACCAAAAACCAACTGGACAGCAGTTTTGCCCTTTTCGCCATCGCCATCCGGATAGCAGAAACAGCGAACGACGCGCTTAGCCAAGCCAAGTTGCTCAACGCGACCGGGGTTTCCCATTACCTCGCTGGCAACCTGCATGATGCCGTCCGGTATTACAACCAGGGATTCTTGCTTGCAGACTCGCTGAATTACCAAGAGGGGAAATCGCATGCGCTAAACAACATGGCTGTGATTTACCGCTTACAACGTCGATACGACCAAGCATTGGACTTATACCAAAAATCCTTGGACATTAAAACAATGGCACGCGATACGGTAGGCATCATCAACGGGCTTTATAACCAAGGATTGGCCTTTTCATACCTAGACCGGCACGAAGAAAGCCTCGCCGCGCTCTTGCAATCCAAATCGCTAGCCGATGCGTATAGTGGCGCGGTAGCCGATACGCCCAGCATCACGATCGGCATCGGCGTAGCCCACTACAATTTAGGCAATATCGCGCAAAGCCGCGACTATCTGCAGGCCGGCATCCAAACATCGCCGAGTGGCCTGCCCGAAACCATATCGGCCCTGGCGTATCTTGGCAGCATCGTCGTCATGCAAGGGAGGACCCACCAAGGGTTGGACAGGCTGGAGAAAGCCTACCAAATGATCGTGCACTCGGGCCGGAACGAGGTGCTGCGCACCGTGCTCAAGCAACGTGCGACCGCCGCTGAATGGGCAAACAACCACCGGCTGGCACAGGAAAGCTGGAAAGCTTATAGCGCCATATCGGACAGCTTGAACGACGAAAGCAACCAATGGGCCATGAAGGAGGTGCAAGCGCGCTTCGAACTGCTTGACAAAGAGAACACCATATCCCTGCAGCAACTGCAACTGGAAAAAGAGGCTTCCCAGCGGCGATGGTACCTACTCTCAGGCTTGTTGCTGGCCGCGGGACTGGTCACCACGGGGTTCTTCCTTCGCAAAATCCTCCTGCAGCGAAGGCGATTGGCACATGAGGTGACCCGCAAAGAAGAGGCCTTAAGCGAAAACGACTTATTGCTGCGCGAAATGCACCACCGCACCAAAAACAACCTCCAGCTGTTGGACAGCATCTTGGGACTGCACAGCCGCAACGCCAACAATGACGCGACAAAAAAAGTCCTACAGTCGAGCCGGGACAGCGTCGGCGCCATCGGGTTGCTCCACCACCAGCTCTACCAAACCAAAGACTTTCGAACGGTCGATTTCCAACCTTATGCCCAACGCCTATGCGCGTATTTCCAAACCGCTTTCTCGCTCGAAGAACGCGGTATCAGCCTGCAATGCCAATGCACCCCGATGCAAATCGATATCGATCGGGCGATTCCCCTGGGGTTGGTCATAAATGAGATGGTCACCAATTCGATTAAACATGCGTTCGGCTTGCAAAATAACGGCCAAGTCAGTTTGCGCATAAAAAAGGAAAACACGCGTATTACTATCGAGGTAGCCGATAACGGGACGGGCATGAGGACTGACGCCGCACCGACAAACGGAACGGGACGGAAACTTATCCAGATTTTCAGCAATAAATTCAATGCGGATTTCGAATACTTCAGTAACCACCCCGGCGCCCTGGCTCGATTTAGCATGCCCATACATCACGGAAGCCATGAACACTAGGACGACACAACTTAACATACTTGTGGTGGAAGACGATGCCATCGTAGCCCAAGACATTGCCGACAGCCTCGCCGAATTCGGGCATTGCCCGGTAGGGCCCGCCTATACCGTCGAGGCAGCCAAGGCACTCTTTGCCTTGCAACGGATCCACGTCGCCCTGCTGGACATCCACTTGGGAAATCCCGAGGACGGCATTTTGCTCTCAGCATGGATTAGGGAAAACTACGGTACCCCGGTTGTCTTTTTAACGGCATATAGCGACTCTGCGACCTTGTTGGAGGCGAAGAAAGTGTATCCAGCGCATTTTCTCGTCAAGCCGTTCAATAAACCCCAGCTCAAAGCCGCTCTGGAAATCACGGCCAATAATTTCTACAATACTGACCCCGACCACCGGGCCACCGCCAAAGCGATGCGCCTCGATCATCAACTGGGCAACGTGCTGACAAAACGGGAAATAGAGATCTTGGCGTTGGTGTACCGCGGCTTCAGCAACCAGCAACTGGCCGGGCACCTATGCATCTCGGCAAACACGGTCAAAACCCACATGAAAAACATCTTCACCAAAACCGGATCAACCAGCCGTCCTGATCTGTTCGTCAAAGCCAATCCATTTTAAAAAAATCACACTGGGGGGTGATAAGTGGAACACATTTTTTCGCCAAATTTGCATTGTACCAACCTAACTTACAATGAAAAGAGCATTTAAAGGCGTAGCGTATGGCGTAGCTATTGTCATCGCTATCTTCGTTATCTTAGGCGCATACCTATTCACCGCCTATCCGAAAGTAGCGCCTCCGACCGACATTCAAATAACGGTCAACGAAGCCACCGTAGAGCGGGGAAAATACCTTGCGTATCATGTCATGATGTGCGCCGACTGCCACTCCAGTCGCGACTTCAGCAAGTTTTCGGGCCCGCCGCACCCGGGCACCGAGTTTGTCGGCGGGGATATTTTCGACCATTCCCTGGGATTTCCTGGACAGTTCGTTTCAGCAAACATCACCCCCTTTGGCGTCGGCGATTGGAGCGACGGCGAGTTGTTTCGCCTAATCACCGAGGGCGTCACCCGCGACGGACAAGCGATCTTCCCGGTGATGCCCTATCACCTGTTTGGCAAATTAGCCCGGGAGGATGTCGAAGCGGTCATTGCGTATCTACGCACGCTTGATCCCGTCGAGACCAGCCACCCCAAGTCAAAAGCTGACTTCCCCTTCAATTTCATCCTGCGCACCATGCCCCAAAAAGCCGAACTTGTGCAAAAACCCGACATATCGGACCGCGTAGGCTATGGCGAATACGTATTTACCGCGGCGGCCTGCGCAGACTGCCACACGAATTTTGAAAATGGCAAGTCCATAGGTCCACTCGCTGGCGGTGGACGCGAATTCCAGTTCCCGGACGGCAGTATCGTCCGCTCGTCAAACCTCACTTCCCACGAAACCGGCATCCTTCACTACGATCGGGACGCGTTTATCCACCTGTTTAAACGCTATGCTGACTCCACGCATGTGCTTGCTGATGTAAGACCCGGCGAATTCCAGACGCTGATGCCCTGGTATATGTATGCCGGCATGACGGAGACCGACCTAGGCGCCATCTACGACTACCTACAAACCCTCGAACCGTATGACCATACCGTGGAGAAGTTTACGCCAGCCAGCCACAACTAGCGGCTAGCGAAACCATAGAAGATGCATAGAAAAACGGCCTCGCGCAACAGGCTTGCACGGGAGGGAAAGGATTTCGGTATGACGCTCAATAAACTGCAAATTCCGTAAAAATAGCTAAATTCGTCCTCGGTGAAAATGGCTGAAAGGCCGTTGCGCGTAATACACTGAGATGCAGCTAACTAAGCTAGAGATAAAAGGTTTCAAGAGTTTTGGCGACAAGATTACGATCAACTTCGACGAAGGGGTGACGGCCATCGTGGGGCCCAACGGCTGTGGCAAATCCAATGTGGTAGACGCGATACGCTGGGTATTAGGCGAGCAGAGCACGCGCATGCTCCGCTCCGAAAAAATGGAAAATATCATTTTCAACGGCACCAAAAGTCGAAAGCCGGCTAACTTGGCCGAGGTATCCTTGTCGTTTGATAACACCCGGAATATCCTCCCAACGGCTTTTTCCGAAGTGACCATCACGAGAAAGCTCTACCGAAATGGCGACAGCGAATACCGCTTGAACGACGTCAAATGCCGGCTGAAAGACATCACCGACCTATTTCTTGACACCGGAATCGGCTCAGACTCCTACTCCATCATCGAACTAAAAATGATCGATGAAATCATCAATAACAAGGATCATTCCCGCCGGACATTATTCGAAGAAGCTTCAGGTATTGCTAAATATAAAGTCAGGAAGAGGCAAACCATCAATAAGTTAAAAGATACCGAAACGGACCTAGACCGGGTGGAAGACCTACTGTTCGAGATCGAAAAAAACCTCAAAACCCTGGAAAACCAGGCAAAAAAAACCGAACGTTATTATCGACTAAAAGATCAATACAAAACCAATAGTGTCGCGCTGGCAACATTTCGCTTGGCGCACTTCAGTGACTCCCTCGCCGTGATCGAAAAGCAGGAGCTCGAACAGCAAACCATCCACACGGGGATTATTGCCGAGATCAACAAGCAGGAAGCCGCCTTACAACAACTGAAAAGCGACAGCCTGGCGAAGGAAAAAAACCTAGCCCTGCAACAAAAACACACGAATGAGCATATCGCGAAGATACGCGCCTACGAGAGTGACAAAAAAGTACGGAACGAACAGCTGCGCAACCTGCAAGACAAGGAAAACCGTCTAGCTGCTGAGTTAACCCAAGACAAACAGCAACTTAACCACGTCTTGTACAATCTCAAGCGCCTTAACGAAGAGGGCTTTGAGGAGCAGACGAAGCTTGATGTCTTGAGCGCCGAGCTATCAGCAAAAAAGGACGAGGTCGACGCCCTACGCGGCCAGCAGCACAGCGCCAAGCACAAGCTGGATCAGTTTGAACGCGACAACAACACGTTGCAAAACACAGTCTACAAGCTCGAAAAGGAGATTGCCGTGCTGCATATCCAACGGGATGCCCTGGAGCAAGAGGCCTTGCGCAATGTCGCCGACACCGAATCGAAAGAGACTGAGCTGAACCAGTTTAATGTAGTCGTGGCTGACCTGGAAGCGCGCACCAGCCACCAGCAGGCAGTTTACGAGCAAACGGTCGCTGAGGAGGACGCCTTGAATAAGCAACTAGTTGCGCTTGATGACGCCATTGCCCATATCAAGGATGAGCTAAATAAGACAAGCCGCGTGCTGGATGCCCGGCAAAACGAATATAGCCTCACCAAGTCGCTGGTCGACAACCTCGAAGGGTTTCCTGAATCGATTCGCTTCCTGCGCAAAAATGCCGGCTGGAAAAAACAGCACCCCCTATTTTCGGACGTGCTTTTTTGCCAAGAAGAATACCGAATCGCCATTGAGAACTATCTGGAACCGGTGATGAACCACTACGTGGTGGATACGCAAGCGGAAGCCGTACACGCCATCCGCTTGCTGAGCGACTCGTCACGAGGCCGCGCCCAGTTCTTCGTGCTTGAGGCCCTGCCTAAAACGGCTCGAAGCCGGACCGAAACCGCGGCAGGCTTGATTCCGGCGATGGATATCATATCCGTAGACGAAAAGTACCAGCCGCTCTGCCAGATTCTGCTGCAGGATGTCTACCTGCTGGATAGCGATGAGGAAAAAAGCATGGTCGCAGCCCTGCCGAAAGACGGCACGATCGTCCTGCACAAAAGCGGCAAGTTTGCGAAAAACCAGCTGGGCATGGCGGGCGGCTCCATTGGGCTATTTGAAGGCAAACGTATCGGCCGGGCCAAAAACCTGGAAAACCTGTCGAAGGAAATCAAGGCCGCCACGGCGCAAATCGCCTCGCTACAAGAAGAGTTGTCCGAAAAATCGCTTCGCGCATCCACGTTAAAGAGCGAATCAAAGAAAAGCCAAATCGAGGAGATGCGATTCCTACTCGGACGTTTGCAAAACGAACTGGTCTCCGTCAAGACGAAGCAGGAACAGTATCAGTCATTCATCTCCAACAGCCAGAACAGAAAGCAGGATATCGAACAGAAAGTACTGTCCATCACCGCCGAACTGACCGTCGCCGAGCCACAACTCCAGGCGCTGAAAAACGAACAGCAGGCCCGCGAGGGTGAGCTACAAGCACTGCGAGCCACCTACAGCGAAGTGTCCGAATGGCTGACCGAAAAATCCTCGGCCTACAACCAAGACAACATCCGCTATCACCAGCAACAAAATAGGCTTTCGGGCATACACAAGGACCTGGAGTACCGACAAAGCCAAGAAGAGTCCCTCGAACAGCGCATCGCCCGCAATACTGCCGAGTACGAGCAGGCCCAAGCCGCCATCAAGGATACCCTGCAGCATGTCGATGATTCGGACGAAGACCTAATGGCCATGTACGCCCAGAAAGAAGCCTACGAGAATGGACTCAAAGCGATCGAGGAGGACTACTACGCCAGCCGGGGCACAATCAACGACGTGGAAGCGGCTATTAGTGAGTTACGCAAACGCAAAGACCATACGGATCTCCTGCACAACGAACTGAAGGACAAGAAGACGGCGCTGCGGCTCGACCTCAATGCGCTTAAAGAGCGCTTATCGGTCGAGTTTTCCATCGATATCAACGACTTGCTCACCGACGAACCTGAGGCGCCGGCAGAAGACGAAGAAACCTTGCGGCAACGCACGGAAAAACTTCGCAGCCAGCTGGACGATTTTGGTGCCATCAATCCGATGGCCATGGAAGCCTATCAAGAAATGAATGAACGCTACACATTCATATCCAGAGAGAAACAAGATTTACTTGAAGCTAAAGATTCATTACTTAAAACCATTCAGGAGATCGACGACACGGCCCAGGAGAAGTTCATGGCGGCGTTTACTGGCGTGCGCGAAAACTTCATCCATGTGTTCCGTTCCCTGTTTAACGAAGAAGACAGTTGCGACTTGGTGCTGACGGATCCGTCCAATCCACTTGAATCCGACATCGAGATCATTGCGCGGCCGAAAGGCAAGCGTCCGCTCTCGATCAATCAGCTGTCCGGTGGCGAAAAAACGTTGACTTCGACCGCGTTGCTTTTCTCACTGTACCTGCTCAAACCCGCGCCGTTTTGTATATTCGATGAGGTAGACGCGCCACTCGACGATACGAACATCGACAAGTTCAATAACATTATCCGCAAATTTTCGAATCAATCGCAGTTTATTCTCGTATCGCACAACAAGCGCACGATTGCCAGCACCGACATCATCTACGGGGTGACGATGGTGGAGCAGGGCGTTTCCCGTGTGGTCGCGGTGGATATGCGCGAAGTCGCCTGACAATGTATACCCATGCGAAAAACTATCCGATTTATGGTGATTTTCCTACTTTCCTTGATATTGCTGGTCATACTGGGGACTTGGTTATTCATGCGGCAGCCCCAATTTGGCAAACTACCCAGCGGCGAACGGCTGGCACGTATTGAGCAGTCGCCCAATTACCGCGATGGTGCGTTCCAAAACCAAGTGCCTACACCCAATTTCAGTAATGGAGGGGGTTTCTTTCGCGTTTTCTACGAATTTTTATTCAACGCCGACAAACGCAATATCCCTACGGACTCGATTCCGCACGTGAAGATCGACCTGCATGCGCTTCCTCCGGAGGAGAACGTGCTCATTTGGTTCGGACATTCTTCCTACTTCATCCAAGTCGACAACAAGCGGATATTGGTGGATCCCGTGTTTAATCACAATGCGTCGCCGATATCGCTTACCACCAAAAGCTTCCCCGGCACGCAAGCCTACAACGCAGCCGACATCCCACCGATCGACTTCCTCATCATCACGCACGACCACTGGGATCACCTGGATTTCAATTCCATCAAGGCGCTGATGCCAAAAGTCGCGCAAGTGCACTGCCCCTTGGGTGTCGGCGCCCATTTCGAATATTGGGGTTATCCCGCGAATAAAGTCCACGAAAGCGACTGGGGCGATACCACCCCGTTGGCCAACGGATTCGTTTTACATACGACACCAGCCCGCCATTTTTCGGGCCGTGGCCTGCGACGGAACACATCGCTCTGGGCGTCCTACGTGTTGCAGTCGCCCTCCCAAAAAATTTATATCGGCGGAGACAGTGGCATGGGGCCGCATTTTGCCGCTATTGGCAAACAGCATGGTCCGTTTGACCTCGCTATTCTCGAAAACGGGCAGTACAACCGCTATTGGGAAAATATCCACACCTTGCCCGAGCAGGTGCTGGAGGCTGCCCGCCAACTTCAGGCACACAACGTGTTGCCGGTCCACACCGCCAAGTTCCCCCTGTCAAACCACGCATGGGATGAGCCCTTGTCGCGTATCACCAAGGCAAACGAAACCATCGGCCTGCGATTGCTGACCCCACAGATCGGTGAGGCGATCCGACTGGCCGACAGCACCCAACGATTCAAGACGTGGTGGGTAGGTCTGGATTAATTGAGCCTAACGGGAGCTCCGCTAAAGCGGCTTAGGATCCCACGGCAGGAGACATATCGCCGTCCCATCCCTGAAAACAGGTATTTTGGGTGTATCGTGAAAACGATTGCCCGCTCGCGAACGAAAAATCCCTATTTTAGGCCTGACTTAATCGGAATACCATGAAGATATCCCACTCGCCTGCCACCCGCCATGCCCTGCGCATTGCTTTGGCTACGCTGGTCGTATTTGCCGTTTCCATCGTGTATTGGCAGTGTAGCCCATCCAAAGCCACGAATGCTGACAATCCGGCCTTTGCCGCCTACGTTGAGGGCTATACGTCAGGCATCATTTCCAAGGAGGGCAATATCGTAATCCGCCTAGCGTCCCAAGTGAGTACGTTGCAAGCAACCGACACCACGGATACCCGCAATCTCTTCGTGCTGACTCCGGCCGTCAAAGGCACCACCTACTGGACGGATGCACGGACCGTCGTGTTCGATCCGCAGGAGACACTCAAGCCTGGGCAGGAGTATCATGTCCGGTTTGCGTTGGGCGAATTGACGGATGTGCCGAAAGCGCTCGAAGCGTTTTCCTTTGCATTTAAGGTAACCGAACCGGCTTTCGACATCGCTGTTGATGGCTTAAAATCCCAGACCAACAGCACGCTGGAATACATGCGTTTTACCGGCCAAATCGCTTTGGCCGACCGGGAAGATACCGAGGAAGTTGAAAAAATCCTGCAAGCCGAATTCGAAGGCACCCGCCTCCCCATCACTTGGCAGCATAATCCCGACGCCCGGACGGCTACGTTTGCCATCGACTCGATTAAGCGCGGCGAGAAAGCTTCGCAACTGAGCCTCTCGTGGAGCGGTGCCCCCATTGGTTCCAAAACGAAAGACGGCAAAACCTGGGAAGTGCCCGCGCAAGGCGATTTCCGCATATTGGATGTCCGTGCAGTCCACGAGCCCGAGCAACACGTGCTCGTCCAATTTTCAGACCCTATCCTGGTCGCCCAAGACCTAAGCGGTCTGCTCACCGTCAGCGACGTCCCCGATGTACAATACACCATTGACGGCAGCGTAGTCAAGCTGTACACGTCCCAACGACTGGAAGGCGATTATGCCGTATCGGTGAACGCCGGGATCGAAAATATCAATTCCAAAAAACTCGGCACCGGGTCTTCGGCCAATATTTTCTTCGAGAACCGGCTTCCATCGGTCAGCATCCCCGGACAGGGTACCATATTGCCTGGATCCGGAAAACTGACGCTGCCATTCGAAGCGGTAAACCTCCGCGCCGTGGATGTCGTGATCATTAAAATCTACGAAAACAACATTCCTCAGTATTTCCAGAATGAATACGCCAACAGTTGGGAACTGCGCCGCGTCGGCAAACCCGTCGTGCAGACGACGATTGCCCTCGATGACGACAAAGGCCTTAACCTCCGTCGCAAAAACCGCTTTTCGCTGGATGTGGACCAGCTCCTCAAAACGGAACCTGGCGCCATCTACCGGATCCGGATTGGCTTCCGCCAGGAATATTCCATCTATACGTGCACCAATGGGCTGAACGAGGATGCTGATGCTGATGATTACGACGATTACGGCTACTACACGAGCAGCCGGAGTCTCGACGAAGACGACGAATTTTGGTCGCGATACGACAGCCACTACCCCTACAATTACCGTTGGAATGAACGCGACAACCCCTGCCATGCTTCCTATTATACCGCTCAGCGCTGGGCTACGCGCGATTTGCTGGCTTCCAATATCGGACTGATCGCCAAGGCCGGCAACGACAACAGCATTTCCGTCGTCGCCACCAGCATCCTTACTGCCGAGCCCATGCCAGGGGTGGCGATTACAGCACTTGACTACCAGCAACAAGTCATTCAAACCGCCACCACAGGAAACGACGGCATGGTGCAGTTCGAAGTCACCCGCAAGCCATTTATGGTCGTGGCCACCCAAGGCGACGAACGTGGCTACCTGAAGCTCGATGATGGATCTTCCCTGCCACTCGGCCGGTTTGACGTAGGCGGGCAGGTGGTCCAAAAAGGCATCAAGGGATTCATCTATAGCGAACGCGGCGTGTGGCGGCCCGGCGATTCGGTGTTCGTGAGCTTTATCATGGAAAACCAATCGGCCAACCTGCCCGACAACCACCCCGTGACCTTCGAGCTGTTTAACCCCAATGGCCAACTGAGCAAGCGCTTAGTCGAAACCAAACACGTAAACGGCTTTTATACCTTCAAGACGGCTACCGAACGGACGGCGCCCACCGGTAATTGGCTAGCGCGCATCAGCGTAGGCGGCGCGGTCTTCGACCGGGTTATCAAAATCGAAACCGTCATGCCGAACCGACTGAAGATCGATCTGGATTTCGGAGGCAAGAACGTTTTGGTAGCGGGTGGCGATGCGCAAGTCGACTTGTCCGCAAACTGGCTATTTGGTACGCCGGCACAAAATTTCAAGGCGGTCGTCACGGCAAACGCTACGCGCGTTGCGACGAGCTTTGCCGATTATCGCGGCTACACTTTTGATGATCCCACCCGAGGATATTACCCCGAGGAACTCGTCGTATTTGACGGTTCCTTGGATGAAAACGGGCAGGCGCGCTTCTCGTTAGATGGTATCGTGCCAAATCAAGCCCCGGGCATGTTGCGCGTCAACATGACCACACGCGTATTCGAACCGGGTGGCAATTTCAGCATCGACCAATATGCGATGCCATTCAGCCCCTACGACGCGTACGTAGGCATTAGCTTACCTGAAGGCAACAGGCTGTCGGGCATGTTGATGACCGACCGTGAGCACGACGTATCGCTGGCTGTGGTCGACCCGGAAGGCAAAAAGCTCCGTGGCGCACGGCGGGTACAAGTTGAGTTTTACAAAATCCGCTGGCAATGGTGGTGGAATCAGGAAGGTGACTTTCTGGGAAATTTCACCCAGGACAAATACAACCAACTGCTCAAGAAGGAAAACCTGACGTTGCAGAATGGGGAAGGAAACTGGAGCATTCGCGTGAACTACCCCGACTGGGGGCGCTACCTCATCCGGATCGTCGACCTTGAAAGTGGGCATGCAGCCGGCAAGACCCTATATATCGACTGGCCAAACTGGGCGAGTCGTGAGCAACAAAGCAACCCAACCGAAGCCTCCATGCTGTCCTTTACCTCAGACAAAGACACGTATAGTGTAGGCGACGACGTCACGTTGACCATTCCGTCATCCGAAGGTGGCAGGGGGTTAATAAGCATCGAAAACGGCAGCCGGGTGCTCAAAACCTTTTGGATTGATACCCAACAAGGTCAAACGACCTACAAATTCAAGGTCGACGAAAACATGACACCCAACGTGTTTGTTAATGTCACGCTGCTGCAGCCGCATGCACAAACAGCCAACGATTTGCCCATCCGGATGTACGGTGTCATACCGCTGACCGTAGAGGATCCGAATACCATCCTCGCCCCTACCATCCAAATGGCGGCGAGCCTCAAGCCGGAGACGAAAAATCAAATCACCGTGGCGGAGTCCAAAGGCAAAGCCATGACGTACACCGTGGCTATCGTGGACGAAGGCCTGCTCGACCTCACCCGGTTCCCCACGCCCAACCCGCACGCAGCCTTCTATGCGAGGGAAGCCCTGGGTGTCAAATCCTGGGATCTGTTTGACAAGGTAATCGGTGCTTGGGGAGGCGATTTGGAACGCATCCTCAGCATTGGTGGCGACGCCGATGTCAACCGGAACGTCGACCCTGCCAAAGCGAACCGCTTTGAGCCCGTGGTGAAGTTCCTGGGACCGTTCACCCTGCGCCGTGGCGGTAAAAACACGCACGACTTTACCATGCCGCAGTATGTCGGATCCGTGCGGGCCATGGTCATTGCCGGTCAGGACGGCGCATACGGCTTTGCAGAGCAAGCCGTTCCGGTCAAAAAGCCACTGATGCTCCTAGCGACCCTCCCCCGCGTGATCGGCCCGAACGAAACGTTCAAGCTGCCGCTGACGGTGTTTGCCATGGAAGATAATATCAAAAACGTCTCGCTCGAAATCACCGCGTCAGGAGGGCTTACGGTAGAGCAGGGAAAACAAAACGTCACATTCACTACGCAAGGCGAAAAGATTGCCTTTGCCACCGTCCGCGCGGGAAATAACACCGGCGTCGGTAAAGTAAAAGCGGTAGCCAAAAGCGGCAACGAAACGGCGACGTACCAAGTGGAAATCGACATCCGAAACCCCAACCCGTACATCACCTCGGTGCATAGTGCTGACGTTGCTGGGAATGCGACGTGGACACACACAATCGAGCCCCTTGGGCCCGGCAACAGAAACCAGGCGACCGTGGAAGTCTCCTCTTTGCCACCCATCAATCTCAACAAACGGTTGGGCTACCTCATCCGGTATCCCCATGGTTGCCTGGAGCAAATCACATCGAGCGTATTTCCCCAACTTATGCTTGACCGGCTCGTAAAACTTTCCGACAAGCAAAAGCAGGAAGTAGAAAGTAATATCAAGACGGCGATCGACCGTTTCCGGGGCTATCAGATCGCCGATGGCGGGTTTGGCTACTGGCCCGGCGCGCGTGAGGCTGAAGAATGGAGCACCAACTACATCGGCCATTTCCTGATCGAGGCGCAGGCCAAAGGGTACGTGTTGCCTCCCGGCATGCTGGACAACTGGCGCCGCTATCAGCGTGGCAAGGCCCAAAGCTGGACGCCCAACCAATACAACTGGCGTGGCGGAGATTTGGTGCAAGCCTACCGGCTGTACCTGCTTGCACTGACGAAATCGCCGGACCTGGGCGCGATGAACCGGCTGAAGGAGTTCGAGTACCTATCTGACGAGGCCGCTTGGCGCTTGGCGGCAGCCTATCAGCTGGCGGGGCAGCGCGTAGTCGCCAACCAGTTGGTTAAGGGCCGAAGCATTGATGGAAAAGGCTATACTACGGCGGGACGCACCTTTGGATCGGCACTGCGCGACCAGGCCATGATACTGGAAACGCTGACGCTGCTCGAACGAACGGAAGAGGCTAACAGATTGTTGCATTCGGTCGCAAATTCCTTGGATAACCAAAGCTGGTACAGTACGCAAACGACGGCGTACGCGCTGCTAGCTATTGCCAAAGCCGCGGGCGACGTGACAGGCAACATGACCTTCTCCTACACGCTGAACGGAAATACGCAGCAAGTAAGCAGCTACTATTACTTACATCAAATTGAGCTGGCCAACCCTAACGGCAACAACGAGCTGATCATCCAGAACGGCGATTCGCGCAAGCTATTCGTACGCATTGTGCGCGATGGCCAGCCTGCGCCCGGCGATAATCCGCCTCAGCAAAATCGCCCGGATATCCTGACGATGGGCGTGCGGTACACCACGCTGCAGGGCGACGAGATAGACCCCGCTAAGCTGGTGCAGGGTACGGATTTTATTGCGGAAGTAACACTAAGGAACACCGGATCGATGGGCATGCACGAACACGTTGCCCTCACGCAGATTTTCCCGTCAGGCTGGGAAATTATTAATACGCGCCTAAATGACCAGGCGACGGGTATACGCTCGTCGCCGGCCACATACCAGGACATTCGGGATGACCGCGTGCTGACGTACTTCAATATTCGGCAGAATGAGACGCTAACCTACCGGGTATTGCTCAATGCATCGTACACGGGCCGTTATTTCTTGCCGGCAGTGAGTGCCGAAGCCATGTACGACAATCGCGTACAAGCCGTCACCACCGGACAATGGGTACAAGTAGAGGAGTTGCAAAGGCAATAAGGAAAACGCCGCGGCCAGGTGAGGCTATTTCACATACTTTCGGCTGATATTCTGCGGAAAAAGGGGGTAGATTGCCCAATCCAGAGCGGACAGCAGATTCCAAAAGAAGCGGTTCGGGTCTTTTGACCGATCGCCACAGTCGATATCCTCGCACGATTGCAACAAGCGGACGTATAGCCGTGCTGAAAGCAGCGCCCGGAAAAAGCGCGCGTAGCGCAACAGGTAATAGTCGACGTAGATATGTCCGTAAATCTCCAGGAGAAATGAGCGCTCGGAGATGCGGAGCGGCCCGCCGTGGCGCGCGTCGTGGGTTTGGTAAATGGCGTGCACCAAAAGCCGAAAGTCCGATCGCTTGCGCCTGTCGGCTAATTGCCACAGGTGGGCATCGCAACGAATAGAAACCAAGCCTGCCTCGATAACTACCGTAATCGGAAATCCATGTATGTCGTAAACTTCTTTCACATTGACGAGGATATCGGCACCGGAGTGAAACGTACCTGCTCCCTATTTCGGTGGATACGGCTGCAAAGACCGTGCAAAAACGAAAGCAAAATTTCCTTAGCGCATGCGCTATTGGTACAGCGCACCGCTGTGCCCGGCACCACTTATCCTCCCTTTTCCCTGTGCCATAGCCCGAAAAATTGGCTTTTCGGACAAAAATCGCTATCTTTATTACTTCACAAATCGCTAACTAAATAAGATTCACACGATGGGTAAAGGAGACATGAAAACCAAGAGAGGCAAGATCATCGCAGGTTCTTACGGAAAGAAGCGGCCTCGCGACAAGTATGCATCAAAAAAGGCGGACAACAAACCGCCCGTAGTTGACAAAGCATAGGTGCATGCGCCCGTCAGGCATCAGCCCTGCTGGCGTTGCCTGACGGCTTCGTAAACACCTACCCCAGCGGCAACCGACACATTCAGCGAAGCGATATCACCCTGCAAGGGGATTTTTGCCAGATGGTCGGCAATGCGGATCAACTCATCCGATACGCCATATTCTTCCGAGCCCAGCACGATGGCTGTCGGTACCGTATAATCCGGCGCATAGATATCGCGTTCGGTTTTCTCGGTAAGCACTACCACCTGAATGCCCGATTCCTGTAAAAACTTGGCAGTTTTTGCCAAGCTGTCCTGACGGCACACCGTAATTTTGTACAACGCGCCCGCCGATGTTTTGATGGCATCGGGGTTAATTTCGGCCGAACCTTTGCGCGGCACGACGATGGCATGCACGCCTGCGCAGGATGCCGTGCGCGCAATAGCTCCCATGTTGCGTACGTCCGTGATTTGATCCAGCAAAAGCAATAACGGCACCTCCCCCGCCTCATAGATTAACGGCACAATATCCTCTACCCGCTGGTAGGTAATGGGCGAAATTACGGCGATCACGCCTTGGTGGTTTTTGCGCGTGATTCGGTTAAGCTTCTCGATAGGCACCTGCTGGTAGCCGATATCATGTTGCTTGAGCACCTGTTTGAATTCCTGGAACAAAGCGCCTCCCAGGCCTCGCTGAACAAAAAGCGACTCAATTTCTTTGCCGCTGTCTATCGCTTCCATGACCGCGCGTATGCCAAAAACCAACTGGTTGGTTTCGCGGGGTTCTCTTTTTTCGTATCGTTGTTGCATGCGTATGTTTATGTAGCCCCCAGTACCCCGGCCGCGGTGGCCGATCGGGGAATCCAGGCTGTGCTGTTTATTCCAAGCCGAGATTGAATTCTTGGCGTAATTTGTCCAACGTGGGGTTTTTACTCACCATGGCGTTGTATTTTTCCTGCGCGGTGTAGGGTTTGCGCTTCACGTCGCTCGCCATGCGTACAGGCACCACATTCGTTCGGTAATTGCGAAGTTTGGGACGCAGAACGTTCACGATGTCAATCCGCTCCGTGTGCAGGAGATTTTCCTGAATCTGGTTTTCGACAATGACTTCGATCTGGAAATCGGCGCCCAGCTTAGGCGCATTGGCGGTCATGACCGTATACAGGTTAATCTTGTTTTCTTTTTTGAGTTCATCGGCGTATGCGTGCCAAACGGCCAGAAACTCCTCATAGGTGAAATCGTGGAATTCATCCCCTTCCAATAGGGTCGGCTCGTCAGACGCTTCCTCTTCGGCCACTTGGTCGAATATTTTGCCGAGATCGGGTATCGCTGCGCCTAGCTTGGCGCTACCCCAGGAAGTCGCTGGCTTTGTGGGTGTCGGCGCGGGTGGTGGCGCTGTGGGTGGCGCCGGAGCCGGCGCGGGGTTCGCTTGGGGCACTGCCGCGGCTACGGGAGCAGATTCAGGCTGCTTCTCGACGACGGGCTGCGCCACGGGCTCCCTTACGACGTCGCTAGCAACGGGCTTGGGATCAGGTGTGGGCTTTTTTTTTTCAGCGGCCAGCGGCTGCGCGTCGCCTTGCCTATGCAACTGGATGGCCGATCCGACATGGCACATTTTAAGCAAAGCCAATTCAACTTGCAGGCGATGATTTTTGCTGGTACGGTAGTTGACTTCGCATTGGTTGGCAATATTCAGTGCAGACAGGATCAATCCCGTGCTGAGTTTGCGGGCCTGCTCCAGGTATCGCTGGCGAATGGTCTCACTCACATCCAGTAAACGCAATGTTTGTTCATCGCGCGTCACCAGCAGGTTGCGCAGGTGAGAGGCCAGTCCCGAAATGAAATGCCCTCCGTCAAATCCTGCGGAAAGAATATCATCCAACGCCAATAACGCTACAGCCGCATCTTCGGCAATAATCGCATCGACCACCCGGAAATAGTAATCGTAATCCAGGATATTCAGGTTGTCGATCACTGCTTGGTAGGTGACCTGCTTATTGGAGAAACTGACGATTTGGTCAAACATGGATAGCGCGTCGCGCAGTCCGCCGTCGGCCTTTTGGGCGATGATGTGCAGCCCGTCAGGATCGTAGGACACCCCTTCCTGGGTAGCAATGCTGGCCAAGTGTGCGGCCATATCCGAAATCTGGATACGGTTAAAATCAAAAATTTGGCATCGCGACAGGATCGTCGGCAGAATTTTATGCTTTTCTGTGGTCGCTAAGATAAAAATAGCATAGGCGGGCGGCTCCTCGAGTGTTTTCAAAAACGCGTTAAACGCCTGCTGCGAAAGCATGTGCACCTCATCGATGATGTAGATTTTGTACTTTCCTACTTGAGGCGGGATGCGCACTTGCTCAATGAGCGTACGGATATCCTCAACGGAGTTATTAGAAGCCGCGTCCAGTTCGTGGATGGTAAAGGACGTGCCTTTGGCAAAGGATTCGCAACTGCTGCAGGTGCCGCAGGCTTCCGTGTCGTCATTGAGGTGCTCGCAATTGATGGTTTTTGCCAGGATACGCGCACAGGTTGTTTTCCCGACGCCACGCGGACCGCAAAACAAAAAGGCTTGGGCCAATTGGTTGTTCTTGATCGCATTTTTGAGCGTCCCCGTGATGTGTTGCTGTCCTACGACGGTGTCGAAGGTAGCCGGGCGGTATTTTCTAGCCGAAACAATAAAATTATCCATCGGCACGAAGATACGGTTTTCCCGCGTAATGCGTATCGCGTATTGTGCATTGGGTGCACGACAGATTTCCGCTATTGTGAAAAAACTCCTTACAAACTATGCCGTCATCTCGACGAGGAATGAGGAGAGATCTATGGTTAAGCAGGATAGATCCACAGATTTCTCCTCCTAATGTCGTCGAAGTGACGTAAACGGATTTTTTGTCGTGCACCCTGTGCATT
>CAYUIZ010000060.1:0-18287 GCA_964444885.1 uncultured Sphingobacteriaceae bacterium | reverse complement strand
CCCCGCACCCGCATGTTCGAAGTGCGTGTCGAGGCGCGGATCAGCTCGTCGCGGACGATGCACGATGTAGTGGTAGAAGCCAGGAACCTGTCTGATGCCCGGGCCAAGGCGCAGCGCGTGGTACAGGCCCGGCTGACCACCAAGGCCACGCGGGTAAAAGAAATCAAGCAGCCATGAAAGGGTTTTTTCGCTTTGTAGCCGTCTGCTTTTTCTTTGTTGCCATTTTTGAGAGCCAGCATAAGGAACGGGAACGGAAGTGGTGGGAGGAAGCGGAGACGCGGTACAAGAAATCCCAGCAAACAAGAAACACGGCGCAAGGGAACGGTCCGGAAATGCCTTATTCGGGTCCTGTGAAAAGCGGCGTACTGGAAGGCGACTCGCTCGAGCGCCAATACGACCAGAATTACATGGACTACGATCAGTACAACAATCCCGACGATGACGACGAATGGCACGATTACTTTAACGATTAAAACACACGATAATGAGCTATTTGAACCATGATTCACGTATGCCTTGTGGACGATATAAGGGAAAACCCATGTACGATGTCCCCAATAACTACCTGCTGCAATTATGGAACGAAGGCCGCTTTGATGGCACGGACGGCATGCGGGTCAAGCGGTACATTAACGACAACCTGGATGCCATCAAGAATGATCGGAGGCGTGACCGTGATGATCCATTTTCCGTTCCTTGGTAGCGATATCCCGCAAAGGCATCAAACCGTATTAAACAACTTGATCCGTATATGAGCCAGCGTGACATGCGGCTTTGGCTTACCGACTTCAGCTATTCTGGGGAATCATGCTCGACTCAAAAACGACATGCTGGGGCGTGGCGTCTTCGGGAGATTCGATAAGACCAAAGAGGATTTCGGTCGCTTTCTGTGCCTGTTTGCCAGGAAATTGCTCGATCGAGGCCATGGGTGGGTTTTCCATATACTGCCACAGGGGGTAGTTGGCGAAGCTGATGAAAAACAGGTCCTGGTTCAGGGCAATACCACGCTGCCGGACATGCTTCATCACGTCGAGCGTGACAAAATCATTGAAGCAAATAATTGCAGAAGGGCGCAGGGGCAGATTCAATAGTTTACTGATGGCCAACTCATTGCCCTGTTGCGTCAGGTCCGTATCTACCAGGTAGTCTTCCACGTAATCCAACCCATTTTCGGCCAGCCCTTTCCGGTAGGCCTCCCGGCGTTCGATACTGGCCGGCAACCGCGCAGGGCCGTTGATTAATGCGATCTGGCTATGGCCGCAGGAGATAAACAAATCGATGGCCTGCAGCATGCCCGTCTCCAAATTGCACCGCACGCGGTGGGCGTCATTGAGATCGGGTACGCAATCGAAGAAAACAATGGGTATACCCGCCGTCCGCAGGGAATCGATAAATCCGAAATCCTGCGTATTTTTGCTGAGCGACATGAGAATTCCGTCGACCCGGTGCTCCTTCATTTTCTCCACGATACGGGTTTCCCGTTCAGGATCATCCAGGGACTGCCCCATGATGACCGTGTATTTCTTTTCGTTAGCGTAATTTTCGATTTCGCTAATGGCCGAGGAAAAAAACGGTTCCGAAAGACTGGGCAAGACCACGCCGATGGTGAATGTTTTCCGCTGTTTGAAAAAGATTGCCGTCTGATTGGGCACGTAGTTGAGTTCTTCCGCCATTCGCTTCACCCGCGTGGTCGTGGCCCACCCGATGCTGGGATGGTCATTCAACGCACGGGAAACGGTCGACGTCGATATCTTGAGGCGACGTGCAATTTCCTTGATGGTAACGGGTTTATTTTGGCTCATAAAAACACTCCATTAACCAGGTTTCGGGGCTAGGGGTCCGCGGCGGTTGCACGTATCCCACTAAGGGATGCTGCGGACGACAACTAACCGCTTCAAACCGGAAAACACGATAAAGATAACATTATTTCGGGAAATAATGGGGCAGGCTCTCTCATTTCGTGCCCACGAAAGGCACCGTAGTCCACCGATCCTAATGCCGGAGGCTACGGGCCTAAAATTCCGTGTTTGTGCACCCGCTTATTAAGCGTGGATAGCCCGATTGTCCGTGGCGGCCAGGGCCGCTTCCTTCACTGCTTCGCTATAGGTAGGGTGCGCGTGGCAAATACGCGCGATATCTTCGGCAGACGCTCTGAATTCCATGGCAACAACCGCCTCCGCAATGACATCGGCGGCACGTGGGCCGATGATGTGTACGCCCAGTACCTCGTCCGTTTCGGCATCGGCCAATACTTTGACGAAACCGTCGGTATCCGTGCTCGCCTTGGCCCGGCCGCTCGCTTTAAAGGAAAACGAACCCGCCTTGTACTTTCGTCCACTTTCTTTCAGCTGCTCTTCCGTTTTGCCTACGCTGGCTACTTCCGGCCAGGTGTATACCACGCCCGGAATCAGGTTGTAATCGATGTGTGGTTTTTGTCCCGCGATGCGTTCGGCGACATATACGCCTTCATCCTCCGCTTTATGGGCCAGCATGGCACCCCTGACGACATCACCAATGGCGTACACGCCCGCGACGGAGGTTTCCAGATGCTCGTTGACCGGAATTTTCTTGCCCCGTTCTTCCAGCGCGACGCCGATATTCTCCAGCCCGAGGCCTTCCGAATAGGCCGTCCTACCCACGGCGACAATGCAATAATCCCCCTCAATACTCACCGCTTCACCCTTCGCGTTATCCGCCGAAACAGTCACTTTCTTTCCTTTGGCCGTTGCGCCCGTCACTTTGTGGCCGAGTAAAAACTCAAACCCTAAGGTCTTTTTCAACACCCGCTGCAGTTCCTTGCCCAAGCCAGCGTCCATGGTAGGGATAATGGATTTTTCATACTCCACCACGGTTACTTTCGTACCCAAACGCGCGTAGACAGAACCCAGTTCCAGCCCGATCACGCCCCCGCCAATCACAATCAGCTGCTTCGGTATCTCTTGCAGGGCGAGTGCTTCCGTCGACGTAATAACCCGCTTTTTGTCGATGGGCAAAAAGGGCAATGCCGTGGGCTTGGAGCCGGTAGCGATGATCACGTTTTTTCCGGTGATACGCTCCTCCTTGCCATCCGCATTCGCGATTTTGACCGTGTTCTTATCGACAAAAGCGCCTAGCCCGTTGTAGCTATCGATTTTATTTTTCTTAAAAAGGTAGGTAATGCCTGCCGTGTTTTGCGCAATGACGTCATCCTTGCGGGCAATCATCTTCTTCATGTCCACCTTCAGGCTGCCCACCTGAATGCCATGCGCCTCAAAACGGTGCGCTGCATTGTGGTAGTGTTCGGACGAGTCGAGCAACGCCTTGGACGGGATGCACCCGACGTTGAGGCACGTGCCCCCAAACGTGTTGTACTTTTCAACAATAGCGGTTTTCAAGCCGAGTTGTGCACAGCGAATGGCGGCAACATACCCTCCGGGACCACTTCCGATAACTATAACGTCGTATTGCATGGCGATTTTTTTATGTATCGCAAAACTAGGGAAAGTTAGGTGGAAATACAAGCCGGACGCAATGGGAAGGCAAGGAATCGAAACCCTTCTTTGGCACCAACTAACAAGCTGCGCCAAGCTCGAAAAAAAGGTTGGACGGGAATGGATTGCTTGCTTTCAGACAACGCCACGAGGCTGAACCAACTTTACCAATAGCTCTTTACTTGCCATTGTGCATGTTGAGCGGATGCGGGCATGCAACAACCATGCTACCAACCTGATCTCGGTGGTTAAGCGGTCAGCACTATGAGGTCAAAATACATCAGTCGTGTGCTAAGGGCTCGTTCTTGGGGCAAATGCAAGTACGCCTTTTCTTGATCCGCTGTATTGAAAAGAAAATTAAACCCTTCGCGCTCATAGTACCCAAGCGCGTCGACATTATTCTACGCGTCTACAACGACAAACCGGCACCCGGTCTTATTGCCGTCATCGACGAACCAGGCCTTAATGAAATCCATAAGTTCATGGTCAATCCCTTTTCCACGAAATTCCTTATGGACACCCAAACGGCCAACTAACACCGACGGGTAGCTCCTAAATTACTTTTCATGCGGAACGAGTCTGGTCACCTTCTTCTTTCTGGCATTCGGCAAATCCGCCACTTTGATGCTATCATTGGACACGGTGAACGCACAGACAATGATCCTTGGATCTGCGTCAAGCGTGAAACAGTAAGACTTACCCATCAGATTTCGGGAGTACAGCAGTGAGTCATGGGCGAAAAAATCGTTTAGATCCGTATCCCCACAATCAAACGGATTGCTTGCTTTCAGCAATTCTTCGCTGTACGGTTGGAGTGTGCACTCGTCTAAAAGCAAAACGAACGGTTTACTTGATCTTAGCTTTTGCCAAGATTCTGCTCGCGTGGTTAATTTGTTTTGAGAAATCAACAGTAGCCCGCTTTTCGTTATTGGCATACACCCTCCTTTCGAAAGCTTTTGCTGCTTCTGTCGTCAAAACGGGTATCGATTTAATTGCTATAGCCATAACATACAAACTGCTGTCCATGCAAAAATAAGGATTTCCACAGACAAAGGCAAGCCTTGCGAACAAATAAGGCCACAGGCAATCAATTGGCCCACAACGGAATACGGACACAAACGGCGTCAAGCCAGTCTGACCTAATAGTAAGCAAGCATAAAAAATCGCCGGCCTCCTTTTCGGAGCCGGCGACCAATCATCAAATCTACTTCAAAAAATCCTACTAATTATTTACGGACAATGCTTTGTCAATCAGGAACACCAAGTTGGCGCGGTGCGCTTGCGTCTGGGTGTCCCCTGCCGGCAGGCTTTGGGCTAGTTTGCCCCGCACATTGCGGAGCGTGTACAGCGCCGACGCCCGGCTCACGTTGTCGTAGGCCGATTCCGCATTCACGATGCGGGTCGCCGCCTTGACGTATTCGGTTTGCAGGTTTTGGCGAACCAAATTGACTTCTCCCCCCATATCCGCATCGAAAACGTATCCCGTCAGGTCTTCCATCATCGCCGCTACCGAATAGGTATTGCCGTACATCGCGCTATTGCTTATCCGCATCAGCGTGGTGGGATGCAGAATATGCGCCAACGTATTGAGCTGCACGCCCATGTACGTGTTCTGCACCTTAAAGTCTTCGGTGCCGCTCATGAAATTGAATCCGCGCCGCTGTTGTTGCAAATACGGGTACAGCTCGGCGTCGGCAACAAACGCATCCGGCGCATAGATATACGTGTTTAGTAGCGCCAATGCCCGCTTTTGATCCGCTTCGGACACGGGCGTAAATGGTTGCGCATCCGTATCCTGTCCGACGAAGCTGCGGTCTACGTACACGCCGCCGATATAACGGCTCAATGCATTGGCCACGTCAACGCGCTGCGCGTTGACCTGCAGGTAGCGCTGCCGAAGCTCATGGTAGCTCTGGTTGGGCTTGCTGAAACGGTCTTTTAGCTTCGGGATCAAGGCATTGACGAGCTGGAACCTCCGTTCGCCGTACGTAAACATATCATTCGAATTGTCGTTGATGTTGACCCGCGGATCGATTGCTTTGCCGGGGCTACGCATGTCGTCAGCGTCATTGCCAAACGTCAGGTGCGGATGTGTGCTCCGGTTCAGAATCCGTTGCAACCCCGCCTCTTCCTCTGTAGCGGAAAAAGGCGTGTATCCGTACTCAATCGCCCAAACATCGTATGGCCCCACTTTGGTCGTGTAGTAATCGCCTTGCTGGCTCCGGTCGAGCGCGACGTTTATGCTCGGGTAATCCATCACGGAGCCTTGCGCGCCTAATTTGCGGGTAATGGAGCGGTCGTTGAGCTCGTCCGGACTAAGCATCTGGCTAGCCTTCATGTTGTGGTTCAACCCGAGGGTATGGCCCATCTCGTGCAAAATGAGGTAATACAGAAACTGCTTGTGCATCTCCTTGACCTCCGCTTCGCGGGCTGCCGGCGCTAGGTTAGCGTCCAGCGCCTCGATGGACGCCAACCCCACTTGATATTGGGCCACTAAGGATTGCGCAAGCATGCAGGTAGCCACGTGGTTTTTATGGAATCCGGGATATGCCGCCACATCGCGATGCGATACCAACTGGTCGGTTTGTTCCCAAGGGAGTTCGACTGCCGCCGCTCCAGCCCCATTGTATAGTTCGTCCATGGCGCTCACACCCGCGCCACTGCGCCACTCCACGGTAATGTCGGCGCCCAGGATCTGCCCGGTGAGGGGGTTGAAAAAACTGGGACCGATAGCACCGTAGGTAGGATAAGGCGATGAAACCCAGCGAATCACATTATATGCGATATCCGCTGGATCCCATGTCGCATCGTCGGGCATCTGCTTCATGACGACGGCATTTTTAAAACCCGCCGCTTCAAAAGCCTCATTCCACTTCTCGCCGGCTTCTTTGACAATCTGCCGGTATTCGACGGGCGTCGTGTTCTCTATCCAAAAAACGATGGGCTCAACGGGCTCGCTGAGCTTGGCCTTCGGGTTCTTTTTTTCGAGGTGCCAGCGGCTGATAAAATCGCGGTATGGCGTAGCGGAGGTCGAGGTCAAGTCATTGACTTCGGCACCGAAATATCCGACGCGCGGATCGTCCCGGCGCGGACGGAAGTCATTGTCGGGCACTTCCATAAAGGAGTGCTGCATGGCAACGGACACGTACCGCGCATCCGTGATGTCCTTGCCCCCGCCATTGAGCGGCGCAGGGTTATCGTAGGCCAGGCTGACCACCACGTCGGTATTGCCCGCAAACGACCGGATGGCTTCATACTTTGACTTGCCCGTGTTGAGGTTGCCCAAATTAAAAGTAGCGCCGGGCGGCGTCCCCGGCCGCATCGTAGGCTTGACCGGATCGAGCTTGTCGCTAAGAAAGAGGCCATCCACGCCAATCAGGTAGCCGTTGTCGTCCTCCGCCGCTACTTTCTCCATAAAAAAGATGGACGCAGCAACGTCGACGTTGGCTGCCAGGCTCACGGCATTGCTCGGGTCGTAATAAAATGACGTGTTTTGCTGCACGAACTCAATTCGGTCACGCGTTTTCTCAATGGTGAACAGCCACGTGTTCCGGATCATGTTCTGGTTGAGGTACAAGGAGGTTGGCCCCCGCATGGAGAAGCTCTGATAAATAAGCGGCTGGCCGATTTGGTCTTTGCGGATATACAGTTGTACCGCGCCGGTCACCGTGTCCTGGTATAACGTGAAAAGCCCATCGATTTTCTCGCTCGCCTTCACTTTATCCGCGATGGTGGGCTTTTTGGGACCTTCGTCTTCTTTCACTTTTGCCGTATCGGCAACCGCGGCTTTGGCGGTGTCTGCGACCTGGGCAGTGTCAATTTTCGGTTTCAGCGTGTCGGCATAGATCGCGTGCGTAGCGTCATAGCCCATGGCCGAAGCTGCCGTTGCCCAAAGTAGCAATGCAGGCACCAACATCATTTTGTTCATTTGTGTACGGTTTCGTTTTTATTTTGTGTGATATGCATCGTTTTGGCCAATCGTTTTGGCCCACTCGATTAAGAGCGGCAAACGCCAACTATGTTACAATAGACGGATTATTTTTGCGTGCGTTGCACAGGTAGGAAATCGCCATATATTTTTATACTTTTGGGAAGCATACATTTATAAGAACCTTAAAACAGATAGACAATCATGAAAACAATCAAAGGTCCGGGTATTTTTTTAGCTCAATTCCTCGGTGACGAAGCGCCGTTCAACAGTTTGGCAGCCATTTGCAAATGGGCCAAGTCTTTAGGCTATGAAGGTGTACAGATACCCACTTGGGACAGCCGGCTGATCAATTTGCAGCAGGCCGCCGAAAGCCAAGACTATGCTGACGAGATTAAAGGGATTGTGGAAGAAGCGGGGCTGACGATTTCGGAATTGTCTACCCATTTGCAGGGCCAGCTTGTGGCGGTACATCCCGCTTACGACCGGTTGTTTGACGGCTTTTCGCCGGCCGAATATCACAAAAACCCCGCTGCCCGCCAGCAATGGGCCGTGCAGCAACTGAAATATGCGGCTAAAGCTTCCCGCAACCTGGGCCTCAACGTGCACGGCACATTCAGCGGCTCCCTATTGTGGCCTACCGTCTACCCTTGGCCACAGCGCGCCGCTGGCCTTGTCGAAGATGGATTTACCGAGCTGGCCGCCCGTTGGCGCCCCATCCTCGACGCCTTTGACGAACAGGGGGTAGACGTGTGCTACGAAATTCACCCCGGCGAAGACCTACACGACGGCATCAGCTTCGAAATGTTCCTCGAAAAACTGGACGGGCACAAGCGAGCCTGTATCCTATACGATCCCTCCCATTTCCTGTTGCAGTGTATGGATTACCTGTCGTTTATCGACATCTATCACGAGCGCATCAGAATGTTCCATGTGAAGGATGCTGAATTTAACCCCTCCGGACGCCAGGGCGTATACGGTGGTTACCAAGACTGGGTAAACCGGGCCGGGCGGTTCCGGTCGCTGGGCGACGGACAAGTCGACTTCAAAAGCATTTTCTCCAAATTAAGCACCTACGACTACGACGGATGGGCCGTCATGGAGTGGGAATGCGCCATCAAGCACCCCGTAGCCGGAGCACGCGAAGGTGCGCCGTTTATTCAAAAAAACATCATCGAGGTCACCGACAAAGCGTTTGACGACTTTGCGGCGTCCGGCGTTGACAAAGCCCTGAACAGGGAGTTGTTGGGATTGTCCTAACCTTCCGTCATACGTAGGCAGGCACCTCGCCTGCCTCAATGTCAATTAAACCTTTTTGCCTACCTGGTTGTCTAAACTGGGTAGGCATTAAAGGAGAAAAGATATGAAAACCCTCATCGCAAGCCTGATCATGCTGATCATGGCAACCGCCTTCGGCCAAGCGCAGGAGCGCACTACGGTGCACCTTGCCACGCTGGAAATTGGCAAACGCGACAGCGAAATATTCAGCCGTGGCGATTCGTCCATGACGCTGTATATCGACACGCTCATCATGGCAGACCGGTCAAGCATCCGCTTTGTCGGAAAAAAAGACGTAGAATTAGTAGTGAAACATGCCATTATCGGCAACCGTGCTTCTATTTTCGGCAATGACGGAAAAAACAACGGTACGGATTTCGATATCGACATTCGTTTTGACGAGTTAGGCTCATTATTCGTCCTCGCGGGTGGCATGGACGCCAACAACGGCTTCCGGACGCATCCCAACGGCAATGGCGGGGATGTGACCCTGCACTATGACGAAGCAGGCATCGTGCCGCAAACCGAAAACCGGCGTGGCAAGAACTACTTAACCGTAGATACCCGCGCAGGCGGCTACCGCAACAACCCACAGTCTGAAATCCGCCACATTTACGGACGGATAAACCCCTCGATTATCGGCAGGCCATTGGCCGCGCTGCCCCAAGGCACGATCTATTCGGGATCGCCCGGCCGGGATGGAAAATCGGTAATCAAAGGAAAGAGCCGCTAGTGCTAGTCGGCTTCCGCTTTTTCCTCGCATCGGGCGATAGCCGACTTGAGTGTGGGATAGCGGAACGAAAATCCGGATTTCAACAGCTTATTGGCGGAAGCCCGGGTGCTGTCTAACAGCAGCTGGCTCATCTGTCCCATCACGATTTTGAGCATAAAAACAGGTATAGGGGGTGTCCAGACGGTTTTGCCAAAAAAGGCAGCCAACTGTTTCGTGAAATCGGCAAAGGTCACCTGTTCGGGCGCGACGAGGTTATACGCGCCGGACATCGCTGGGCTTTCCATGGCATGGATGTAGGCCTGCACCGCATCATCAATGTGGATCCAAGGCAAATACTGCTGCCCGTTTCCGAAGACAACACCCAATCCGGTACGGGCCATATAACGAACTTTGCCGTACATGCCTCCCGATGGAGCCAGCACGACGCCACTGCGCAGGCTTACCGTCCGCAAGCCCAAGCGTTCCCCGTCCCGTACGGCTTTCTCCCAACGCACGCACGTTTCGCCCAAAAAACCATCCTTGGGCGGGTGGTCTTCGGCCAGCACCTCGGCTCCTTGGTCGCCATAGTAGCCCGTGGCCGATGCGGATATCACGGCCTGAACTTGGTTTGGGGTTGTTTCCATGTGGCGGTAGAGAATGGCAATCGAATCGATCCGGCTATCGACGATGGCGGTTTTGCGGCGGTTGCTCCACGGCAACGCGCCTATATTTTCACCCGCCAGGTGGATGACATAGGCTACGCCCTCCAGGCAAGCCGGATCCATGCGCCCTTTTTCGACGTCCCAGGTGAAGTACCGAGCCGGCCCTTCGTCGGCCTTATCCGTGGCACGTGTCAGCACATGAACCCCATAGCCTCGGCTAGCCAGTTCCCGGCACAAGTGACTTCCCACCAGGCCACTGCCTCCCGTTATCAACACACGCTTATTCATCCGATAGTGAAAAGTTTTTGGTTTTCCGGCCGGTGTTCCTGCCTTTGTCGGGGATGCCTAACGCCTGCCTGACCGCATCGTCGAACGGAACCATTTCCAGGGGAAGCTGCAACGCCAGCTTCCCATGCTTGCACACCACATCGTGGCCGATGTTAGCTTCTAATGCTTCGACCAAGTCGTGTTCTAGGCGATAAAAATAGCGGTAAACGAACGATGTGACGCGCGAACTGCGCAAGGGCAGCCGAAACGCCGGTCGTGGGCGGTTGATGACCTTCAAATACCGCTCAAACATAGCCCGATATGTCATTACTTCCTTGCCACCGATATCGAGTACCTGGCCGTAAGCTTGCGGGTCGAGCATGATGCCATGCAGAATGCGGCAGACATCGGACAGGGCCACCGGCTGGCAACTGTTGGTTTCGAATTCTTTGGAGAACATGATCAGCGGCCGGCGTTCCAAGCGCGAGAAAACCCGCATCAGCGATGAGCCTTTGCCGATAATGTTGCTCACGCGGACGATGGTGTGCGTAAAACCCGAATTGAAAAGGTGCCGACGGATCAGATGCAAACGGCCGTCGTCCAAGAGCTTGGTGACGTAAATCAAGTGCTCGCAATTGGCCTGCCGCAAGATGTCTAAATAGCGGTCAAGGGCTAGCATATCCATGCTGATGCGCAATTCGGAATCATTAACCGGCGACTGGCTGAAAAAGAAACCTACGTTGGTTTGGGCCGATATCCGAACATCCTTCACCTCACGAAACAGGTTTGCTTCCACCAGATTAATCCCGTACTTGCCCTCGGCCACGCGACTCACATGGCGCTTATTGCGCACCAAGCACGTGACTCGGTAATCATACGTCGCCAAACAAATAGCTACGTCCTGTGCCAAGTAATTGTTAAGGCCGGTTATCAGTACATCCATGTTCTACACACCCCCAAGTTATTCATTCCTGCAAAAATAACACGATAATAATATAAGTACAGATTTGCTGCCAATAAGTTTATCGAATTCTAAAAAAAATCCCGACGCTCGGCAACACTGATGCAAATGGCCGCCCCCGCCCGGCAATTGTATATTTATTGTCAATATTTGGCCTATACCCCCCAAAATAGCCACTTTCGTGCATTAAAAATCTATATTTGTACCATTTAGTGACATACCGTTTACAGGAGCGTAATATGAGGGGGAAGACTATTATAGCTTGGTTTAGGAACGACTTGCGTATCCATGACAATGAAGTGCTGCTTCGTGCTACCGAGCATGGAAACGAAGTGATTCCCGTGTACTGCTTTGACCCAAGGCACTTTGGCGAAGGGCTGTTCGGCACCCGAAAAACCGGGGTATTGCGGGCCGCGTTTCTACTCGAAACCGTTGCCGCGCTGAAACGTGCGCTGCAGCAATCCGGAAGTGACCTATTCGTTGCTGTGGGCAAGCCCGAAGAAATCCTGCCTGAGCTCACCCGACGTCACCAAGCAGACGAAGTGTACCACCACCGCGAGGTAGCTTTCGAGGAAACCCAAGTATCCACGTGGGTAGAGGAAGCATTGTGGGGGCAACAGATTAACCTACGGCACTATATCGGGCACACGCTGTACCACAAGGAAGACCTCCCTTTTCCCATCAAAGACATTCCGGATGCCTTTGCTACATTTCGCAAGAAAGCCGAACGCGAGAGCAGCATCCGCCCTACCCTGCCCAACCCGGGCGCAGTCGTATTGCCTACTGATGTGGAGGCAACCGCCGTGCCTACGCTTACCCAATTGGGTTATACCAAAGAAGAAGTAGCGCACGCAAGTGAATTGCCGGTTCGCGGGGGCGAAGACGCTGCGCTGCAAGCCCTAGCCACATACCTCAGCGAGCCGCATAACGCCCCTGCGTACAGCCTGCTATCGCCGCACATCGCGGTTGGCGCACTCTCACCCAACTTGTTTTTCCATAAAGTGAAAGCTGCCGAAGCGTGGCTGGGAAAGAAACAAGTCGACGCGAATATACTGAGGCTCCTTTGGCGCGACTATTACCGGTTTATGTTCAAGAAACACGGCAATCGATTCTTCCACCCCCAGGGTCTGGCAGACGATATCCCATACGACCCAGACGATAACGACGAGCGCTTCGAACAATGGAAAACCGCCCGCACGGGCGAGCCGCTCGTCGACTACGGCATGCGCCAGCTGAACACCTCCGGATGGATGCCCGACGAGCTGCGCGTCCTTGTGGCCTCCTACCTGACACAGGAACTCCGTATCCCCTGGCTTCGTGGCGCGGCGTGGTTTGAAGAAAAGCTGATTGATTACACTCCCGCCAACAACTATGGCAATTGGGCGCACATTGCCGGCGTAGGAAGCAGCCAGCGCGAAAACAAGCCAGCAGACCTGCAACGGCTTATCCGCCGGCTGGAGCCGTCGCTTTCGCTATTGGCGGATTAGCCCCGGTGGTGAACCGCGCAAGAAAAAAGAGATTCCGTCCGCGATGCCGGTTTGGCCGTAAATTTGCACGAGTATGCTATGGCATGCAGCAATAATTTATAACTTTGTGTACCTTTTCGTATAATAAAACAAATGAGCAAGTTTTCATATATAAGCAATGCCGATCCGGCCTATATCGATTCACTGTACCACGCGTACAAAGATGATAAGGACTCGGTTGATTTCGGCTGGCAGAAGTTCTTCGAAGGATTCGATTTTGGTCAAAACGGGGCCTCGGAGCAGTCTAATGTGGCACCAGACCATGTATTGAAGGAGATTAACGTCCTCAACATGATCAATGGCTACCGCGACCGTGGGCATTTATTTACCCAAACTAACCCGGTGCGGCAACGGAGGAAGTACTTCCCCGGCAAGGAATTGGCCACCTTCGGCCTGTCTGAAGACGACATGGACACCGTTTTCAATGCGGGTGTAGAAGTCGGCCTCGGGCCAGCTACCCTACGCGAGATCCGCCAGCTGGTAGAAGACACCTACTGCGGTTCCATCGGTGCGGAATTCTTTTTCGTACGCCATCCTGAAAAAGTAAAATGGCTGACCACACGGATGGAAATCGAGCGCAATACGCCCAACTTTTCGCTGGAGAAGAAAAAACGGATTTTGCAAAAGCTGAATGAAGCTGTCGTATTCGAAAACTTCCTGGGCACCAAATTCCTCGGACAGAAGCGTTTTTCGCTGGAAGGCGCCGAAAGCCTGATCCCTGCGCTTGACTCGGTTATTAACCGTGGTGCCGACTTAGGCATCGAAGAGTTCGTCCTCGGCATGGCGCACCGGGGCCGCCTCAACGTACTAACCAACATCATGGGCAAGTCGTACGAAAGCGTGTTCTCCGAATTTGAAGGAAAAACATACAGCGACGATCCCCAACAGGATTTTGGCGGCGACGTCAAGTACCACTTGGGCTTTTCAACGGACATCAAGACGCATGGCGGTAAGGACGTGCACCTGAGCCTGGTCCCCAACCCATCTCACCTGGAGACTGTGGATCCGGTCGTCGAAGGCATTGTGCGTTCCAAGATCGACATGAAATATGGCGGTGATCCAAACCGGATTGCTCCGATTCTAATCCATGGTGATGCAGCCATCGCCGCGCAAGGCATCGTGTATGAGGTCATTCAGATGTCGAAACTGGAAGGGTTCAAAACGGGTGGCACGATTCATATCGTTGTCAACAACCAAGTCGGATTTACGACAAACTTCCGCGACGGACGCTCGTCGACTTATTGCACGGACATCGCCAAGGTAACGCTTTCGCCCGTGTTCCACGTAAATGGCGACGATGCCGAGGCTTTAGTCTACGCAATCAACTTGGCCGTTGAATACCGCCAGCGATACAACACGGACGTATTTATCGACTTGCTCTGCTACCGCCGCTATGGGCACAACGAAGCAGACGAGCCGAAGTTCACGCAGCCGTTGCTATACAAGAGCATTGAAAAGCACCCCAACCCGCGGGAAATCTATAACAAACAGCTTCTTGAGAACGGTAGCGTAGACGCCAACTTGGCGCAGGAGATGGAAAAGAATTTCCGCGCGCTGTTGCAGCAACGGCTAGACGAATCGAAAGAAGACGAAAGCATCGATCAGGAAAATCCCATGTTCTCCGGCGCATGGTCAGGCATTCGCCGCGCGAAGTACGAAGATATTTTCGTGCCTGCTAAAACCGGCGTCTCGCAGTCGACGTTCCTGCGGTTGGCGAAAGAAATTAGCACGCTTCCGTCAGACAAAACGTTTTTCAGGAAAACACTGCGCCTGTTTGACGAACGGCTGAAAATGGTCGAAAAGAAAACTTTCGACTGGGCCATGGCTGAGCTGATGGCATACGCAACCCTGCTAGACGAAGGAAAGCGCGTGCGAATCAGTGGGCAGGACGTAGAACGCGGTACATTCTCGCACCGTCACGCGATCATCACGCTGGAAGATTCAGAAGAGGAATACGTCCCGCTTCGTCAAATCAACGGCGGAAACCTGTTCAACATCTACAACTCCCACCTATCGGAATATGGCGTTTTGGGCTTTGAGTATGGTTACGCGCTGGCCAATCCGCACGCGCTTACCATTTGGGAAGCCCAGTTTGGCGACTTCTTTAACGGTGCACAAATCATCATTGACCAATACCTCTCAAGTGCCGAAACCAAATGGAGGCGATCTAACGGGCTGGTACTGCTCCTTCCCCACGGCTTCGAAGGCCAGGGCCCCGAGCACTCATCCGCACGCATCGAGCGTTTCTTGGAGCTATGCGCCGAAAATAACATGCAGGTGGTCAATTGTACGAAACCTGCCAACTTCTTCCACGTGCTGCGCAGGCAACTGAAACGCGAGTACCGCAAGCCGCTGATCGTATTCACACCGAAGAGTTTGCTAAGGCATCCTAAGGTCGTCAGCGACGTGAGCGAGTTTTCGACCAAGACAACCTTCCAGGAGGTAATTGACGACAGCTACGTGAAGTCGGCCGATGTCAAGCGCGTGCTGTTCTGCTCGGGCAAGGTGTATTACGATTTGCTGGAAAAACAGCAAGCCGATGAACGTAAGGACGTAGCCGTTGTGCGCGTTGAGCAACTCTACCCCATCCCGATGGACAAACTGCGCGCGATCCGCTACAAGTATAAAAATGCGGAGGATTTTTACTGGGTACAGGAAGAGCCCGAAAACATGGGCGCATGGCCGTATATCTGCCGCAAACTGCGCAACCGGAACGTCACACTGGACATTATTTCCAGAAAGGAGAGCAGTAGTACCGCGACAGGCTATCAAAAACAGCACATTGCGCAGCAGCTGGCTTTGGTCAGCCGTGCATTCGAAGCGTCGTCCGCAGGACCTGAAGTTCGCAAAAAGGTTAAGAAAAATGTCACTGAGGCAGCAAAAGTAGATTAGTCACCAAACAGAGCACCCATACACAAACAACACGATGAGCATAGAAATCAAAGTCCCCGCCGTAGGCGAATCCATTGCTGAGGTCACGCTTTCACAGTGGTTAAAGCAAGACGGCGACTACGTACAAATGGACGAAAATATCGCCGAGTTGGAATCCGACAAAGCGACATTTGAACTGCCAGCCGAAAAAGCAGGCATCTTGCGCATAGTTGCCCAGGAAGGCGATACGCTGGAGATCGGGGCACTTGTGGCCCGCATCGAAGCAGGCGAAGCGCCAGCGGGCGACGATGCCGCTACGGAAAGCAGCGACGCCCAACCTGCCACTGCGCAGGCGGATTCTCCGGCTTCAGCACCAGCTAAGCAAGATAGCTACGCTGCGGGCACGGCCTCGCCCGCCGCAGCCAAAGTACTGCGTGAAAAAGGCATCGATCCGGGCTCCGTCGAAGGAACGGGAAAAGACGGACGCATCACGAAAGCGGATGCGGAAAAAGCGGAAGCTAACAAGCCTGCCCCAAAAGCGGAGGCCCCAGCAGCAGCGCCAACGCAGCCAACAGCCGCACCTGCTGCCGCAGGCGCCCGCGAGGAGCGCCGTGAAAAACTGTCTTCGCTCCGCAAGACCATCTCGCGACGACTGGTAGCCGTGAAAAACGAAACGGCCATGCTGACCACCTTCAACGAGGTCAACATGAAGCCCATCATGGACTTGCGTGCCAAATACAAAGAACCGTTTAAAGAAAAACACGGTGTAGGCCTCGGCTTCATGTCCTTCTTTGCCAAAGCCGTGTGTACCGCACTCAACGAATGGCCCGCCGTAAACGCGCGCATTGAGGAAAACGAGATGGTCTACAGCAACTTCGTCGATATTTCGATTGCCGTTTCGTCCCCCAAAGGCTTAGTCGTTCCGGTAATCCGCAATGCGGAGTCGCTCGCCCTACACGAGATCGAAAAAGAGGTCGTCGTGTTGGCTACCAAAGCCCGCGACAGCAAGCTGAGCATCGAAGAGATGACGGGAGGCACATTCACCATCACCAATGGTGGCGTGTTTGGCTCCATGATGTCGACGCCGATTATCAATGCGCCCCAATCCGCAATCCTCGGCATGCACAATATCATCGAGCGTCCCGTTGCCGAAAACGGGCAAGTGGTCATCCGTCCGATGATGTACGTGGCCCTATCTTACGACCACCGTGTCATCGATGGCCGGGAGTCGGTCAGCTTCTTAGTTCGGGTCAAGCAATTGTTGGAGGATCCGGCACGTCTTCTTCTTGAAGTATAAGCTCTTTCCGCAATAAAGATACAAGCGCGTCGTACATTCCTACGACGCGCTTTTTCGTTGATAAGATGCGGAAAACACCTATTGAAAAAGAGCGAAAAATCCTACTGATCGAACATAAACCTCCATCGACCTAGTCATCGGTGTGTATCGACGCTACCCCTATTTCCCGTACAGGACAGTACAGGTCGCGACAGTATAGTGCGGGTTGCCCAGCAGGTTAGACCCCATTAACTTTGTTTGCTTATATGCCGTCTATAAAAACTAGCAACGTATTTTATTCTGGTCTTAACCCTTATGCTTGGCTTATGATATACATGTACAATACGCGTATCCTTTTAGCCACAGCAGCGATTTTGATAGGCTTTCAGGGCTGTGGTAGTAACGCCACAAACCCCGATTGGGCCGCTTCGCCCGCAATTATCTTCGATACGGACATGGGGCCGGACTATGATGATGTAGGGGCGCTCGCTATGCTGCACGCCCTAGCTGATAGTGGCGAGTGCACGTTTCTGGCTACCGTTGCCAGCGATGCACATCCACTCGTGGCGCCCACGATAGACCTCCTCAACCAGTACTTTAAACGGGGAGATTTGCCCGTGGGCCGTGCGGTGGAAGGCGCACCGGATTTTGTGGCGCCCAACGGCTGGAACGACTCGCTCGTTTACCGGTTCGGCCCTGAGCTCGTAGGCAAGGAATATCCGGATGCCGTGACAGTGTATCGCCAAGCGCTAGCGAACCAGCCCGATGGCAGCGTAACCATCGTGACCGTAGGATTCATGTCTAACCTAAGCGCCCTGCTCAAGTCCGACGGCGACCATCATTCTCCCCTAAACGGCGTAGACCTGGTACGTGCAAAAGTAAAACAGCTGGTTTCCATGGCGGGCGCTTTTCCTTCCGGCATCGAGTTCAATATCAACGAACATGCAGTCGCCGCATCCCATACGGTCGACAATTGGCCTACGCCCATCCTTTTCAGCGGTTTTGAAATCGGCTCGCGGATTTTCACGGGAGCGCAAGTAGCCCAGAGCGACTCGACAGGTACCTGTCCGGTGGCCAGCGCCTATGAATATAACCTGAGGACCTTTGCGCCAGACGGGGAAACCAGCCGTCCCTCCTGGGATCAAACCGCCGTACTGGTGGCCGTACGCGACCCAAACCAGTACTTCTACATCAACGGCCCCGGAACCTTCTCCGCAGCACCTGACGGCACGAACCAGTGGAGCCCAACGGGCGATAGCCCGCACCATTTCTTAACGCATAAATACCCTTTCCATGTAATTGAATCGACGATCGAGCAACTCATGCTGCACAAGCC
>CAYUIZ010000059.1:0-18365 GCA_964444885.1 uncultured Sphingobacteriaceae bacterium | reverse complement strand
AGGATTCTCCATTGTACAGACGTACGCTGCTTCGCACAAGTAATAAGTATGAAAATATATTGTCCACGGTTTATGGAATCGTGGACAATTATTCATCTTATTATTGAAACCAAGAAGAAAAAGAACTTTAAAGCGTATATATAATGGCAAGGGCAAAAGTAAAAAGAGCAAGTACCACGATAGACATGACCGCCATGTGCGACGTGTCGTTCCTCTTGCTGACATTCTTCGTATTGACGGCAACGGCACGGCAACCCGAACCGTTGCCAGTGGATACTCCGGCTTCTGTCACGCAGATCAAGATTCCTGACGACAACTTCGGGATGATTACGGTTGGCGATGGCGGCAAGCTGTTCTTCGGCGTCAGCGGTCCCAATACCCGGGTTCGCATGCTGGAAATGATGTCCGAAAAATACCAAATCCCCTTTACCGAAGAAGAGAAAACACGGTTTAGCCTGATGGATTCCTTTGGCGTGCCCATTGGCAACCTCAAGCAACTGATCGCGATGGACATGAACGACCGGACGCAGCCCGGCCTGCAGCCCGGCATTCCGAATGACACGACCAAGAACCTTTCTAACGAAATGTTCCACTGGCTCCATTCGGCACGGACGGCTACTGCGCAACTGAACGACGTGCAGATGCGGGTGTCCATCAAAGGGGATGCTGACGAGAAGTATCCGGATATCAAGAAAGTCATCGACATCCTTCAGAGCCAGGACCTGAATAGGTTTAGCCTGATTACGGCGTTGAAAAGCTTGTAATGCGAAGACATTCGGGGTATTGACTAATACATAAAGATAAAAACAATGGCAGAATTAAATCAAGATGGCGGCGGCGGCAAAAAGGGCGGCAAGATCAGAAGCAAGAAAGCCGGAGGTAGGGTAGACCTTACCGCCATGGTGGATCTCGCTTTCCTGTTAATCACGTTCTTCATGCTAACGACGTCACTCAATAGGCCTAACGCCATGGACGTGACGGTGCCAGATAAAAACCAGGAGGATCCAGAAGACCGGATGGATGTGGCGCACAACCGCACCCTGACGCTTCTGCTCGGTTCTGACAATAAGATCGTTTGGTATATGGGAGAATTTACCGAACCGATTGAAGGTCCCGAGACGGTAGACTACGGCGTAGGCGGCATACGGGATGTATTGCTCACGAAGATCAAAGAAATCCCCCAGGCTACCGGTAGCGATATGATTGTGATCATCCGGCCGAGCGAGCATTCCACCCACCGAAACCTGGTGGAGATACTCGATGAAATGAAAATCGTCGATGCACAGATTTTTACCCTGGGAACCATATTGCCTTTCGAAATCGAGTTCCTCGAAGAGCATGGCTTGTATAATGAATAAGGCGATAATGTGGGGTTTTCCAAAAAACTAAAAAGATAAGGTTATATGTTAGGGTCTAAATTAGATATATTCAAAAAAGAGTGGATGGAGGTCGTCTTCGCCGGACGGAACAAAGAGTACGGCGCTTACGAACTGCGGAAGCTTGCTCCCAAAGCCACCAATATCGGCTTGGTTGTCGCTTCGTCCGTCTTTGTGCTGGCACTTGCGGCGCCATCGATTGCCCGGTGGTTAGGCGTGGCCGAAGAACAGGTCGTCGTGGAGCGAATCATTGAATCGGAAGTCGAGTTGTTCGAACCGCCTCCGATAGACGAGGAGCAACCGCTTCCGCCGCCTCCAGTAGAACCACCACCGCCGCGCGTAGATCAGGTCAGGATGCCTGAGATGGTCGTCGTGCCGGCAGACGAGGTGCAGGACGAAGAGCCACCTACAGTAGAAAAACTGAAGCTAGCTGACCCAGGCTCCAAAACCATCGCGGGGGATCCCAATGCCGCTATCCGCATTGATATGCCCGTAGGCGAGGGCAAGATCGACGCCGAGGTAACGGAATCATCGGGCAACGTTGACCAGATTTTCGAATCGGTGGAAGTGGCTCCCGAGCCACCAGGCGGGCTGAATGCTTTCCGTGAGTGGATTGGACGGAACTACCGCTATCCGCAAGCTGCCATCGATAATGGCATCAACGGAACGGTGGAAGTATCTTTCGTCGTGGAACGCGACGGCAGCTTGACGGACATCCGCGTCAACCGCGACTTGAAGTTCGGTACGGGCGAAGAAGCTGTACGCTTGCTGAAATCAGCGGCTAAATGGGCACCAGGTATTCAGAACGGGCGTCCGGTGCGGGTAGCCTATACGTTGCCTATCCGTTTGGCTACGCAATAGCATTTACAACAAAAGGATTTTACGTTGACATACAACAGAAATAACGAAAGTTCTTATCCAAACAGACAGAAATCGCCGACAAAGCGATTTTTGTCTGTTTTAGGGCTGTTCATGTTTGGCTTTTACTTCGTGTTGGGCCTAGTGATTATTTTTTGGAAGAACATGCCCTTAGAGATGGATAAGAACCTGCGCCTCATGTTTGGCGCGCTCCTCATCATTTATTCCTTCTTTAGGTTTGTCAGGCTCTGGCAAAACCGTTGAGTGGATTGGGGTATCGAAAAGCAATCATTTTTTTCATAACTATGAAAAAATTACTATTATTACCGGCAGTTTTAACGGTTTTCCTAGTCATTCAGGCGTGCTCGGACGCGCCCGACAAAGACAGGAGTACCATTTTGACCGGAACCGCGAGGGTTGTGGTGGATGAGAGCTTAATGCCCATTATGGAAGACCAGTTAGCCGTTTTTCAAAACAGCTACGTGAATACCGGTATCGAGCTGGTCGGGTTGCCTGAAAACCGGGCTGTGAGTGCGCTCTTAAACGATACGGCCGAGATAGCGGTACTGACCCGTTTGCTGACGCCTGCCGAGAACGCATACTACGAAGCACGACAGTTTCGTCCGCGTGTGCACCGGTTTGCGATAGACGCCGTAGCGTTGATTGTGCACCGATCGGCACCTGACTCGACTGCACATGTCACAGACCTTATTGACATTATGTCAGGAGACGACTCCGGAGCGATCAACCGTTTAGTTTTTGACAATGCCAATTCCAGTACCGTACGGTATCTGATGGATTTGGCACAGATTGACACACTTCCCAGCACGGGCGTGTATGCGCTGCAATCAAACCGCGAGGTGTTAAAATATGTTAATGAAAATCCGGGTACGATCGGCGTCGTGGGAATCAATTGGATCGTTCGGACGGACAGCACCACCGCGGCGTATGTAGACAATATTCGGGTTTTGGGGCTCAAGAACATCGATGGGCAGCCAGGAAGCGATGGATTCTACACGCCCAGCCAGTCAAATTTGGCCGAAGGGCTCTACGCATTATCGCGCCCCGTGTACATCATCAACGGCGAACCCAGAGCGGGTTTAGGCATGGGTTTTGCGGCTTTTCTGACAGGCGAACGCGGACAACGTATTATCTTGCGTTCCGGGTTAATGCCGGATAGTTTGCCTGGCCGGGAATTGATACTGCGCAAAGGAAGAAGGAATTAGCCGAAGGAACGGTTGATGAACAGAAGAAAATACGTATTAAACGAAATCACTAATTAATTAAGATGAAAAGAATGAAAAAAGGAATAGTATTGGGATTGGCCCTTTCATTCGCATTGTCTGGTTTGCATGCGCAGAATATTGAGGATGCCAAGCAGGCGATCGACGCGGAGCAGTACGCCAAAGCGAAAGGGATTTTGGAGCAGCTAGTCGCCAAGACAAGCAGGCGCGGCGGCGAGAACTACTTCTGGCTGGGGCGCGTCCATATCGTGAACGAAAACCTGGACTCAGCGAAGATCGTTTTCGAACAAGGCCGGACCGCCGATCCAAAAAATCAGCTCAATCTTGTGGGGTTGGGAATTATAGACCTGTACAGCGGCAATAGCGCGGCGGCAGAGACGAAGTTTGCAGAAGCTACGCGTAACCTGCGCCGCAGGGACTACCAAGAGCTGTATCAGATTGGCCGGGCGTACATAGACGCGCCTCAGCCTGATTATGCCCGCGCGATCAAGTACTTGGAGGAAGCCAAGGCCAAAGCGCCTAAGGATGCATTGGTGCCGTTGGCGTTAGGTGATGCGCATTTCGAAGACAACAAGAGCTTGGCGTACCGCAGCTACCGCGAAGCGACTACGCTAGACAATGCCTTGGTTCGTCCTAAGGTCCAGTTGGCCGTTATCTCTCGGGGTTCACACGCGTGGGAAGAAGCGATTGCAGACCTGAAGCGCGTAGCGGAAGAGCACCCAGACTACGCGCCTACATACCGCGAGCTGGCAGAGACGTACAACGCATGGTCTAACCGCGCGACGACCAAAGAAGTGTATAACGAGCGCAACAAGATCGCCCTGGACTTCTATAAGCAGTACATGGACAAAACGGATTACTCGGTGGACAACCGGATCCGTTATGCTGACTTCCTCGTTTATACGGATGCGTATGAGGAGCTACAGGAGCAAGCGGCTCAGTTAGCCGAGGTCGAAGACGTTAACCCAAAAGTACTTCGCTACTTAGGATACGCAGCTTACGAAAATGAGCAATATGCCGAAAGCCGTGACGCGTTGAGAAGACTGTTTGAGCGCATTGAGGCAGAGCGGATTATTTCGCGTGACTATTTGCACTTGGGCTTGGCTAACTTGAAGGTGGCTGGCGCTAGCGGTGCCGATTCGCAAGAAGCCGGTGCATTGGTCGATGAAGGCGTCGGTAACCTCGTGAAAGCCGTAGCCATGGATTCAACCATCGCTGACCGTTTGCAAGAGTATGGAATGGACTTCTTCGACAACAAGCAGTACGAATATGCGGCGCGCGTTTTCGAAGTGGCGGCTAATACGGAAAGCTCCATGAACTACGTGACGGACAACTACTACTTTGGCCTGGCCGCGTACTATGCAAACGTAACGGCGATCAATGCCGGTGGCGAGAAAAACGTTGACCTACTGAACAAGGCGGATGCCGCTTTTGCACGGGTTATTGAGCGTGCACCAGAGATTTTGGAGCCGTACAGTTTCCGCGCCGAAGTCAACCGTTTATTGGACGACGAGACGCAGTCCCAAGGCTTGGCTTTGCCTTACTACCAAACGTATTTCGAAGCGGCACAAGCAAAGGGAGGTGCGGATTTGGACAAAGCGCGCGTTACCTTGGCAAACTACTTCAACGGACTGGCCTTTACAGCCGTTAACAATGAAGAGTACGAAAAAGCCCGCGGTTTGCTGGCTGAAACACTGAAATACGATCCTGAGAACGCTTGGGCGAACGAAACCATCGTTTTGCTCCAACCAGAGCAGTAAGCTATTCACGCCAATACGGTGAAAGGAAGCACCGGATGACCCCGTCATTCGGTGCTTTTTATTTACCCGTGGATTTGGTGCGGATGGGTTGTCCCGAGGGCGTCGAACAGGCGGCGCAAGCCGGCAAATTAGCATTGGAATATTAAACCAATTTGCCTAATTTTGTGGGAACTTAGCAAAACAAGAAAAGCATGGAAGAAGCAGTTAATACGTCGGTCGATTACTTGCCGATTCTTTTCCAGTTTATTGTCGCGGCCGGTTTTGGCGTGGGTACGATCATCATCACGCACCTGATCGGTCCGAAAGTGCGGACTGAGCACAAATTGGGCGCGTTCGAATCGGGTGTGGAAGTGATTGGCGATGCACGGCGGCCGTTCGCAATTAAGTACTTCATGGTGGCGATCTTGTTCGTTATTTTTGACGTCGAGGTGATCTTTATGTACCCTTGGGCGGTCAATTTCCGGGAGATGGGATTTGACGGACTTTGGAAAATGGGCATCTTCCTGGGCGTTCTGGTGCTGGGTTTGATCTACGAGGTGAAAAAGGGGACGTTGGAGTGGGATTAACCCTGCTTGGTTAGAACGTTTCTAAATAATATTATACGTTCCTTCGGGCGCAATAAGCGTATTTTATATCGTAGATTTGTAACTCATCGATCTCATCCGTTTCGGTGGGTTTTTTGTTTCTGAAAACATTCAAAAAAGGGAGTAGGTATGAGTGATATCAAGTTAGCAGAAGCGCCTCCAGGTGTAGAGGGTTCTGGCTTTTTTGCGACGACACTTGATAAGGCAATCGGGTTGGCACGTGCCAATTCGCTTTGGCCATTGCCGTTTGCAACGTCGTGTTGCGGCATTGAGTTTATGGCCACAATGGGTTCTACGTACGATTTGGCACGGTTTGGCGCCGAGCGACCGAGTTTCTCGCCCCGGCAGGCGGATATGTTGCTGGTGATGGGTACGATTGCCAAAAAGATGGCTCCTGTGCTTACACAAGTGTATCTGCAAATGGCTGAGCCCCGTTGGGTAATCGCCGTGGGTGCCTGTGCATCCAGCGGCGGGATATTCGACACCTATTCGGTGTTGCAGGGTATTGACGAAATCATCCCGGTGGATGTGTATGTGCCTGGGTGCCCACCCCGCCCCGAAGCCATCCTCGACGGCGTAATGCGCCTGCAGGATATCGTCAAGGACGAAAAGCTGAACAGAAGGCAGACGCCCGAGTATAAAGCCTTATTGGCCAGTTATGGATTTCAGGTAGACTAGCAATGGGTAAATTAGATAACGCAACGGTGATCGCGCGCTTGCAAGAGCGCTTTGAAGCGAACATCAGGGACATCAGCGAACCATACGGCTTCTTGACCTTTGAAACCGATAAGGAGCACATCATGGATGTGCTGGAATTCCTGAAAAGTGATCCGGGTCTGCGGTTTAATTTCCTGACGGATATTACCGCGGTGCATTATCCCGATGATGAGAAGGAATTTGCCGTGGTGTACCACGTGCATAGTATGACGACGGGCGCCCGCGCGCGCATCAAGGTCTTTTTGCAAGGACCGTACCCCGCCATACCCACGGCGACCTCGCTGTGGAACGGTGCCAACTGGATGGAACGCGAAACCTATGATTTCTTCGGAATCCAGTTTGTCGGGCATCCTGACTTGCGCCGGATATTGAACGTTGACGATATGGAGGTATTTCCGATGCGCAAGCAATACCCGCTGGAAGACCCCAACCGGGTGGACAAAAAGGATTATTTCTTTGGCCGGTAATTGTTGATTATTAGACGATAAGAAGATGAGCGACAAATCTATAACCCCAAGCACACCGAACAAGCCTTTTGTTGTTGACAACGACTTGCAGGACGAGTTGTTTACGCTCAACTTGGGGCCTACGCACCCGGCAACGCACGGGGTGTTCCAAAATGTGCTCCAAGTAGACGGCGAACGCATCGTGAGCGGGGTGTCGACGATTGGCTATATACACCGGGCTTTCGAGAAAATCTCGGAGCACCGGCCGTTTTACCAGATTACCACGCTGACTGACCGGATGAACTACTGTTCGTCGCCGATCAACAATATGGGCTGGCACATGACGGTAGAAAAGCTGCTCGGTATCGAGATACCCAAGCGTGTGCAGTACATGCGGGTTATCGTGATGGAGCTTTCGCGCATCACTGACCATATCATCTGCAACGGTATATTGGGCGTAGATACCGGAGCCTTCTCGGGTTTCCTCTACGTCATGCAGGAGCGCGAGTTTATTTACGAAATTTTTGAGGAAATCTGCGGTGCTCGTCTGACGACCAACATCGGCCGTATTGGCGGGTTCGAACGGGATTTCAACGATACCTCCATTGCCAAGATCAAGGAATTCGTCAAGCGCTATCCGCCGGTGTTGCGGGAGTTTGAGAATTTGTTTGACCGCAACCGCATCTTTATCGAACGTACGGCTGGCGTAGCTGCCGTTACGCCTGAGGATGCACTGGACTACAGCTGGACGGGGCCGATCCTCCGTGCCACCGGCGTCGACTATGATGTGCGCGTGGCTGAGCCATACTCCTCATACGACGAGTTTGACTTCGACATTCCGGTAGGTACCAATGGCGACGTGTACGACCGTTACCTGGTGCGGAACCGGGAAATGTGGGAAAGCCTGCGCATCATCGAACAAGCCATCGAAAAGCTTGAAAAGGAACCGAAAGGTATCTTCCACGCCGATGTGCCCGAGTTCTACCTACCTCCGAAGGAGCAGGTCTACAATAATATGGAGGCACTGATCTACCACTTTAAGATTGTGATGGGCGAGGTAAACACGCCGAAGTCGGAGGTGTATCACTGCGTAGAAGGAGGCAACGGCGAGCTTGGTTTTTATCTGATCAACGACGGTGGTCGTTCGCCGTACCGCTTGCATTTCCGCCGCCCGTCGTTTATTAATTATCAAATGTACGCGCCCATGAGCAGCGGCATGCTGCTCTCGGATGCGATTATCAATATGAGTAGTCTGAATGTTATAGCCGGAGAACTCGATGCTTAGCGTAAAAAATAACGAACCCGTAGAATTTTCGGACGAGCTGCTTGGCAAGTTTGCCGAGATCGTCAAACGCTACCCTGAAGGGCGGCAGAAGTCGGCTTTGTTGCCCATGTTGCACGAGGTACAGGCCGTATATGGCTGGGTGAGCGTGCCCGCTATGGACAAGGTGGCCGCATACTTAAGCTTGGAATCTATTGAAGTGTACGAGGTAGCCACGTTCTACACGATGTATTTTCTGGAGCCCAAGGGTAAGTATGTGCTGGAAGTATGCCGTACAGGTCCCTGCTGTTTGGTGGGTGCCGAGCGGATCATGGACCATATTGAAAAGAAACTGGGTGTGAAGGCTGGCGAAGTAACGCCCGACGGCTTATTCAGCTGGCGCGGCGTAGAGTGCATGGCCGCCTGCGGGTACGGACCGGTCCTGCAGATCGGCCCGGAGTATACCTTCTACGAGAACCTGACCGAGGAAAGCGTAGACCAACTGATCGAGGAACTGAAACTAAAAGCGGCGGCTAACGCTTGATTACCGAATAAGGATTGATAGCTGACTTACTATGGCTCGCAAATTATTATTAACCCATATCGACGTACCTGGGATTAACACGTTCCAGGTGTACCGGGAAAAAGGCGGATACCGTGCGGTGGAGAAGGCGTTGAAAACGATGTCGCCCGATGACGTGGTCGAAGAGGTGAAAACTTCCGGCCTGCGGGGTCGGGGAGGCGCAGGTTTCCCTACCGGCATGAAATGGGGTTTTTTGGCAAAACCCGAAGGCGTTCCTCGTTACTTGGTCTGCAACGCGGACGAGTCTGAGCCGGGAACGTTTAAGGACCGCTACCTGATGACGCATATCCCGCATGCCCTTATCGAGGGGATGATCGTATCGAGCTATGCGCTGGGCGCAAGCGCGTCATACATCTACGTGCGGGGCGAAATGATGCCGCAAATCCGCATCCTGGAGCGGGCGATCGCTGAAGCGAAGGACGCTGGCTTTTTAGGGAAGAACATTTTAGGATCCGGCTACGACCTGGAGCTGTATGTACAGCCCGGCGGAGGCGCTTATATCTGCGGCGAAGAGACCGCACTCCTCGAATCGCTCGAAGGAAAACGAGGTAACCCACGCATAAAGCCACCGTTTCCGGCCGTTTCCGGCCTTTATAACTGCCCTACGGTCGTTAATAACGTCGAATCCATCGCGTCGGTTGTCTCGATCATTAACGATGGCGGCGAAGAATATGCCAAAATCGGTATCGGGCGCAGCACAGGAACCAAGCTGATATCGGCCGGTGGCAATCTGGTAAATCCTGGGGTTTACGAAATTGAGTTAGGCCTTTCGGTGGAGGAGTTCCTCTATTCAGACGAGTACTGCGGGGGCATCGCCAATGGCAAACGCCTGAAGGCGGTTGTGGCCGGCGGTTCGTCCGTACCCATTCTGCCAGCCAACCTGGTCACCAAGACCATCAACGGCGAAGCACGGCTGATGTCTTACGAATCCTTGGCGGAAGGTGGGTTCGAGAGTGGCACTATGCTCGGCTCGGGTGGATTTATCGCCTTTGACGAGGACCAGTGCATCGTACGGAATACCTGGAATTTCACCCGTTTTTACCACCACGAAAGCTGTGGGCAGTGCTCACCCTGCCGTGAAGGAACAGGCTGGATGGAAAAGGTCCTGCACCGCTTGGAGCACGGACAAGGATCATCAGCCGATATAGACTTGTTGGTAAGCGTGGCCAAGAATATCGAAGGCAATACGATTTGCCCGTTGGGCGATGCGGCAGCCTGGCCGGTGGCCAGTGCCATCCGCCATTTTAGGGATGAGTTTGAGTGGCACGTTAGCCACGCGAGAGAAGCGCAGACGCGCAATTTTGGGTTGGCCCATTATGCTGACCCGTTAGTACCGGTAGTATAGTTTTTAAGAACGACGAAGAAGCAGGCGTAGCCGCAAGGACACCCGCTTCGGACGCAATAGGAGGGAACATGGCCGACGACCAAAAATTCAAAGTAATCATTGACGGCATTCCGGTGGAAGTAGCCCCGGGCACCACGATCATGAACGCCGCACGTCAGATAGGGGGGGATATTGTTCCTCCGGCAATGTGCTATTACTCCAAACTGGAGGGTACGGGAGGCAAGTGCCGTACTTGCCTGGTGAAGGTAAGCAAGGGTTCAGAAAAAGACCCGCGCCCCATGCCTAAGCTAGTGGCCTCCTGCCGCACTACCGTGATGGACGGCATGGAAGTGCAGAACATCACTTCTCCGGAAGTAATCGAGGCGCGCAAAGGCGTGGTCGAGTTTCTGCTGATCAACCACCCGCTGGACTGCCCCATCTGCGATCAGGCGGGGGAGTGCGATTTGCAGGACTTGTCGTACGAGCATGGTGTAGAGGCAACCCGTTACGAATTTAGGCGGCGTACTTTCGATAAGATTGATATCGGCGACAAGGTACAGTTGCACATGACGCGCTGCATCCTGTGTTACCGTTGTGTCTACGTGGCCGACCAGTTGACCGACCAACGAGTGCACGGGGTTATCGGCCGGGGCGATGCTGCGGAGATTTCCACATATATCGAGAACGTTATTGACAACGATTTTTCAGGAAACGTGATCGACGTGTGCCCTGTAGGCGCGCTGACAGACAAGACGTACCGTTTCAAGAACCGGGTTTGGTTTACCAAGCCGGTGGATGCGCATCGCGACTGCCCGACGTGCAGCGGCAAGGTAGCGCTATGGTACAAAGGCGAGGAAGTGATTCGGGTGACGGCGCGCAAGGATGAATTTGGCGAGGTGGAGGAGTTTATCTGCAATACGTGCCGGTTTGATAAAAAAGCAACTTCGGACTGGACGATCGAAGGGCCGCGCAAAATAAAGAATACCTCGGTGATTTCGGCCAACCACTACGAGCAATTGGCTCCGCCGCCGGTTATCAAGAAAAACCTCGAATTGCAGGAAGCAAACAAGGAACAGCTTTCGCGCACGGAGAGATTGTCGTAAGAGAGATAAACCCAAGATAAGCAGATAGGTATAGCTATGGAATTGGCCTTCGTTATAGAAAAGTTTTTACTGGTCACGATTATCTTCGTCATCACGCTTGTGATTGCGATGTATTCAACCCTGGCCGAGCGTAAAGTGGCGGGCTTTATGCAGGATCGGTACGGCCCGGACCGTGCTGGCCCGTTTGGCATTCTGCAACCGCTGTGCGACGGCGGAAAATTCTTCTTTAAGGAGGAGATTATTCCAGCTCATGCACACAAGACCCTCTTCATCCTAGGTCCCACCATTGCCATTATTACGGCTTGTGTGGGCAGTGCCGTTATTCCTTGGGGGCAGGACTTGGTTATTGGCGACCGCGTCATTCCTTTGCAGGTAGCGGACATCAACGTGGCCGTGCTGTACATGTTTGGCGTAGTGGCGCTGAGCGTGTACGGGATTATGCTAGGCGGATGGGCTTCTAACAACAAGTTTTCGTTGATGGGCGCCGTGCGTGCCGCATCGCAAAGCATTAGCTACGAGGTGCCCATGGGGTTGGCTTTGATCGCGCTGTTGATGGTGACCCAGTCGTTGTCGCTCAAAGAAATCGTGGAGCAACAGACCGGCTTTGTGAACTGGAACATATGGGTGCAGCCCCTAGGGTTCCTGATCTTTTTGGTGTGTGCGTTTGCTGAAACCAACCGTGTGCCTTTTGACCTGCCTGAATGCGAGACCGAGCTAATCGGTGGATACAACCTGGAGTACTCGTCCATGAAGCTGGGCTTGTACATGTTCTCCGAATACATCAACATGTTCGTGTCATCGGCGCTGATGGTCGTATTGTATTTTGGTGGATACAACTTCCCCTTCATGGTGGAGCTGGGCGCGTACTTTGCCGAGCAAGGCATCTCGTCCAATTGGATTACGATCATTGGTGTACTGGCATTTTTCCTGAAGATTTTCGGGTTTATCTTTTTCTTCATGTGGGTGCGCTGGACAATCCCGCGCTTCCGCTACGACCAACTGATGAATCTGGGATGGAAAACGCTCATTCCGCTGGCGATTGCCAATATTGTGCTGACCGCCGTGATCACTTTGCTGTTTGACCGATATTTTTAAAAAAGACATCCACGCCTTGGGCGTGAACTAAAAGAGAGGAATACGATATGGAGCCGCTAACCAACCGAAAGCAGGTATTGGAGCAGAAGCCAATGAATTTCTGGGAGCGCATGTACCTCCCCGCTATATTCAAAGGCATGGCCATCACGCTGAGGCATTTTTTCAAGCCTATCCCTACGGTTAAATACCCTGAGCAAACCCGGCCGTACTCGAAAAACTTTCGCGGGCAGCATTCGCTGAAGCGCGACGAGGACGGAAGGGAACGTTGCACGGCCTGTGGCCTTTGTGCGCTGTCGTGCCCAGCTGAAGCCATCACGATGATCGCTGCCGAGCGCCAAAAGGGAGAGGAGCATCTGTACCGCGAGGAAAAATATGCCGCCGTGTACGAAATCAACATGCTGCGCTGTATTTTCTGCGGCTTGTGCGAGGAAGCATGTCCCAAGGAAGCCATCTACCTGGATGGTCCCCATGTGACCGCGGATTACCTCCGCAAGGATTTTATCTACGGCAAGGACAAACTGGTGGAGCCCAAGTTTGACATGGAAACCGGCAAAGAACAACTAGCCTAATTCAAAGCAAAGCGATTTAAATCGAGACAACGTATGAGTATCTTCTATTTTGTGGCTTTCTTGTCTATATTCTTCGCGTTAATGACCATATTCACGAAGAATCCGGTTCACAGCGTCCTGTACTTGGTGATCACGTTTTTCACGTTCACCGTCCACTACATCTTGTTGAATGCACAGTTTTTGGCGGCGGTTAACTTCATCGTGTACATGGGGGCCATCATGGTCTTGTTCCTGTTCGTACTGATGTTGCTCAACCTCAACAAAGACACCGAACCGCTAAAGTCCAACTTGGTCAAGTTTATGGGTGTAATCGCCGGTCTCTGCTTTTTGGTGACCTTGGCCGGCGCGTTGCGTCTGATCGAGGTGTCGGCTCCGATGGGTGATGCCGGTGCAACGGACATTGGCCTGGCTAAGCCCCTGGGGCAAGTGCTGTTCAATGAGTTCCTGCTTCCCTTCGAGATTTCGTCGATCCTGCTGTTGACCGCGATGGTCGGCGCTGTACTATTAGCAAAAAAAGATCCTAAGAAAGTATAATGGATAATCTAATAACCAGTATTCAGGGCGTTCCGCTAAACCATTACCTGCTTTTTTGCAGTATAATTTTCACCATTGGCGTGGTAGGGGCACTCACGCGGCGCAACGTCATCATCATCATGATGTCAATTGAGCTGATGCTCAATTCGGTCAACCTGCTGTTAGTCGCTTTTTCGGCCTATAGCAACGATCCCGCGGGGCAAGCCTTCGTGTTGTTTGTGATGGCGCTGGCTGCGGCTGAGGTCGCTGTGGGGCTGGCCATCATCGTCATGGTTTACCGCAATACCCGCTCGATTGATATCAACGCGCTCAATAGGCTCAGGTGGTAAGCTAGCTGAGGGAGATTAAGAACAAGCATTAGAACGGGCGGGGCGTGCAAGTGGGCAGGATGGAGGCCCGAAGAATTTGAATAGACAATAACAAACATGATAGATTTAATTTGGTTGATTCCCTTACTGCCCTTGGCCGGTTTTGTTGTCAATGGCCTAGGGAGGAACGCTTTGCCTAACCCAGTCGTGAGCTGGGTCGGCAGCGGGACGGTATTGGCGTCTTTCTTGTTGAGTTGTGGCGTGTTTTCGGAAGTGTACGCCGCCCGGCAGGCCAATGCGAACGCATCCTTTACCCAGCCGATATTCGACTGGTTTAGCGCGGGTTCGCTGGATGTTTCCCTTTCGTTTTTAGTCGATCCGTTGAGTGCTATCATGCTCCTGATCGTCACTGGTATCGGATTTTTGATTCATGTGTATTCGATCGGATACATGAAAAACGATCCCGGATACGCGAAATTCTTCGCTTATCTCAATCTGTTTGTATTCTTCATGCTGTTGTTGGTGCTCGGCTCCAACTACGTCGTCATGTTTATCGGCTGGGAAGGCGTGGGCTTGTGTTCGTACTTGCTTATCGGATTTTGGTTTAAGAATAGCTCGTACGCCGGTGCAGCGAAAAAGGCATTTGTCATGAACCGGATCGGCGATTTGGGTTTTCTCATTGCGGTATTCCTGTTGTTTGGCGTGTTCGGAACGCTGGAGTTTGGCGGTATTTTCCCTGTCGCGTCGAACATGGCGGGCGGTGATGGCGTCATCTTGCTGATCACGCTGCTGCTCTTCGTGGCGGCAACGGGCAAGTCGGCACAGATTCCGTTGTTTACGTGGCTCCCCGACGCCATGGCTGGCCCCACGCCCGTGTCGGCACTTATCCACGCCGCTACGATGGTGACGGCGGGCATCTACATGATTGCACGCTCGAACATCCTTTTTGCCCTGTCGCCGGTGACCATGAATGTGATTGCGATTGTCGGCGTGGCTACAGCCCTGTTGGCCGCGGCCATTGCGGTTACGCAGAATGATATTAAAAAGGTACTGGCCTACTCAACGGTTTCCCAGTTGGGGTATATGTTCTTGGGCTTGGGCGTAGGCGCGTTCACGGGTGCGTTTTTCCATGTGCTCACCCATGCTTTTTTTAAGGCACTCTTGTTCCTGGGCGCTGGATCGGTGATTCACGCGATGAGCAACGAGCAGGACATGCGCAACATGGGCGGGCTGAAAAAGCATTTGCCAATAACCTATGCGACGATGCTGATTGGCACGATTGCTATTTCGGGCATTCCGCCGCTCTCCGGTTTCTTCTCCAAAGACGAGATTTTGGCGTACGCCTTTGGCAATAATACCTTGCTGTGGGTGCTGGGCCTGATCGGTGCGCTGTTTACCGCGTTTTATATGTTCAGGATGCTGTACCTGACGTTCTTCGGTTCCTTCCGCGGAACGCAGGCACAGGCGAGCCATTTGCATGAGTCGCCATCCACGATGACGATACCCCTGATCGTGCTGGCCGTGCTGTCGGTAGTCGGCGGTGTGCTGAACCTGCCTTCGGCTTTGGGTGGCAACCACTGGTTAGCCGGGTTCCTTGATCCCGTTTTTGCGGACGGGAATGCACGCACGGGAGCCGTATTGCCTGACCACAGCACGGAATACATCCTGATGGGCGTGTCGGCTCTGGCGGCGGTAGTGATGGCTGTGCTGGCATATAACCGCTACGTGAAAGGAAAGCATGTGCCCGTGCCGGACGCAGCAGAACGAACCACGCTGGCTCGCTGGTCCTACAACAAGTTTTATGTTGATGAAATCTATGACGCCATAATCGTCAAGCCGCTCAACAAGCTGTCGGTTTTCTTTTATCGGGTGGTGGATCGGTCGGTGATCGATGGGCTTGTCAACGTATTAGGAGGCAGTCCGTCAGAATCGGGCAAAGGTCTTCGCCTCTTGCAGACGGGCAACGTAGGTTTCTATATTTTCGGGATGGTCATCGGGGTTATTGCCCTGCTTTTGTATGGTGTTTTTAGCCAATAGATAAGACGTTTTACAACGATAAATGGACAATTTACTTATACTCCTCTTACTTCCGATAGCCGGGGCCTTGGTGCTTGCTTTTGTCAGACAAAACAAGCCGGCCAAGATGTTGGCGTTATTGTTTGCCCTCGTGACGGCTGTGGCGACAATTCCCTTCGTGGTGAATTTTGTGCCGGACGCTACCATGCAGTTTGAGCAGAACTTCGCGTGGATACCCGCGTTGGGCATCAACTTTCATGTAGGCATCGATGGAATCAGCTTGCCACTCGTCTTGCTGACGAATGGTTTGGTGCCGTTGATTATCTTAGCTTCCTTCAGCTATGCTTACCGGGGCAATTTCTACGCCTTGGTGTTGTTTATGCAAGCTGGGTTGTTGTTGGTGTTCACGGCGCTGGACGCCTTTGCCTTCTACATCGGTTGGGAAGTGGCCCTGATCCCCATTTATTTTATCTGCGCGCTTTGGGGCGGCGAGAACCGCATACGGGTCAACATCAAGTTTTTTATCTACACATTCTTCGGTAGCTTGCTGATGCTGGTGGCGATTATCTACTTGCATCTGCAGACGCCCGGCGGCGATTACAGCCTGCAGTCGTTCTACCAGCTTGCGTTGGACGGGGCTACGCAGCGTTGGATATTCTGGGCGTTCTTCCTCGCGTTTGCGATCAAGATGCCGATTTTTCCGTTCCACACCTGGCAGCCCGATACGTATACCGTGGCGCCCACGGCGGGCACCATGTTGCTGGCGGGTATCATGCTGAAGATGGGGGTGTACGGCGTTATCCGCTGGCTGATTCCGGTTGCTCCCCTTGGCGTAGCGGCTTATTGGCAACTGGCGATGGTCTTATGCGTCATCGGAGTTGTGTATGCGTCGATTATTGCGTTTAAGCAGCAAGACGTGAAGCGTCTGGTTGCCTACTCGTCCATCGCGCACGTCGGTTTGATTGGTGCAGGTGTGTTTGCGTGGAACGTGCAGGGCTTGCAGGGCGCAATGGTTCAGATGGTGAACCACGGTATTAACGTAGTCGGCTTGTTTTTCGTGCTTGACATTCTTATCCGCCGCCTCGATTCGCAACAAATGAGCGATATGGGCGGGATAGCCAAGCCGGCGCCTAAGTTGGCCATCGCGTTTTTGATCATTGTGATGGGCGCAGTCGGGCTGCCGCTGACCAACGGATTTATCGGTGAGTTCCTGTTACTATTGGGTATCTACGATTTTGGTATATGGTACGCGGTGTTTGGCGGGCTCACGCTCATCCTGGGCGCGGTCTATCTGTTGCGGATGTACCAAAAGACCATGCTGGGGGAGGTGACCGAACGCACTGCGTCGTTTGCGGACGCCAAGGGAACCGAGCTGGTTGTGCTGGGTATTATCACGGCGCTGGTGATTGGCATTGGTGTTTATCCACAACCGTTGCTGGCTTTATCAGAAGCGGCCGTCACGGCGTTGGTCGACAGTGTACAATTAGTAGCCCAATAAGGGAATTGTTAAAAATTTAAGCGGGTATCAATACCCGGGAACAGATATAATCTCGATCGGAGAAACGGAATAAAGGTAAGTAGGGGGATTTCCGAAGAGAGTGATTAAGAATAATATATAGAACATGGTTGCGATCGTCACGCTGTCTTTATTAGCCATATTAGTTTTATACCTTGGCTTGTTCAAGGCCAACCGGGCTATGTTGCCCGTCAGCCTTTTAGGTTTGGGTGCCGTGCTGGTACTCGGCTTGCTCGATTGGACTGGGGAGGCTGCGCCGCTGTTTCACGGCATGGTGCTGTTCGACCGGTTTTCGATTGCGTTTTCTACGGTGTGCGTGGCACTGACTGCCTTGGTTTTTGTGTTGCTACGGGATTATTTCGACCGGTCTAACAAAAACGTAGGCGAATATTACGCGTTGCTGATGTTTTCGCTCGTAGGCGCTATGTTGATCACGTCCTATCATCATTTGGTGATGCTATTTATGGGTGTCGAGATCATGTCGGTAGCCCTGTATGTGCTGGTCGGTATCCGCAAAAAGGACTTCTCCTCCAATGAAGCCGCGCTGAAGTATTTTCTGATGGGCGCGTTTTCGACGGGATTCCTCGTCTTCGGGATGGCGCTGCTTTACGGTGCTTCCGGGTCGTTTGACTTGTCCGAAATCCGGGCGTATCTGGTGGATAACCCGCAGTCGGTATCACCTTTGTTCTACGGCGGTATCCTGTTGCTGCTGGTAGGCTTGGCATTCAAAGTAGGCGTTGCCCCTTTCCATTTCTGGACGCCAGACGTGTACGAGGGTGCGCCCGTGCTGATCACGACGTTTATGAGCACGGTGGTCAAAACGGCTGGCTTTGCCGCCTTCCTGCGCATCTTCCTGTACTGTTTCACGCCGCTCCAGGATTTCTGGGTGCCGGTTTTGCTGGTCATGGCTATCCTGACCTTATTTATTGGCAACATTACCGCGGTGGCGCAGCAGAGCGTGAAGCGGATGCTCGCCTATTCGAGTATCTCGCACGCCGGCTACATGCTGTTTGCGATCTTAGCCATTGGCGAGAGCTCCGCTAGTGCGGTATTGCTCTACGCTACGGCTTA